>NZ_UCNJ01000025.1 GCF_900473965.1 Synechococcus sp. UW179A | reverse complement strand
CTCCTACACCCGAGGCAAATGCATTAACCCCTGAAGCGCTGGCGCCCGTTCCCTCTGCACGCACATTGGTGCCACTCGCCGTAGCTCCCACACCCGAGGCAAATGCATTAAATCCTGTAGCAGTGGCGGCCGTTCCCTCCGCACGCAGATTGGTGCCACTCGCTGTGGCTCCAACACCCGCTGCGAATGAATTAGTACCTGACGTGCGGGAACCCGTTCCGGATGCTGAAGTGTTGAAACCGGTGGCAGAAGACAATGTTCCCTCAGCACGCACATTGGTGCCATTTGAAGTAGCTCCAACACCTTTTGCGATCGCATTAACCCCTGAAGCGCTGGCACCCGTTCCGGATGCTGAGGTGTTGTCCCCAGTGGCTGAAGCAGATGTTCCCTCCGCGCGAACATTGGTTCCGCTCGCAGCCGCACCAACTCCTTTTGCAACTGAATTGACCCCTGAAGCACTCGCACCCGTTCCTGACGCTGAAGTATTCAACCCAATGGCTGAAGCCAATGTTCCCTCCGCGCGAACATTGGTTCCGCTAGCTGTAGCTCCAACACCAGCTGCGAATGCATTCACACCTGAAGCGCTGGATCCGGTTCCTGATGCTGAAGTATTGAAACCAGTGGCACTAGCATTGGTGCCGGCTGCCCGCGTGTTGGGCCCGATCGATGAAGCATTAGCACCAAATGCAGTGGCGTTAGCACCATTGGCACTGGCTGTTGATCCATAAGCCATGGAGTTCGAGCCATTGGCACGAGATGAAATACCTACAGCAATTGAATTGACGGATTGTTGGTGATTCGAGGTGCCATAAGTTTTTGCGCCATAGCCAATTGCGATGGAATTAGCACCACCTGTCTGGGCTTGCATCCCCATCGCCATGGAATTATTAGCTAGAGCATTGGCTTGAGTACCCGATGCAATAGCATTCTCTGCGCCGATATAAACAAGTGAGTCATATCCATAGGCATAGGAGTAAGTAGCGCCACTCCAAATTGTGGACTCCGTGCCGAAAGCTGATGCATTGCTTGCGCTGACTTTGGCGCCATCACCGGTCTCCAAAGAATCATTGGCGCCAGAGGCATCAGTCGCAAAATCTCCAAGGGCAAAGGAACCATCACCAGTCGCGACTGCACCTGGACCAAAAGCAAAGGAATCATTTCCAGTCGCTCGCGCATTGGGACCCACCGCGAAGGAATTAATCCCACTCGCGAAGGCATTAGGTCCAACAGCAAAAGCATTGACCTGCTGTGCATTGGCATAGGTGCCAAAGGCGAAACCATTGGTATGTGTGGCATTGGCATTGACGCCAATTGCATACGCATCAATAGCAGTTGCACGAGCATCAACACCCATCGCAAAGCTGTTGTTGCTATTGGCGTATGAGAATTGGCCGAAGGCCATCGAATTGCGACCAATCGCCTGAGAACAGACCATCATCGCTGCTGCATTTTCACCAGAGGCAAAAGCCTTGGTTCCAATAGCAAGGCTTCGGGAACCAGTTGCCTCAGAATTGGAGCCAATAGCAATGGTGTAGGTGTCATTCGCTAGGGCCCGATCACCAATTGCGATACCTTGATTGGCATCAGCATTGGCGTAATAGCCCAAAGCAATTGATTGATTTGCCGTCGCACTGGCAAAACGACCAACAGCAGTCGCACTGTTCTGACTCGCGAAACTGTTGAAACCGATAGCAATTGCAGAATCGGCTTGAGCATTCGAATTAGCGCCAAAGGCAATCGTTTCAGCCGCATTAGCATTAGCGTTGTGACCAAAGGCGATGGCATCACTGCCATTCGCAATAGCATTCGTTCCAAAAGCCGAGGTGTTTTTTCCTAAGGACTGACTCGCAACTCCGTAAGCAATCGATCCATCCTCCAACGCATAGGCTTTCGTTCCTAGCGCCATTGAATTGATGCCCTGAGCAATACTGTCGACGCCTCCAGCGAACGCGTTAGTCGCATTTGCTTTCGCATCACTTCCCAGAGCCATACTGTTGACCCCGCTCGCATTGGCTAATGGTCCAAAAGCCAGTGCATTGATTGCAGAAGCAGTCGCAGAAACTCCAACTGCGTAAGCATCAGCAGCGGAAGCCATAGCGTTCCTGCCGAGTGCCGTTGAATTCGCTCCGCTGGCATTGGCATAGTGACCAGCTGCATAAGAACTATCGGCACTTGCAAGAGCTTCAGTGCCAAGCGCCATCGAATTAGAACCAGAGGCGAAGGCTGCAGAACCTGCTGAATAGGCGGACAGGTTGCTAGCGGCAGCATTAGAACCTAATGCCATTGAGGAAATGCCAGATGCGTTGGCGAAAGATCCAGCTGCATAGGCTCCCTGTTCCGAGGCAGAAGCACTTGTCCCCAAAGCCAATGCTCGAAGACCAGAGGCATTGGCGAGTCGTCCTGCGGCATACGCATCAACTCCAATCGCGATGGCACCACTTCCCAGTGCCATCGAATTCAGTGCAAGTGCTGATGCATCAAAACCACCTGCAAACGAATCGGTTGAATTGGCGAGTGTCGATGTGCCAATAGCAATGGCATTCACACCAGAAGCAACGGACTGAGTACCAAGCGCTGTTGCATTGTTTTCAGACGCCGTGGATTGCTCGCCAAGCGCCATTGATCCATTGGCTGTTGCTTTCGCCTTAGCACCTGCTGCAAAAGCATCATCCTGAGTTGCTTCTGATTTTTCACCCAAAGACAAAGCATTTTCACCAAGTGCGCGAGACGATGCACCCATGGCGGTGGAGTTAACACCGGTGGCCATGGCACGAGCGCCGTAAGCCAACGCACCGAGCTCAGTCGCATTAGCAAGAACACCGGCTGCAATGGAATCGATGCCGGTGGCATTCGCTTGAGTACCAGTTGCCATAGCATTTTCTGCATTGGCATAAGAGCTGGTTCCATAGGCAATGCTATTGATCCCAAGTGAAGAGGCGAAAGATCCAGCAGCAAAGGAATTGGTAGTACTGGCATTGGAATTAACACCAAACGCAGTTGAATTTGCACCCGCGGCCGCAGATTCAAGCCCCAAAGCCATGGAGTCCAAACCAGTTGCTTGAGAACGCAAACCAGCGGCAAAAGCAGCGTTGGTATTGGCGACGGAATCCGTACCAAGTGCCATGGTGTTGTTCGCGATCGCTGAAGCATTGGTGCCAATGGCCAAAGAATTGTTCTGAGAAGCATTGGCAGAGGCTCCAAAGGCCATCGACTTCTCAGCCAATGCTGTCGAGTTCATACCAATCGCAACAGCGACATTGCCGGAGGCCTCGGCAAACAAACCAACCGCAATTGAATTTTCCCCGGTTGCTAAAGCGCTACGACCAATCGCCGTAGCATTCACTTCATTCGCTAAGGCATTGACACCAAAAGCCATGGTGTCGGTAGACGTTGCCTGCGCATTCGCACCAAACGACAACGCGCCAACACCTGATGAAGTTGCATTGGTGCCGATAGCAACAGTATTGGTTTGAGAGGCAACCGAAACCACACCTAAAGCCGTGGAATTTGTGCCTGAGGCATTCGAATCAACACCAACTGCAGTGGAATTAGGTCCTGAAGCAATTGAGTCAACACCCAAGGCCATGGAATTCGCTCCAGTGGCATTCGAGTTCGCTGCAATGGCAACAGCATTGGTGCCATCGGCATAGGCCCTAACTCCAAATGCCTGAGCATTGGCCTTCAAAGCACTAGACAACACACCAATGGCAATGGAATTGGGTCCATCGGCAGTTGAATTAGAAGCGATGGCTAAAGCATTCGTCTGATTAGCCAAAGAATTGGTGCCAAAAGCCAAAGCACTCTCAGAACGAGCGTTCGCGAAAACGCCAAGGGCTACAGAGTTATTTCCAGCAGCTGTGGCGTTCGATGAAATAGCCGTGGCATTCACACCACTTGCCAAGGTATTGGTGCCCAAGGCCATCGATTTTTCGCCTTGGGCATTGGACTGAACACCCAGAGCGACGCTGTCCAAACCATTGGCCAACGCAGCAACAGCAATCGCTGTCGAATTGACGCCGGTGGCGCTGGCAGTCTTGCCCAAAGCCATTGAGTTGGCGCCGCTGGCCGAGGCGTTAACAGCAATCGCTGTTGAGTTTGTACCAATGGACTGGGCATTGGTCCCTAATGCCAGAGAACTTTCTTCCTTCGCGAAAGATTGAACACCGATCGCAAGTGAAGATTCGCCATTGGCATTAGCACTCGCACCGATAGCACCTGCATTGACACCGCAAGCAACGGTGTTAGGGCCAATCACAAAAGAGTTGGTCTGGTCAGCAAAGGATTGAGCACCAATCGCTGTGGAATTCGTGCCAGAAGCTCGTGAATTAGCACCAAAGGCCATGGAATTAGTGCCATTGGCTGTTGCATTGGTACCGATCGCTGAGGCGTTGGTATCGCTGGCGCAAGCACTAAAACCAATAGCAATCGAATCAACACCCGTTGAGCAGGCGGATGTTCCTATCGCCATGGAATTATTTTCGACAGCACAGGCCTTAACGCCCACTGCCATGGCATCCAAACCTTGTGTGTTGGCCAAATAGCCAATCGCCCCAGCACCTACACCATTGGCAATGGCACCTGCACCCAACACAAAGGAGTTGGCACATGTGGCAGAGGTCCCAGCTCCAATTGCAATGGCATTGGTGCCATTGGAACTGGAATTGAAACCAATCGCCGTTGAATTGGTTGCGAACGCACAGGATCCTGCACCAATGGCTACTGATCCAGAGTCATTGGTAGCAGCGCCAGCACCGAGCGCAATGGAATCAACTCCATTGGCATTCGATCCACTACCCACAGCGGTGGAGTTGACAACAGCGGATCTAGCAGAGGATCCAACCGCGATGGAATTCGTACCAGAGGAAATCGATCCACTACCTAAAGCAAGAGCATTAATTGCAGACGCATTGGAATCCACGCCGATTGCAGCGGAATTTGCAGCAGAGGAAATGGAGCCAGTACCGACAGCTAAGGAATTCGTATCCGAAGCACTGGAACGAACACCGAGGGCGGTGGCATTGACACCCGCCGAATTAGATCCACTACCTAAAGCAAGAGCATTAATTGCAGACGCGTTGGAATCCACGCCGATTGCAGTGGAATTTGCGGCCGAGGAGATGGAGCCAGTGCCGACAGCTAAGGAATTCGTATCCGAAGCACTGGAACGAACACCGAGGGCGGTGGCATTGACACCCGCCGAATTAGATCCACTACCGATGGCTAAAGAATTAACTTCACTGGCAGCGGCATTGGTTCCCAATGCCATCGCATTGTTTGCTGCAGCTTCAGCATTACTGCCAAGAGCGACTGCATCATTGCCTGTCGCTTTTGAGCCAGCCCCGATAGCAGTCGCTCTGTTCTGATTAGCAACAGCAGCTGAACCGAAAGCAAGCGCATCCGCGCCTGATGCTTCTGAACCAGCACCTAAAGCCACTGCATTCACACCTGTTGCTCTAGATCCCGCTCCAATCGCAACGGAATTGGTTTGGGTTGCCGCTGATCCAGCACCGAATGCAAGAGAATTATTTCCCGATGCTTCTGCACCAGCCCCTGAAGCCACCGCATTCACACCTGTTGCTTTAGACCCTGCACCAATCGCAATGGCATTAGCGTTATTGGCCTTAGAGCCTGTACCTATTGCGATTGAATTAGTGACAGAAGCATTTGAACTTGTGCCTGTTGCGATTGAATTAGTGGCAGAAGCATTAGCGCCAACGCCAGTTGCTATTGCGTTTTCTCCAGTAGACGAAGATCCCGCGCCAGTTGCAATCGAACCGGTGCTCGAAGAAATAGCAGTGATGCCAAGAGCCAAAGAATTAGTTCCTGTAGCACCTGCAAAACTGCCCAAGGCAGTAGCACCCTTATCCCCATGTGCAACAGCATTCCTTCCTACGGCTGTTGAATCAATAGATTTAGAATAAGATCCATACCCAATAGCAGTAGCACCGTTAGCGTCAGCCGAAACGGTTGAATTCGCTCCAACGGCAACTGAATTTATTGCAGTGACATTCGCGCCAAAACCGACGGCTGTTGAACTCGATTCATTGACATAAGCAGAGGCTCCAATTGCAGTGGTGTAGGCTTCCGTGGCATAAGCTTCATATCCGATCGCGGTAGCACCAGCTGAATTAGCTGTGCCATCGGCTTTAGCAAGCTTACCGACTGCGGTATCGGCGGTATATGCAGCTTGATTCGCGCCAAGATCGCCGACTCCATAGCCCTGAGTAGATGGGCCACAATTATAAATATCAAGAGTTTCTTGCCCATTAAGGCTTTGATCCCAATATTCAAGGTCGTTATCGATATGTAAATTGACATCATCCGCGTTGATACCAGACAATTCCACATATCCCCCAGCTACAAGGTTTGCATTTCCATCTGAGGTTCCTCCACCTGCACAAATCCCTCCACAATCAACAGTTCCATCAACAAAGAGTGAGGTTATTTCGCCTTCGAGTGCCTCAACTTCAGCACTTTCAATCGAAAGCAAGAACGCATCACCAATGATCGTAATATCTGCACCGGTAATAGAGAGGGCTTCATCACCACCAGACGTATTGGCGCCTTTACTCGTAATGCAAGTTCCAGCCAGACCGTTAGATAGATAGCCAGGTGCGGTACTGCCTACAGATTGAGCTTGACCAGCACCAGCCAAAAACTGACTTGCAGCACCTAACGAAGAAACAAACGAAGGGTAAACAGAAGAGGTGGAAACAGAAGACGAGGATGACAATGAACCATTTGAGTCCATATAACTTGAACTCGAAGATGACGCATTAGGGGCGCTCGCACCATTCGAGTAATACCATGATTGGTTATTTTCCGTACCCTCGTGACTCCAAGTGCTATTTGGAATTGGGGTACAAGAATTAGAGGTGAAATTTGGAGCATTCCATGAAACTTGATTGCAATTTGCAGCTGCTATCGACGAACTATTCTGAACGCTGACCGCATAATCACCCTGCAGATACCAAACAGCATTAGAAGTAGAGCTAGTAGTGTTCGGGGAACTATATAATTTTCCATTTGGAGCAACAACAGAAGAAGAGGCGTAAAAATCTGAAGGAGCCGCTGTCCAGTTTTGACTACTGAGATCAGTATAATTACTATAGTTAGTTTGCTGAGTATAACTAATTAGCGTATTACTTAAAATGCCTATCGTGATCGTATCTCCAGTGAGATCATATTCGTTTGATTTAATATAACTTGCCGCAGCAGATGCACTACTTGAGTTTGCATCTGGAACAGCCATGTATGACTTTGAGTTACTTCCAGCTACTTTGTAAGACCAAACATAACCAGACACACTGGAATTAGAAGTTGTCGCTGTTGGCGCTGAAACTGAACCGTTAGTGCCAAGCCCAGGCATGTAATAGGCGCTATCGCTTGTTCCAAGAGTGAATTGATTGGGGAGTGTTGCTGATGAGCCAGCTCCCAATGCAGTGCTATTCACTCCCGTCGCCTGTGCACCAACTCCCAATGCCGTTGAATTACTGGCTATCGCACAAGAGCTTGAGCCAACACTCAGAGCATTGCTGGCTGCTGCATTGGATCCAAGCCCAAGAGCAACACCATTAGCGCCCGAGGCTTTTGAGCCTGAACCCAGTGAAGTCGCACCAACCGCTGAACTTACAGCTGATATGCCAAGTGCGACTGAGTTGGTTTGATTGGAAATCGAAGCAGCACCTAGTGCCATTGAATTGGTACCTGATGCACTGGCATTGGTGCCGCCCGCAAATGCGTTGGGTCCAGAAGCCTTGGTTCCAACACCGAGAGCCGTTGAGTTGGTGCCATTAGCGGAGGACTCAACACCGATCGCTGCAGCGTTCAAATCCGCCGCAGTTGCATTCGTGCCAATGGCAACAGAGTTATTGCTACTCGCAGTCGAATCGCTACCGAAAGCAGCGCTATTCGCAGCCGTTGCTTGCGAACCAGCACCAACGGCCGTGGCGTTGGCTTGGCTCGCTCCAGAACTGGCGCCAATCGCTGTTGCATTCGCTCCACCGGCAACAGCTGTTGTTCCCAGTGCTGCCGCATTGGCTTGATTGGCATTGGCGCTCGTTCCAATCGCCGTCGCATTGGTGCCAGAAGCATTGGCATTGGTTCCTACTGCCGTTGCATTCGCTCCACCGGCAACAGCTGTTGTTCCCAGTGCTGCCGCATTGGCTTGATTGGCATTGGCGCTCGTTCCAATCGCCGTCGCATTGGTGCCAGAAGCATTGGCATTGGTTCCTATCGCCGTGGCATTCGCTTGATCTGAAGCAGAGCTTGTACCAATCGCTAATGCATTGGCCTTCGATGCTGTTGCTGCCTTACCGATCGCCGTCGCCGAAGCAGCTGATGCATTGCTTCCATGACCGATGGAGACCGAACTGTCCTGAGAGGCATTGCTCGAGCGACCCACTGCAGTCGATGAATTCCCAGCGGCAGCGGCAGATTCACCGATAGCGACAGAATCAACACCCGAGGAGGTGGCGCCGTTGGGCGCGCTGAAACTCTCAGCATGAAGAGCAACCTGCCCAAAAGCCCATAAACCACCCTGCAAGACGGCTAAACCGAGTTTTAAACAGCGGTAATTCACGCTTTTTTACACTTCAGAAAACCTTAGAGAATTCTGAGAATCGGACATGAATTGTCAGGCTTTACAACTAATCTCAAGTAGGACTCAATGAGTCTCCAAGGTTAAAAGCAACAACAGCCATAGATTCTCTAGAGAAATTTGTTTAGACAAAATGCTCCAGACATGAAGGGGAAATGATAATTCTTCCTGCTTCAGCATTGATCGGAATGTCCACAGAAAATGGCTATGTCCCATGGAAAACCGGCGATATAGTCTGGCATCTTTCAGAATAAGTGGACCAAATATTTCATCAAACTCGTTTAAAAAATCACCCAATTAAAAAAGCTCGGGCTGTGACAATGACATACATTATATCCACCTGGCTCAAGAATCATCAGCCAAATATCAAACTTACGCTTGGACAAATATCAGCCTAATTGACTTCAGGCAACAAGCAGATTCTTCTGAATGCCCTTTTCAAAGAGATGGAGTTCACTACTAGGATGAATATAGTGCAGACGCCATCCATAACGCAAAATTCGCTGTTGATCGGACATCTGCGATAAAGCTCCAAGGTGTAGAGCGACACTCTTCTTCATCTGTTCGATCTGGCTGAGACAATCTTGCGATGCCGAGAAATCCATACCGTCGCAGAGAAAAGCACTGCAGCCTTTGCCTAAGCAATAGGGCCAGACTGACCAGCTTGCTGAGCATCTGCCACAGGCTTCAAACCTCGACCAAAAGAGCCAATCATCAACGATGTACAAACAAATCATCGAGAGATATAGGGTATCAAAAAAGATATTTTGAGTATGAACACAAACAAAAAACATGCCTTTGGACAACTCTTCACAGATAATCAAGTCTCAACAAATAGCCTTGAGATCACTTCTTCAGATCCTTGAAATCAGACAACTCCTTAGACACATTCGAAGGAATCACTTTAGAGCAATAGGAAAGCGAAATTTCACTAATTTTGACGCCGAAATACTTAATCCATGCATTGTCACTAAACGTACTCTCAAAACCTTCGACCCTGCCGTCATAACGGTTTCTTAAAACCTGGACAACAGGAATCGTTGCTGCACTGAGGGCTAACTTAAAATCGATATCATTACCTCGAAGAAAGCAAACTGTTAGCGCAGCCTGAAACAGCGAAGACTGCAACTCTTGCTGAGACATGGCTTTAACATTCCCTTGTGACTGGGCGAACCCAAGCGGAGCCATGGAAGTCCACAACAAGACAGTTGACAAAATAACGAAGGGAAACGAAAAAATTCTTGGTTTCAGCATTGACACTTTACTGCGGAAATTGATTGTAAAAAAAAACAGAAAGAGCCAGCCTGAATTGACCTCAAATCACCACAAAAGCGCCACCCAACACAGGTTGATCAATTCTTGAATATTTCAAGATCAAACATTGGGCTATTGGACGAATCACCAGCCCTGCAAACTTCGAGCTCCAGACATTGACGTTTAATAAATAGCATCACTTTTCCGCAGATGCCAAACGACATCAGACGAGCAAATTACGGCTGATTACCAAAATATTGATACTCAGCCAAGTCATATCAATTCAACCTAGTCCGTTTTAAAAACCATCAGAAGTTGAGGTCAAGCAAGGCGTGCCCAGAGGGAGGGCGTCCTTTCTCTCCTGGTGCAACGGGAGTGACTAATGAACCATCAGAATCTCCAAAATGCTTGGAAGACTCACTGAAATGGGTCTGCTCTGATGAAAGATCCAGTGGCTGTGCTGTTGATACAACTACAGGTGAACTGGCCAGGGAGCGTTGCAGAGGCTCAAGCGCTGATGCCGGCGGAATCAAGGCCAAAGAGACAACAGGAATGACAAGGCCAATCAAACGGGTCATGACCACCCACAAAGCAACTGTCCTTGACTTAGCTACGGCAAACGAAAAATGGCAACGTCCTGCCTTGCGATGTATCAAACCTGCGGTAGCCAACGGCGCAGCAGCGGCAAGCTGAGCCCGATCACGTTTGAATAACAACCGTCGAGACGTTCCACAAAGGAGCTTCCAAGACCTTCCAGGGCAAAGCCTCCGGCACAGCGAAGCGGTTCGCCACTGGCGACATACTCTTCAATCTCTTGATTGCTGAGATCGGCAAACAACACTCGTGTGGTCACACACGCCAGCAGAGGCTGCTGCGACGTCACACCCTTGCCTGGCAACAGGCAGTGGCCCGTATGCAGATCACCCCAGGATCCACGCATGTGTTGCCAGCGTTCCACTGCCTGAGCGGAATCAGTGGGCTTTCCGTACACCTGACCGGCGAAGACAAACAACGAATCACAGCCGAGCACAGCTGTAATTTCATTGCGTCTGAGCTGGTTCCGGACAGCGATCGCCTTGGCCTGCGCCAGACGCCTCACCAATTCGGTCGGATCGGAATCCTGAATGGCCTCTTCATCGACACCGCTGACCTGAACGCGATGGGGAATGGCAGCCTGTTCTAGAAGGCGACGTCTTGCTTGGGACGCTGAAGCCAGCAGCAACATTGGTGTCTCAGTTAGCGGCGCTGAGAACGAGAATGGCACTGACAGCAGCTCACGCGTGACTCTTCAGGACCCCAGCGAACTCACAAGGCATGCTCTGGGGCGGGCACGCCAAGCCTTGTGCTGCCTGCCTTTCCAACGCAGCTTCTACCGCAACGTCGAAGAAGCAGCCCTGAGCAGCACTGAATTAGTCGCTCAATCAGACTGGTCGTTTCAGACCCGACGGCGGCTGAATGCCAGGGAAACAGAGGATCTGCTGATCTGGCTGATTCAACTGGGAGTGTTGCGTCGGGAGGTTGACGGTCAGGGGCTAACGGAACGGGTCCGTTTGACCCCTCTTGGCAGGGAGGTGCTGATGCCCTGGCCGGAAACGATCCCTTCAGCTGGCCTTGGAAGCCGATTCATGCATTGGTGTCGTCGCAATCGCCCCCGCTGGTGAAAGCAAGCCAATGGTCATCAACGTGCCGAGACGATCATCGCGATTCATCTGATCAAGCAGAGCGAGACCCATTCCGGACATGCCTGTAAAACAACCCGGCAGCAACAGATTGCCTTCAGACGTTCCAAAACCACGGAAAGCTCCGCCACTTTGATCTGCAATGGAGACAGCCTGAGCAACAAGCTCAGACGATCTGTTGATTGCAGCTGTACGGACTGACTCTGTGACGGACTTTGCCCATGGCCCCTCAGCCACAACGCGAAGAATGCCGGCATTTCCAAAGGTGCCGCAGCAGAGATGATCACAGAACGGCAAACTCAGCGCAGTAAGTGTCTGCAGGGCGTTAGCCATTTCATCAACGCACTGCTCATCCCAGAGAGGAGAGCCAAACAGACAAGCCCGGCTCAAGGCGATGCCAGGTGCTCCATGGCACCAAGAGGTCATGAACTTGTTCGGCTCATCGGGTTGGTGATCTCGGTAATCGGGCCAGTTGAGGTGTTCCACATCAAAACGCTCTCGTTCATAGGTGAGAGCCTTGGCTGCCGCATCGAGGAAACGCTGCTCACCCAGCTGCTGCCCTAACTTGACAAGCGCAGCGAGATATCCGGCGGTGCCATGCGAAAAGCCGAGCAATGGCTGCTTGCCACGAACGCTCCAAGCTCCATGTTCGTTTTGGAGGCCCAAAAGATGATCTCCGGCAATCACAGCTAAATCAAGCGCTCGTATCGAACCATCCCTGAGCAGAGGTCCCATCAGACCGGTCACACCAGCGATCATGTCGAGACCGAGGTCGGCGCGAATATGCTCCGGCAACAATGCCTCGATAAGACTGGTCTGCAGCTCCTGGAGCATTGGCTGCTGTGATTCCGGTCCCCAAGTCGCCAACTCCTGAATAGAGAGGAGAGAACCACCGCAACCACTTAAGCCAAGCGCCTGATCACGCCACCAGCGCAGGCGGAGACCATCCCGGTCCTTTTCACCCATCTGCAGCAGAGGTTTCACACAACTCTCGACCAGTTCGGCTGGACCTGGCTCGTCGGCGAAATGGGCTGCAAGTAAAGCAACACCGATGGATCCACCGTAAAGCGAAGTACCAACAGGCCCGAAGCAGAAACTCTCACCATCACTGCCAAGATCCATTCCCAGCCAGTCGATGAGACCATCCGCATCGCGAATGGCAATCTCTTCGAGCATCTCGAGCTGACGACGGCTCTCTTGATAGAGCTGTTCCGGCGTAAGCGTCAAGACGTCTACATTAGGCGCAACGACATCTCGTGGACTTCTGCCAACTTCAGTGGAAATGCGCGCACGGCTCGTACCGCGGATTAATTGCTCCTGGAACGCAACGGCTGCTGGATCCAATTCAGCAATACGCTGACGACTCGACTCCAGACCACTGGTTTCCATAAACCCCTCAACGGGCTTCATATCGTCAACTAAGGGCAGATCCTGTCCATCGATGGAATGGACGAAAAATGGAATATCCAAACGCTCCATCTGACGCAATTCAGCTTCAAATACAGGCCAGTGCAGCGGTTGTTCGCTGGCCATTAGAAAACTGCGGCTGAGCTGCTCGAGCACGAGCCCCTGGCGGAGGGACGAACGCAGAGCCGCTGGCTCAAGTTGCTGACGCTGCAATGCGAAATAAACTCGGGTGGCCCGAAGCACAATGCGACGAGGCAGCCCACGGAACTGATCGAGCACTCCACCGGGTCTGATCCAGTCCTCACGCGTTCGTTCAAATTCAGAGCACTGCTCACGGAATCCCTGGCAGAACGTCTCAAGATGGGCGTTGAGACCGTTGGTTGCACCAACACCCACTGGAAGACTCGTGGGCAACAATGATGGACGGCTGATCTGGGCAGCCATCATTCCGTCACTGTTCAGCCCCAGCCAACCCGGCCCCTTCGTCAGGGGCTTGAGAGGGGGGGCAATGCCTAGAGCGCTGATATCGACAGCGACCTTGGCCTGACCGACAAAAAGCCAGTTCGGCATCAAACCTGATCGAAGCACTGAATTCTGAAAACTCTTCTGAAGATTCGACTGAGACAGGGCTGTCTGTTGATCAGAGGCATCTGAAACATGATCAGGTAAATCGGCCTCAAGAAGAGTTTCGGTATCGATCAACAGCAGCTGATCCCCGCAAGCGATCAGGTTCTCGTAGTGGCAATCCGTACAACCCAGGAGATGAAGGACGGCTGTCAATCGTCCAGCATTGCGATAGAAGCGCTCCTGCTCATCATCTCCTTCACAGAGACGATGCTCGACATGCTCCATGTATCCGTAGTCGTTGCCGCAGTAAATCCGCAAACTGCGCAGCGGCTTCAGTGTGCTGACGCTGTTGAGATGTTCAAGTGCCTGTTGATAAGCCAAGTCCACGCCCATGTCCTTGGGCTTGTAAACCACTTGCACGGAAGAACTTCCATCGGCTTGAGCGAACTTCAAAATGCTCACAACCTGACCATGATTGTGGGGATCACTTAGGCCCTGATGAACTCCGGATAGAACCATCTCAGGCTCGACGCCAAAGAGCTGCTGCAAGGGAATCGCGTCAGCATCAATCCGCCGAAGCAAAGTTTCGTTGGACCGTTGCCAATCGCCACAGACCTGCCCCAGATAACGTCCCAGAACAGGGAACGTCTCCAAAAAAGTGGCCAATCCATCGCACCGATACTCCCTGATGAAACGCTCGTAGTACTCCCTTACAGGAGGACCCTGCCCATCGCCATCTGTACCGAGATGAGCCAGCAACATCGCTCCGGGAGGCCTCTGTAGGTTGAACTGCTCGAACAAAGCCTGTTCAGAGATACTGCTCAACCTGGTGAGCAGTGACCGACCTAGAGAGCGATAAACCTGATCATCGATACTGCGGTGCTGGAGATCGACCAAGTTGCTGCGCAGACGAGCGACGAAAGCCTCAACCGCTGGAAGCCACAGGTCGCTGAAAGGGAGCTGATCAGGATTCGCCTCCGACACCTCCTCGACATAAGGCTCAAGCTCGCGTTCAGGATCACTGCGCAATGCTTCCTGCAGAAACGTCAACTCCTGAAACCAGATCTCCGTTCTTGAGGGTTCATCAGGTTGCTCAAGCTGATCTAGCACTCTGTAAAGAGCCTCACGATCAAGTCCGGACCATGCAAAGCGACGCTCAAGCTTTTCAAGCTCCTGAGGCGCGATCGCTTCTAACCAGGCTTCACCAAGCCCTAGCTGCCGGTCTTCGAGATCGTCGCGAGTGATGGGCGTGCCAGGAGATGATTCAGAGAGCGAAACCTTTTCAGAGCCCATCATCTGATGCAAGGAAAAGGGTGTCTTTGGCGCTGTCATCGTCTCTCAGTGTCCCTTAGACAGAATTTCTGCAAGGTAGCCGTGTTGTTTAAGTTCGTCCCAGGTTCCGCTTTCAGCGGCTACACCATCACGCAGCACAATGATCCTGTCCGCATCGCGGATGGTGGCCAAACGGTGCGCAACGCTGATCCTTGTAATCCCAAGTGACTGAACCGTTTCATTGATGCGCTGTTGTGATGGAGGATCCAGAGCACTGGTGGCTTCATCCATTAGGAGCACTCGAGGTTGGTGAATCAACGCTCTGGCGATTGCGATTCTTTGTGCCTGGCCACCGGACATGTTGCCTGCCCCATCCATCACAATCGTCTCGAGCTTCATCGGCATGGCTGCCACGTCATCAGCCACGGCAGCAGATTCAAGCGCTGCCCAGATTCGATCTTCTTCAGTCACAAGACCGCCAGAGACAATGTCGTAGATCGAGCCGGAATTAAGATGGGCGGTCTGCAGAACAACACCGAGCTGACGGCGGTAATGGCGGATGGCGAGCTGAGGCAGCGCAATACCATCGACCAGTAAATCACCCCCCTGAGGTTCAACGAAGCCCAGGAACATGTTGATAATTGTGGTTTTTCCGCAGCCGCTCGGCCCTGTGATCACCGTGTGCTGGCCAGGTGTGATCTCGAAATTGAGATTGCGATAAAGCGGATCATTAGAACCCGGAAACTGGTAAACAACATCTCTGAAAAGGAAATGACCCTCCAGGTCATGATGCACAGCATCGGGTTCATAGCCCCGCTCCACTTCGGCATAGATCACTGGTTCGGCACGCTGCCAGAGAACGCTGGCTCGTCCTAAAGTATTGGCAGCAAGATTGGCTGCCTGGGAAAGGGCTGCATTGAATCCTGTGAACGCAGCGTTGAAGGAAATAAAGCTCACCAAAATCAGCTCAAACTCGGCTGAATTGCTGGCAGTTGCCAGGAGTTTGTGAGTCACCAGTGCGAACAGCATTAAGGAAGCCAGTGGACTCACCAGCGTCCCGAACATTTCGATCGCATCGTTATAAAAGTTGCTGCGCAATTGCAACAGCGCATAACGATTAATCTCGCGCAGCCAGCGAAGCAGAACAAACGGTTCTGTTGCGGAACTACGAATTTGCGGAAGTCCCATGACAGATTGCAGTGAGAAATTGGTGATCTCAGCTCCAGTCTCCAACAATGGTTTTTGCAATTGAATATCACGAATTGTGAGATAGAGCAGAGATGTCAGAGAAACAACCGTGAACAAAGCAGCCCAGATGGCTAGTGAGCGGTCATAAATCACCATCAGAACGAAGTAACCCAAGCTGAAGACTGTAGTGAGCAAGGTCGAGAGAACACCACTTCCGAGTAATTGACGTAATTGATTGATCGATTCAACACGCGAGGAAAGATCACCGGTGGTGTATTTGGAAATGAAGCGCATTGGAAGACGCATAACGCGATCAAAGACTGCGGTCTGTAATCGCAGATCCGTAACACTTTCAATCCGCAGCATCATCATGGTCTGCAAATACTGGGCAGCAGCAACACCCACCACCACTACAATCACAATTGCTAAACCCTCAATCAGTAGTGCACTATCGTTTTCAGGCAGGATCCGGTTCACCAGAACATTGGTGAACATCGGAATAGACAGATGAAATGTCATCACTACAGCAGAGGCAATAACCAGAGCCCAGATGGCATTCCACTCCGTGCTGAATGCAAATTTGACCACCTCTAAGGGGCCAAGAATCTTGGCCGGCAGTGATGGATAGATCTCGTAGGCATCTCTGTCGAGGCGAATATCCGTCGGCACGAGCCAGTGCTTTCCCTGAGCTGCTGAATAGAACCAGTTCCGACCACGTTCGCGATACAACGCCAGGGGTTCACCATTCGCCAAATCTTTCACGATCAGCATGGGAAATTCACGTTTCCATGGCTCACGCGGTGCGTCCACTCGACGATGATGAATATCGTTGTGATCGAGCTGAAAACTGATATCAGCATCGGGCATGGCAATGAGAGACTGCGCAGGTGCTTCCAGACGCCGCAAACAAAAGCCGATCAGTCGAAGATCACGCTGAGGATCAGCTTCTTCCACAACCTCAAAGAGGAGGTCGTTCTCTAGGTGATCGACCTGCTGAAGAGCGCGTTTGCGTGAGTCGGTCATGCCATCAAACCTCCACCTGATCACGCCGTTCAGCGGCCACGAGCTTCGTGAACGCTCCATCCGGATTAGCCAACAGGTCATCAGGATGACCAAGCTCAACCACCTTGCCGTGAGCCAGAACAAGAACCTGTTGACTACTCAGTGCTGCATCCAGCCGATGCGCACAACTAACGACAGTAATGCCACGCTTTTGGACGGCATCAATCACTCGACGTTGTGTGACGTTATCGAGTGAGCTGGTGGCTTCGTCGAGAAGCAGAACCGATGGGCGACGAATCAGAGCACGACAGATCTCAAGACGCTGGCGTTCTCCACCACTGAGATCACTGCCATTATCTCGCAACTGCCGCTGAAAGGCCTCCGGTTGCGAGTTGACCATCTCCAGCAGTTGAGCATCGGCCGCTGCAGCCTGAAGATCTTCGTCAGTGAAATCAGGATTCCATAGAGTGATGTTGTCGCGAAGGCTGGCATTGAAAACAAACACCTGCTGCGGCACATAAGCGATACTCCCGCGCACGACCTGGTCATCCAGTTGATCCCAGGTCTTACCGTCGAACAGAATTTGACCTTGAAGAGGGTCAACCAAACCTGCAAGCATCCGGATCAAAGTGGTTTTACCAGATCCACTGGCACCCACTAGCGCCAGCCTTGACCCAGCCGGAACATCCAGATCGAGGGCTGGGATAAAGGGAGGGTCAACGGCATTGAATCCATAGGTGACCCTTTCGAGTGTGATCCGTCCCTGGAGACGATCTCCCGTATCGAATCCATCCCTGGCAGCCTGAAAACTGCGTACATGCGGATCATCTGCCGTCGTCGTAAGGTCCAATAATCGGCCAAGATTTCCAATCAGACGCTGAAGGGTGGAACTCAGCTGAGGAAGTGTGGAAATCGGCGCCACTAACTGGGCTTGAAGGAACTGAAACGAAACAAGCAGACCCAGAGAAATCCTTCCATCGATGATCAACAGACCACCGACAGTGATCACAAGAGCTTGAAGTAACAAGGTTGCACTGCTGGCACTGATGCTGGACCAGGCGAGCTGAGCGCCAAGCAACTGGTTCTGTTCAACGACCGATCCGAAATTTCCCTGCCACTGACTCAGAAAATCGAACTCAAGTCCGGACGCTTTGAGTGTTTCGATGGAGTTGATGCCCTGCAGGGCACGGCCCTGCGCCTTCCCCTGCTCAATGGCAAGCTTGCGGTTGGCGTCATAACGGCGAACCGTGAGCCACCAATTGAATAAAAGGTTGAAGACAAGGAGCGCTGCAACTAGTGCTGTCAGCCAGAACGAAATCAGGCAGGTGACGACCATCAACAGCAGCGCCGCCCAGATACTCACCACAAAACGGAGCAACTGTGCAACAACGACCTGGGTGATTCTCATCCCCAGCAACATCCTGGACGCCAGTTCTCCCCCCATGCGAACCTGAAAAAACGCCCATGGCACCGAAAAGAGCTTTTCGAACAGATCAACGGTCAACTTCTTAGACAGCAACAGTTCAAGCCGACGCAACAAGACAAACTGAACGATCAAAAGGATGAGCCAAAGCACGGAGCTGAATGCCAACAACCAGACGATGGGAATGCCGAAGTAGAGCCTTTCTTCTTGTAAGAAATCAGAAATGAAAGACGAGGTCAGACCTGCAACTAAGAGATTCGGAATCAGCAGAATCGAGGCTACGAGGAGCAGACTCAGCACCTGCCTCCGATAAGGCAACAGCAATCCAGGCAGCATCCAAAGCGGAGATTCGTCATGGCCTCCACGCTTGAATTCCGGGCCTGGACTGAACTCCATCACAACACCGGTGAATTGATCAAAGAATTCACCTTTCAACATCCGAACCCGACCTTCAGCGGGGTCGCTCACATAGGCGTACTGCTGGTCAAATCCCTCAAGCACTAGGAAATGGTTGAATCCCCAGAAGACGACACAGGGAAACTGTCCCTGCAAGACAAGCTGCTCACCGGAACAGCGAAAGGCCTTAGTTTGAAGCCCGTAGCTTCGTGCTGCCAGGAGCACGCGCTGGGCATTGGAACCATCACGGTTAACACCACATTCGCGCCGTAGCTGAGGCAATGGCACGATCCGACCGTAGTAACGGAGGATCGTGGCCAGTGATGCAGCACCACACTCAGTCGCTTCATACTGCAGAACAGTGGTGGCCTTGATCCGACGCGAAGCGGAGGACTTCATCAGCCAGGCACCTTTTGAATACCGGTTGACAAGGACGACGATTGATCTGAATGACGATCCTTCATTGGAGGGGTTTCAGGTGGAGCCAGCCCCAGCAACAGCCTCAGTCGTGGAATCACCAAGGAAATGGGCGCTACACGACGAGTTGTGATCGAGACATTGAGCTGATCGGCGGTTTTGGGCGCAAAAGGCAAATCACCCTTGGAATTCCAGACATAGCCACCACGATTCCCGCCACGGTCTTGAGGGGAGCGTTGCAGTTCAACAATCGCAAGCGTGGGACTGGGTTCACGCTGTTGAATCACCTTGGCCAGGCTACTGGAACCAATACGAGCCTCCAGATCCTTATCCCCGCTAGGCAATTCAGACATCTGCACAACGCGCCCAAGTATTCCTCCCACCTCAGAACGACGCATTCCCACCGGGGTGACAAGCACCGACATACCAACAGTGACCTGAGCTGATTCACGCTCGGAGAGGAATACAGGGATCTGCACAGGGCTGCTCAACGAATGACGACTTAGCAGCAATAAGAGATCTCCCTGGGACACCCCTTCACCATTGTTGGGAATCACCTGGCGGATATATAAGTCGTTATCAGCAAAAACAAATCCATTCGAAATCATCTGTGCAAGCGACTTACGCAGCTTGATGAATGACTGCTGCAATTGAGTCTGCAAGTTAACCAAAGAATCGCGGTTGGAAAAAACTTTGGATTTGAGATTGTCAACTTCAGCTTGATTTTGAAGGATGGTTGGCTTGCTAACGAAACCTTTTTTCGTTAAATCGCGCATCGAGTTAAGGAAAGCTTCTCTGCTCTTGAGCTCTTGTTCGAGAATCGATTGTTTTTGAATCAGTGTTTGTTGCTGAACACGATTGAGACGGCCAACCGAGGCGAGCGTGTCAACCTGTGCCTGCAACGACTCCTGCTCCTGAAGCGACTGCAGCCAGATCAACAAAGTTCCCTTGGGGAACATCCTTTCATCTGAAAGTACACCATTGGTTTGTGGAGCAGAAAACTCAGGAGTTGAATAAGTACGGAGGATGCGACGCGAGAGATCCAATACAGCTGCATCTGAAAGCTGATCGGGCTGAAGCTGGAATTTCTGAACATCAGCAACCCAGTCTTTTTGCTCTTCAGCAAACATCCAGCGGGTGATACCGGACACCTGAGCCCGAACTCGGTTGATCTCTCCAACAGGCAGCAGAACACCCGTGCCTTTAACCTCAATCGGTATTTTTGCCAGAAATGCCCAGATAACACCTACTGCGGCCAAAGCAACCCCAAGCCCCAGAGTGATGCGTAGAGGCGGAGAAAGAACAACAATTGGAGTATGCTTATCTCCTGCCTGGTGACGTTTGCGCAGGGCACGCTTTTCGAAGATTTCTCTCATCTCAGGCTTTTCTCCTGCTGACGCACTAATTGATCACTGTCACTTGGCCAAGTCGCCGAGTATCGATAGAGCTGGGCTACGGATTTATTATAATTAAGTATGGACTCAGACAATGTCACGGAAGCGGTTCCCAGCTGTTCAATAGTCTGGACAATGGATGTGATGTCTCCAAGGCCAATCTCATAACGGGCCCTGGCTGCTTCCTGAGCCACTTGAGCCGACTTGTAGGCAAGGCGTGCGCTGTCGACGGCAACACGCGAAGTTTCATACTGGCCAAAACTGGAGCGAACCTGCTGAACGGCCTTGAGACGATTCGTCTCGGCCCTGGAACGCTCCATCTCTTCCTGAGCATCATCAGAACGAGCAATGGCCGCATCAACCCCTCCGTCCCAGGTCCATTCAAATCCCAGGCCAACGGCACCATTCCAGGTGGTGAAAAGTTGTTCACTAAAAGTATTATCACGGCCGGGTAAGCCGTTAATCACACCGCTTTCCATCGAAAGAGAACCCTGTCCATACAACAAAATAATCGGCAAATAGCTGTTCATCTTGCTGATCCCTTCCCAACGCGCTTCTTCTGCAGCAGCAAGACTGGCAAGAATCTCCTCTCGTGATTCAACTGCGCGATCGATTGTTTCAGACAACGTCATAGACCAGTCTCGATAAAGATTGGCCTTTTCGTCAGGCAAGGCAAGAACATCGGAAGGCAAGCCCAGGCGCATCGCAAGAGTTGCTGATTCCTCAATAAATCGATTGGTGTATCCCAACAATTGACTCAACTGATTATAGAGCTGAGTCTGTGTCTGAGCCAGAGCCAGCATGGACACCAAACGAATTTCATAACGCGCTTTATTGACTTCGAGAAGCTGACGGTTGATATCATATATTTGATAAAACTCACCAATTAACTGTCGCGTACTTTGCAAAGCAAAATACGAAGTCTGAATATTGAGAATCAAATCTCGCGCGCTGACCTCGAATAGCAACTTTTGCTGACGCAGGGCTTCAGACGCCGCGTTGATATCGGGCTGACGAGTAGGATCAATGAAATTCCATGAAATAGACGCATTGGGTTGAAAGTTTAAGGTATTATTATATTGAGATATTGAGAGGGGCTCACTATTTATAGCACTATTAGGAGACGTGCTAGTGGATTCTCTGTTGGGGTCATTATAGTACTTAGTGGTATAAGTAACAACATCCAGGCCAAGCGTAGGTGCACCGTTACTGATTTGAAATGTGGGATACCACTGACGCTGAGCAGCAATCAATTGCCACTCATATTCCTGAATGGATCGAAAGGCTGAAACCAGTTCAGGGTTATTGCGAATTCCAAGCGCAATTGCTTCATCAAGTGAAATTTTGCGAGCAGACTGATCAATTCTCTCTCGCAATGCACTCAGTCTTGCCAGAAGCTGATCAGCCTGCTGCTCGGTTGAGAGAGTTTCTTGCCCGGAAACCTGACTGACTGCTCCAACAGCATTGACCTGAACATTGGATCCAGATTCTGCGACTTGCGCATAAGTCAACGGAAACAGAAGACTGATTGGAAGCAAACCGATAACGACTCCGAACGTGCTTTTGGCTTGCCTGGTTCGAAGCAACGATTACCTCATTAATCGTAGTCATCAAATCACAAATTTTGGATTTGTCCACAAGACTTTGCAGCGGATATGGTCCCGAGCCTCCAGAATTTCTGTGATGTGAAGAACACACTGCAATGCTGCATCGTATAAATCAGGGCGAAGCGTAGTGAGCAAAACGTTCCGTCCGACGCCACTGATGGTGCTAGGCACCAGCAGTGGCGCCGGTAAATCGCTAATGACCGCAGCGCTCTGCAGAGTGCTGAAACGGCGAGGCGAAACACCCCTTCCTTTCAAGGGCCAAAACATGAGCAACAACGCCTGGGTTGATCAGGAAGGGGGTGAAATGGCCTACTCCCAGGCATTGCAAGCCTGGGCCGCCGGTCTCGAACCGGTGCATGCCATGAACCCTGTATTGCTCAAACCCCAGGGCGACTCCACAAGCGAGGTCATTCACCTCGGAGACTCAGCTGGGACTTGCAGAGCAGAGCATTACTACAGGGATTGGTTCGATTCCGGCTGGGCCGCAATCCGCAGGGGGCTTGATGAACTGCAGGCCAGCCATCCTGGCGGAAGATTGGTGCTTGAGGGAGCAGGCAGCCCGGTGGAGGTGAACCTGCAATCACGCGATCTCACCAACCTGCGTTTAGCCAAGTATCTGCAAGCCAATTGCCTGCTGGTTGCCGATATTGAACGGGGAGGCGTCTTCGCCCAGATCGTCGGCACTCTCCAGTTGATGAAACCCGATGAACGGCGACTCATCCATGGGCTGCTGATCAATCGGTTCCGAGGCAGAAGAGAACTCTTCGACGAAGGTCGACGCTGGCTCGACACCAACACAGGTATTCCGGTCCTGGGAGTCATGCCGTGGCTTGACGAACTCTTCCCTCCTGAAGACTCTTTGGACCTGCTTGAAAGGCGTGGGCGCAAGCGCAGTGCCGAGCTTGAGATCGCCGTGTTGAAACTCCCCTCACTGAGCAACTTCTCCGATCTTGACCCCCTTGAGGCGGAGCCAACGGTTGAGCTGCGCTGGATCGCACCGGGTGAACCACTTGGGTCCCCCGATGCAGTGGTGATCCCAGGAAGCAAACAAACCCTTCGGGATCTTGCCTCTCTGCGCAGCAGCGGCCTGGAAGCTCATCTGATCCGCTATGCCCAGAACGGCGGTGAGCTGTTCGGCATCTGTGGCGGCATGCAGATGCTCGGGATGGAACTGCACGATCCGCATGGACTGGAGGGCGACGGTCCTCCAGGGCAATCTGATGCCCATGTCGCCGGCCTTGGTCTTCTCCCACTGCGAACAGTGTTCAGCGGCGAAAAAGCTCTGCATCAGCGGCAAGCCCTCGTGCTGTGGCCAGATCAACAACCCAGACTGGAGGTGGAGGGGTTCGAACTGCATCGTGGAACCAGCGAAGCCATCGAGGACTGCGATGCATTCAGTGCGGATCAAGACCTGGGTTGGGTGTGTGAGACCACTTCAGGAACTTATCTCCATGGAATCTTCGAGAACGGACCCTGGCGACGACGTTGGCTGAATCGCCTTCGACACAGGCGGGGACTGCCGGAGCTCTGTGAGCAACAACCCCACCACAGTCGGCAGAGGGACGCCCTGCTCGACCGATTGGCCGATGCCTTTGAGCAACATGTGAATCTGGAACCACTGCTGGAAACATCCACGTGACCTCTGGGCACAAAAGGGTGGAAATCTTGTGGCCGGACGGTCAGCGCAGCGTGAGCCACAACGGCGAAGACTGGTTGTCAGCAGCGCGGCAGGCCGGCGTGCATGTGCCTACTGGCTGCATGGGAGGCAGCTGCGGCGCCTGCGAGATCGACGTTGATGGCACCACAGTTAGAGCCTGCATTAGCACCGTTCCTGCGTCAGCATCAGGCCAACTCAAGGTGGAGTTGGCCACCGACCCCTACTGGTGATCAATCCGACACCAACCAAGCCACGGAGTCTTCTGGAGGGAACTGCTCGCGCCCTCCTGGCTGGGGCAGCAGGTGGAGGGCTCGCAGCATTGGTGGTGAGCAGCACGCTCATGCTGCAGCGATGGATCTGGGGTGCATCGGTCGAGCGAGGGTTGCCTAGCGATCATTCTTTGTTGTGGTGTCTGGCCTGGTCGGGGTCGATCGGCGTGGCTCTCAGCCTGCTGCAACGGCGGTGTTCAGGTAGTGCGCTGCCTGAAATGTCGGAGACCCTCGCTGAACTGCGGAAACCAGAAGGATTGAACACGCATCACGGCCTCAGGCAAATCATTGGAGGCATGCTGGCTCTCGCTGGCGGAGGAACACTGGGCCCAGAGGCGTTGATGACCCGCCTCGTCGCCGTGGCGAGCCACGAAGTCTGGAAAGGCGCGGATCGTGACCTTGTGGCTGCCGCGATGGCGGGATCTCTGGGATTGTTCCACTCACCTCTGGTGGGCGGCGCTGCCTTAGCCGGACGTCAGTGGCAGCTGATTTGGCGCTGGCTGCCAGGAACCCTTGGGGGATTGGCCGGTTTTGTGGCCTTCAACGGTTTGAGTGACCTGGGAGTAGGAATGCGAGGCGTGTCCTATGCCTGGCCCTCTGATCCCTCACAACGATTAGGGGCGTTGCTGGCGGCCTTACTCGCCGGGCTCGCGGGTTGGTTAACGGGGCAGTTGATCAAACGCTGGCGGCAGTGGCTTCAACGGTTAGAGCTTCTGAAACGCTTCTGGTGGATACCGATCGGTACAGGTCTGCTGATTGGACTCTGCCTCTGGGGCTTACCACTGGCGGGCTTCTCCGGGGAGAACCAGTTGAAACCCCTCGTGCTGAACGAATGGACACTGGATACCAACATGCTGATGCTGTCAGCCGTCGCCAAATTACTGATGGTCGGACTGTGTCTTGAGACCGGATGGAGAGGCGGCCAGTTTTTTCCGGTGATCCTTGCCAGCAGCGCACTTGGAATGGGACTGCACCAATGGCTTCCCTGGATTGGCACCATTGACACTTGGAGTGCTGGTGTTGTCGGGGGGTGCCTTGCGGTACTGCTCCCCTCGCCCCTGCTTGGACTGGTGCTCGGCCTCACGCTCCTACAGGGCCATGGAGCTGGCGCACTGGTGATCGGCCTGCTGGTGGGTCTAAGCCTGCAGCGAAAGCACTAAATGGGAATCCTGGCCGGATTGGTTGCAGCACTGGCATGGACTCTGGCAAGCAGTCTTTGGAGAGGTCTTTCCACCTCCCTCAGCGCGATTCAACTCAACGGGCTGAAGAATCTGATCGCCTGCGCAACTTTGCTGCCGGTGCTGGTCACACTCCCCTGGAACGGAGAAGTACAGAGCCTGATGCTGCTGCTGCTCAGTGGTGGGCTGGGAATTTCACTGGGAGACAGCTTTTATCTGGCTGCACTGCGACGTCTCGGCACCCGCAGAACACTCACCCTGGAGTCGCTCTCCCCTGTCGCAGCAGCTGCTGGAGGTTGGTTCGCCATGGGCGAGCAGCTCTCTCTTCAGGGTTGGGCTGGTGCACTGCTGGTCACGATCTCCGTGGTGTTGGTTGCACTGCAGCAACCTCCTGATGCCACACGACAGCTCGACAGAAGCCGCCGTGTTCAGACGCAGGGCTTGGTGCTGGGCTTACTGGCCGTGATCTGCGGTGTGGCAGGGGCCGCCGTCTCGCGCACTGTGCTGATCAACAGTGCGCTAACACCTCTGCAAAGTGCTGCCTGCCGTTTGCTGGGTGGCCTGCTGCTGCTGCTTCCCTGGCTGCGCTGCGCTGCCAGATTTCCGCAACCACGCCAGCGCAGTGTGCGTTGGCCGCGAGTTCTGGCTGCAACATTACTGGGCACCGTTCTGGGGATCTTGCTGCAACAGGTTGTGCTGCAGCGCTTGCCCCTTGGCATCGGAATCACGGTGCTGAGCACGGCACCAGTGATGGCCCTGCTGGTGGCCCGTGCCGAGGGGGATCAGCTGAAACCGTCTGTGCTCTTGGCCTCGACCCTCGCCGTAACAGGCGTTGGTCTGGCGGTGCTTAGCTGAGTGGTCAAGCGCTCAGCTGAACCAGCACATTGACTAGCGTCACTTCGCTTGGAGCGTTCGAAGATGACAGACGCAGCCACTTATCTCGGAGCCAATGGTTGGCTGCTGGAGATCGCTGGACTGAGGGTGCTGCTGGACCCATGGCTCAGTGGTGCGCTGGTGTTCCCACCGGGTGCCTGGATGCTGAAAGGTGAGATGCCAAAACTGATGCCAATTCCGGATGAACTGGATCTGCTTTTGCTCACGCAGGGGCTTCCGGATCATGCCCATCCAGAAACGCTTCAAGCACTGTCGAAGCAGATCCCCGTAGTGGCATCGGCAGCCGCCGCTCGTGTGGTGCAGCGTCTGGGATTTGAGGCCATCACCGAGCTGCAACCCGGCGAAACCACCACCATCGAGGGACTGAAAATCCGAGCCACCGCAGGTGCAGCGGTCCCAGCGGTAGAGAACGGCTACCTGCTCGACTGGCCCGAGGGTTCCCTCTATCTCGAACCACATGGTGTTTTGGATCCTGCGATCGATCAGCGCAGCGTCGACACCCTGATCACCCCTGTGGTGGATCTCGGCTTACCGGTGTTGGGAGCATTCATCACAGGCGCACGCGTGATGCCTGACCTGATCAGCCGATTCCAACCCAAAACCGTGCTGGCCAGCACCACAGGTGGCGATGTGAAGTTCAGCGGAATGATCAGCAGCCTGCTGAACGCCGCTGACGCTTCGGCAGATTGCGGCGATCTTCCCGAAGATTGCACACTGATCACACCCACGGTGGGGCGGGCGATCCCATTGCCGTCAGAGTCGCGCTAAGAAGAAAGGTGCAGAACCTATCTATGAAGGTTCCACTCAACCATCAACTGAGTCCGCGCTCGATTCAAATCTTAATAAAGACTTGCGTCATGCATACCACTTACCTGCGTACCAACGGCAACCTGAGGTTCAATGACAATGAAGCTCCGCATAGTAAGGACGATTTTCTGTCCAGAATGCCGGAAAAATGTAATTCAACAACAAAATGATCAACGAAGACTCGCATCAATCAGATTTAATTCATGAAAGCAAAGTGCTTCAGATAGGCTACATAGTCTCGCCTAATTCAAATCTATCCCAAACAATCGAACCCCAGAAGCCATAAGGCGAACAGTTCAGTATCGTTCCCTCCCAACAGAACAGCAATACTAGAAAACGAAACCCCTTTCCACCACTTCGTTCATGCCAATTTTCTTAAACTCAAAAAAAACTGTTCACTTTGCACATATCCCTAAAAACGGAGGCACATCAATAGAAAATTATATCTTGTCCTCAGGAGTCGTAAAATATGCGTTTCTTGACCGCAACTTTGCAATCCATCGAGCCAACTCAGCATGGAATGCTTCTTCTCCACAACACATCGACGGACCATCGCTCAAGCACCTCTTCCCAGCAGGATTCTTTACTGACTTTTTTGCAATACTTAGAGACCCTTTCGAAAGATTCGCCAGTGCCTACTTGTTTCAAATCAATGAGCCAGGATCACACCTAAAAAGCATGAATGCTAATGAATTTGTCACCAAACACCTTGCGAAAAGCTTTGCAACAAAAGGGTACTGTGACAACCATTTTTTGCCGCAGAGTCGATTCCTATACCCCGGCGTGAACTACAAATTATTTTTACTAAGCGCAGACGGAATGCAAAAAGCTAAAAACTATTTGGACAATCTCTTTGAAATAACCAGTACGCTCTCGCAAATCCCACAAACAATGCAGAGCGATAAACAATCAAGCATTGACTTAAAAGCAAGCCTCACCAATCAATCAGTCGAACACATAAAATACATTTACGAGGAAGATTACAACCTCCTGAAATTAGCCTTCTCGAGTCACCATAAATAAGTCAATGAATCTTTGGGAGTCTAAATCAATCTCCGAAACTAGCTCCATCGATTGATACCGATCAAGATACGGTCGCTATAACCCAACAAACCATTCAATTCTCCCAGCAGCTTGCTACTAGTGTGAATAGCTCAAGGGTCACGAAATGACCATTGCCCAACGCTTGCATGAGCTTGAGATTTCAACTGATGGAGCTGGATTTTCTCGGCTGAACGAGCCTCTGAACCATTGGATTGCACGAACTGATATCACCCAGGGTGTATTGCATCTCACCTGCCTGCACACCAGTTGCAGCCTCACAATTAATGAAAATGCCGATCCACGGGTCCTAAAAGATCTGGCTGCCTGGATGAATGCCATGGTGCCTCAGGACGGAGCTGGACCTACCGGACCAGACGGCAAACGTCGCCGTTACCTGCACGACGACGAAGGTGACGACGACATGCCAGCCCACATCCGCACAGCACTCACCACCCAGACCATGAGCTTGAGTGTTGACAATGGGCGACTGCTGCTGGGCACCTGGCAGGCAGTTTATCTCTGGGAACATCGCTCATCCCCGCATCACAGACGACTGGCTTGTCATCTGATCGGAGACATGGCTGACCCACCCAGCGATCAAAGTCAGCTCCTGGCATCAGGCAAAAACACCACGGCGAAACTACTTGCTCGCCGCAACGGCCAAAGACTGAATGATGTCGTTCAAGCGCGCCACGTCCCCGGGGCATGGGCTGAGGACGGTGGAATTGAGACAGACGTGGATCTGCTGATTGACCGGTTGCATGAGATCTCTGATCAACAGTAATAACACCGCCGCAATGATCGCGACACCATGATCACGCAACCCAGCCTCAGGAGCACCAGCAGAGTGCTTCTGGCGGGCCTGATCGGCAACGTAATGGAGTGGTATGACTTCGCCCTCTACGGCTACTTCGCGACCACCATCGGCAGGGAATTCTTCCCCTCCAGTGATCCAGCCGCCTCACTGATCGGCACCTTCGGGGCCTTTGCTGCCGGATTTCTAGTACGACCGCTTGGGGGGGTGGTTTTCGGCCGAATCGGCGATCTCGCCGGAAGGCAGCGAGCTCTGCAGCTGTCGGTGATGGTGATGGCGGTCCCCACCGTACTGATGGGTCTGCTCCCGACCCATCAGCAGATCGGCATCGCCGCTCCGATTGTGGTTGTACTGCTTCGCATTGTTCAAGGATTGTCAGTGGGAGGCGAATACACCAGCTCCGTTATTTTTCTCAGCGAGAACGCCCCTCCCCGTCAGCGTGGTTTCTATGCGATCTGGGGCCTCTGGGGATCGGTGCTGGGAATGTTGCTCGGCTCCGGATTCGGTGATCTGTTGGCCCACACGCTTACCCCAGTCCAGCTAGCAAGCTGGGGATGGCGGCTGCCGTTCTTGCTCGGAGCGCTGGTGGCCACAAGCGGTGTTGTGATCCGCAAAGGGATTGGCGCTGAGTTGGTCGAACCGCAAACGAAGTCGCCGATTCGGGAAACATTTGGCCGCTATCGCCTACAGGTGCTGCGCGTCATGGCGCTGAACATCGCGAGCAGCGTTGGGTATTACGCCGTGTTCGTCTACTCGGTGAGCTACCTGGAAGAGATCGATCACATCAGTACGGCAACATCCCTGAGCCTGAACACCGGCGTCTTGGCCGTACTGCTGATGCTGTATCCGGTTTCAGCATTGCTCTCCGATCGCATCGGACGCAAACCTATGCTGATCAGCGGAGCATCACTGCTCTGCTTCGGAGCGCTGCCGTTGTTCAATCTGATGCACAGCGGTGATCCTCAGCGGGTGCTTTGGGGAGAACTCGGACTCACGTTGGCTGTGGCTCTGCTTGCAGGCGGCAAGAATCCCGCCAATGTTGAACTGATGCCGGCCGCAGTTCGCTGCACTGGCCTCGCCGTCGCGTTCAATGTTGCAGAAGGTTATTTCGGCGGAACTACCCCACTGGTTGCAACCTGGTTGATTGCTCAGACCGGGAATCCTCTATTACCAGGGGCTTGGGTCGCCTTCAGCGGGCTGTGCACCCTGGTCACGGCATGTGCCTTCACACGCGAAACCGCATTTCGTCCGCTGTCGACTGAGACAGCCTGAGAGGAGCCTGCTACAAGAGGTCAGAAACCTCTCCGCAGCCATGAATCCAGAAGGGGAAATCTGGCCTGTCGTACTGGTTGCGGCGAGTGTTGTGATGCTTTGGGTGATCCTCTCGGTCACAAGCTCGGGAAGCTTCGAAGTGGTGGGTGCGGGCTGATGTGCCTTCTTGCGGCGCTTGGACTGATCACGCCACGCCTGATCCTGGTGCTGCTGTGGCTATTCAGTCCTGAGGTTGTGCTTGGTCCCTTCGCTGCCCTGGCAATACCCAATCCAATTATTCCGATTCTGGGCCTTGTATTTCTGCCAACAACGACACTTGGCGTTTGCTGGGCTGCCGTTTCGTTCGGAGGCGTGCAATCGTTCAGTGGATTACTGATTGTTCTGATCGGCCTTGTGATCGATGCAGGGCTGATCGGCAACGGCAGAGGAATCGCCAGACGTTGACGTTCAGCTGTCCTGGCCACTGTCCATCGAACGACGCACAAGATATTGAGTCAACGCAAGAAGGGCCAGAAACCCACCGGAAACAAGCAAAAACAGCACGCAGAGTTGATCAGAAACGTTGCTGCAAAAGCCTATTGAGCCTTCCCCTCATCCGATTGACCTTTGCGCGTTCTTTCTCGTTTCGATCAATCTGGCGAAATGACACGACAAACACGGTTGTTGTGAAAGCCACTCCAACTGCGAACATGCTGAGCAACAGAGGATCCAACGTTTCCATGGGAGGGCAACGGAACGTTGGGAACAAGATTAAATGAAGCCATCACAGCCATGTCTGCGTCATATGCAAGTTCTGTACAACACAATGGGGTGCATTGGATTGAACAATGCCCCCTGAAGGCTTCCTGAACGGCAAGACCCTGCATCTGAAGGCAGCGAGCGATGCCAAAGTCGCCGCAAGGGTGGCAAGTCATCTGCGGAGACGCATCGAGGAAGATGACTGGCGCCCTTACACATCAAAAGAGGAAGCGCTGCGCGCCTGGAGCCGACTCGGCGGGATTCGCCTTCAGGTCATGCTGGCACTAGGCCTCTTGGAAGCTCCGAACCATGAATCACAGGGTGAGGACTGACGCACAGGAAGTGACAACAGCACCCAAGGGATGCCATGACAAGGACAGCTAACGACTGATGGCTTGAACTCAACACAAGTGCTGATCCAACAACCCAAGGAAGACACCTTGATCGATGCCTTGCGGGGGTGCACGAGCGTGGCTGAACTAAGGGAACTCGAACAACGCCTGGCAAGCACTGATTCGATCCCACTCTTCGACTGGATCTGCGATCTACTGGTACAGAGGCGAATTTCTAGGGGCCTAGCAGCACGACTTTTAGGTCAACTGCACAACAGGTGATCGCAACACAAAAGACGATCACACGGGCAGCAACGACGGCCGCAAAGGCCTGAAAATCAAAGACACGCTCAAACTGCCATGTGCATCATGTGCATGTGCTTTTTGCAGCAACCGCACGCGAACGTGTTTGCAAAAATAGATGAAGTTACGTAAACACCATGACAGATCAGCAAGCCGAGCCCAAAAGCGCCATGGAAGAGACCTTCGGAATGGAAACCTGGGTCGATGGCGAAACCTGGAATGGTCGACTCGCGATGCTCGGCTTCGTGGTAGCCATCGCCATTGAAGTGGCCGCTGGACAGTCACTGCTGCCCAAGGTCTGGTGACGTCGAATAGGAATCACGACGAGGTGGCCTAAATGCTCAGGCGAAACGCCAGTTCAAGACGAAACAGCAAAGGCAATCCGAGCAACTCAGCCCTGGCTTTGCTGCTCGAGCTAAATTCACCTGACCTTTCATGTAGCCAGCTCGAGCCAAAACAGCTCAGCGGCAATCAAGCAACTCAGCAAATTACGCACGTGGCCTGAGATGGACCAACGCTAAAATTGCTCGATCGGCTCAATCGGTACTGCAGCCTCGCCGTTGCATATTTGACAATTGAGGCTTTGCAGTCAACACAAGCAAATCACTGCGAATCACAGTTAACGAATGTGACCATTCAGAAGATAGCCATCCTGAATCACACAAAATGGCTTTAACTCGTGCGAAAAAAATGAAAGACAACTTAAGTGATCACCTTGCAAAGCTACTGCACTCTGCCGAAGGATATTCCAGTGAAGAATGCAACGGAGGTGCAGTCATAGAACTTCTGTTTGACCTGCAAGCCATGAAGATAAACAATCTTGAGGACTTCAAAAAAAGAGAATCAGAAGAAAGTGTTCAAGGGTTGATTCAGGAATATCTAAACAGATAGCCATCTCTTCATCATCAATCAAAGAGCCGAAAGCAAGGATCAATAGAGAAAACACCTCATCAATGGCCAAGCCGACTCAACACAGCTAAAATCAAAGAACTTAAGATCAATACTTGAGCAGAAAAAGCACCATCCACAAGACTTTCCGGAACAGATCCGATGCGTCCAGAGCCAACGACATCGATCAAAGTTACTTTTATACAAGCCGTAGGTTAAGGAAAGATTTGGGCCCAGTGCTTGGCAATCACTACATTTCCCTGTCTTACCGCCAAATGATCAGGGCACTCATTCTGCCTAAACACTGGAATAAACTTGAGGTACAAAGCTCCATGGCCTTTCTACTAGGGTCAATTTTATTTGTTGCTGGCTCGATCACAGAGGTACAAAACCAGTGGATATTTAAAACATTATTTATGGTTGGTTCAGTCATGTTTTTAGTGGGAAGCCTAACTCAGTTATGGCAAACCGTTAGAGCATGGCGGCGGCAAAGAAAATACATCCATGTTTCGTTTAGCCTTGCCCTAATCGGAGTGATTGGAGCAAAAGCTGGAACCCTCTTTTTCAACACAGACAGCATCAGCGATTGGCTAAATCTCAATTTAGCCCCAAGAACACAAGAACTACTTGGTCCAGATGCATATATGGCAGGCTCAATCTTGTTTCTTATTTCGGGACTTGCACACTATGCAGAGATCAGCCACGGGAGATTATTGTTTTTTGAAAAGTATCATTTGGGGTGGTGGGCATGTGTCAGCTTTCTGATTGGGTCGGTGCTGTACTGCCTGTCTGCACTGCATGGGTATGACACTGGTGTTGACCTACCATTGGGCTTGTCTTCAGAAAGAAATTCCATATTGCTCTGCCTAACAGCATCAGCCATTTTTATTTTTATGTCACTCTGCTCACTAGCAGAATGCAGTGAAAATGAAATGATTGATCTGAAGCTCGATCAATAACCGTCAAAACAAAAACAAACAGGCAATCATTCAAAACAAAAAACCCTTAATTGTGATCCAACGAAGAGTTCGGACCTTCAATTTTAGCGGGGGTAGGTTAATCGGAGGGAGTGAGTTGCCAAAGCAAACATTGTTTGAAAAACACGATAGATCGGTCTTTTTGAACGGCACTGGCGCCGTCTTCGATGCAAAATACTACAAAGAACATGTCACAATGCTTACGTCAATTTCGATGCCAGAAGAACTGAAAGACTGGCATGAAAATCTAAAGCCTAATGGATCGTTCCGTTACAGGGAAAGTGGTGCATTGAAACAATGGATGGAGTGATTGTTGACATGGGGCCGGGAGAAATCAATTTCAAAGATGATCAGCGCACACGAAACAAACAAGGGCATCGCTCGTGGGCTATTGATGAAGAACCAGCTGAGCTGCAGTTGATTCAGGGATCTGAACCACCCGCTTGGAATCCGAGTATCTGATAGCGTTGTGCACCAGTTCGAGCAAAGGCAAAAAGAAGTCGTTAACTGATGATCGCAGCCGATGCCTACAAAGCTTCTGAAAGGACAGCGACAGAACGTTTAAAGACCTACAAACACAAACGCCGATGAATCAATACCCCACAGAATGGCATCTCGACGAGGCTGCTCTCGATTGGCTGGATCAGCTTCTCGACCAAAAATACCGCAGTGGTGTTAACAGAGGTGATCTATCCGCTCACGCACGTGCAAGAGAACTGATTGATTTATGGCGAGCTCAAATGGGATCAAGACGCCATCAGGAAGGTCTGTAAAAATACATGGAATCAAGAAAGAGAAGGCGAAGAAACTGAAGACGAACCGCCAAGAAGACGCAAACTGTTAAACACTACGATCAAGCTAGTACCCATATCGGCAAAAACAGCCTGCCACATTGTTGCGTACCCCAGCAAAGCCAATAACAGAAATGAGCCCTTGATAAGAACAATTAAGACAATATTTTGCCATAGCAGATGCAAAGTACGACGAGAAATTTGGATTACATCAACAAGCCGCATTGGGTCGTCATCCATGATCACAACATCAGCAGCCTCCATCGCCGCATCACTGCCAGCTGCACCCATTGCAAAGCCAACCTGCGCTCCTGCTAATGCGGGAGCATCATTAATGCCATCTCCAACCATTCCAGTTGGAGACTTGTCCTGCAAAATCTTTAGGGTAAGTAATTTTTGTTCTGGAAGAAGATCGCTAAATACTCGATCAATACCAATCTGAGATGCAATTAAACTTGCACTAATTCGGTTATCACCACTCAACATTACGGTTCTAATATTCATTTTATGAAGGAGGTCAATTGCTCGTGCTGATGTTGAACGTGGCTGATCAGCAACAGCTAACAAGGCTAAATATTCCTGATTATCGGCAAGGAGCGAGACACTACAACCTGCGTTCTCGTGACTTATAATCAACGATTCGATCTGTGGACTAATAGGAACAATCTCCTTGAGCCATCGTTGATTACCAAGGTAGAAACGTCGGTTGTTGATCAATGCTGTCAGGCCCTTGCCAATCAGAGCCTCGAACTCTTCCACCTGAAGATGATCTACATCAATGCCTGCTTCGATTGCACGGGATACAGGATGCTTGGATTGCGTAGCCAGTGAGACGCAATACTGCTTAAGATGAATTAACTGACTCCCTCCAATCAAAGGATGAAACTGCACCAATGATGGGCGTCCGATCGTTAAAGTTCCAGTCTTATCGAATGCAATAGTCTTCAGCCTGGGGACTTGTTCGAGAAAAAGACCGCCCTTAATTACGATTCCTTTTCGCGCTGCAGCAGTCAAACCGCTGACTAAAGTGACAGGTGTAGCAATCACAAGCGCACATGGACAAGCAATCACAAGCAACACTAATGCCCTATAAATGGCATTGAGAACAGAAACATCAAAGAAAACAGGAGATAGGACCGCAACAGCAATCGCTAAATAAAAAACTGCAGGTGTGTATTGGGCAGCAAAACGATCTACAAAACGTTGCATCGGAGCACGTGAAGACTGAGCCTGCTCGACGGCACGAATGATACGAGCAATGGTACTATCAGATTCTAATGATGAAACACGAAAAACAAAAGACCCAGTTGTATTGATAGTACCTGCAAATACTTGATCACCAACAATCTTTTCCACAGGCATACTTTCACCGGTAACGGATGACTGATCAATAGAACTTTGTCCTGCTTGTATTACACCATCAAGTGGAATCCTGTCACCAGCATCGACTCTTACAAGATTATCAATCCTGATGTTCTTAACAGCGACACTCTTCCACGAGAGGTCACTCATTTGCGTAGTCGCGAAATCAGGAGCTAGTTTGCCAAGCTTAGAGATAGCATTTCTTGCTCTGTTAGAAGCCTGAGATTCCAATTGCTCTGCAATTGAAAATAAAGACATTACCATTGCTGCTTCAGGCCAATAACCAATAAGACATGCACCAGTTACTGCTACAGACATCAAAGAGTTCATATTCAATTTGATTCTTCGCAAAGCAGAAATGCCCTGCAGATATACAGGCAAACCAGCCAAGGCAATGGCACTCAACGAACTTCCGATCACCAAAGCTCGTCCAACAATCGAGCCAGAGGATAATAGTTCTAAAATTTCAGCGAGAAGAGACAAAAAGAGTGAGAATAATAAACGCTTCCAAGACATCTTCTGAACATCCGTAGCCTTATCGGCGTCAGAAATTGTCTCAACCCTATAGCCAAGTTGCTGAATCAAAACTTGTGCGGCAGTCAAAGCTTGGGGCTTACCTGACAGAACCAAAGTACGTTTGGAAAGGTTAAAGAGTTGGGTGCTAATGCCCTCAATCCCATCCAATGCAGCCTCAATTTCTAGTTGCTCACTGGTGCAATCCATCCCAGGAATGGAAAGTGTCAATCCTGGATCAGGATGCGAAAAGGATGTAGATTGTGAATTCACATTAATCATGACAAGTATGTTTTATAGACAATTCAAATATCGCAAGAAACAAGCAGTAAGATTATATTCACAGATTGATTAATAGACATAGAGTTGATGAGATCAACGTGGCCAAAGCATAATAACTAGAACTCCAGAGAGAGCTATACCGGCTCCGACCAAATCACCCATGTCAGGCAAGTATCCATCAAATTGCCTAGCCCAGGCAAATGCCAAAACAATAAAAAACCCACCATAAATCGCATAGACCCTACCGAAATCAGAGGTAGGCTGCAAGCAAGGTACAAATCCATAGCCAATCAGTGCGATAACTCCGGCCGCTGCATAAGTCCAATTTTTATCCTCTCTGATTGTTTGCCAAACGAGCCAGCCGCCACCGACTTCAAGAAGCCCAGCAGCAATGAAGAGAAGAATCGATAAAGCAACGGTCTGAGGTGTCCAGACTAATGAAGTCTCCAGAGACTGGGCACTGACTGAATCGCTGACAGACTGACTATCAAGGCCATCAAGTTCTTCACTTGTCACGAGTAACCTATTTCTCTAGGCTCTCTTTAGCTAGCGACTTCAAAACTGTCAGCAGCAAATGACACATTCAATGAAAATTATGAAAGTGTTCGAACACAGTCAAACAGATCAATCGATGGCAATATTAAAAGCGTAGAAAGTTGACTGAGGTCTAAAGTCAGTTGAAAAGTCGAGAAGAAAGCTCAATTGTGCTATTAACTGGCGTCACAACCGAAAATAATTAAGTAATTCACGACTATCTCTGCATAAACCAGCACAATTTAAATAGAGATCTGAGGAGAAGTGATTCGAAACTCAGCTCTAGCCGCATCAACACTCCTGGCTGCAAGCCTACTTCTGCAGGGCTGCAATGATCAGACATCAACAACAACTCCAAACCTCTCTGCTTACAGCAGTCAAATTCAGGGAGGGCCCTGGTTTGAATTGGAATCTAGAGAAAAGAAAAATCAAACACCTCCAGCAGGATCACTTTCCATCTGGACACCAAACTACGAGGGGATGAACCCACTGATACAGAAAAAGATTGATCAAACCCTGAAAGAACTTATCAAGCGATTTGAACAAAGATACAGCATGGTCAATGTTATTTGGAGAAAATACTCAGACTCAAGTATCTACAAAAGATATTCGGAACAGGTAAAGGATGGACTGGGGCCAGACTTGTTACTTGTGCATAATTTTATGATCCCGGCACTTAGCAAAAAGAATGAAATTGAAGCAATTCCACCCAAAAGTGTGAGGCTTAAAGAAATCCGACCAAAGCTTCTACAATCCATGAAGGTTAATGGGTCTCTCTATGCAATACCTTTTATCATTAATGTTCAATTACTTTGCTTCAACAAGCAAAAAGTCAACAGAGCACCTGAGACTTTTGATGAATTAATCCAAACTTCTAAGTCAGGAGTTTCAATAGCAATAGGCGGAAACTTTCTTGAAACAATCTGGGGACTTCCGGGGTTTAATGCTAACTTGTTTGGAACGAACAAGAGCTCCAGCCAGGTCCTCAAAGATGGACTGAGTGATTGGATTAAGTTGCTTAAAAAAAGTGATGAAGAGCCCAACATGGCGATATTCAAGAATTCATCATTGATGACTGAATATTTCTCTGAGGGCAAGATTAGTATTATTAATTGTGAATCAATTGACCTACCATTACTAAGAGATAAGCTTGGGACGCAAAATCTGGGGATTGGTGAGTTGCCAACTATTAATGGCAAAAACTCAGCGCCAAGGCTTACTGGAGCTTCTTTTGCGGTAAATCCCTTTGCAAGCAAAAACCAGAAAAAACTGGCTCTACGATTTAGTAATTATGCGATTAGTGTTGATCAACAGCAACAGATCGCAATCAATTGGAACTCACTATTACCGATAAACAAAAATAGCGATTTCAATAAACAGTTGTTGCCGGTACATAATACATCAGAAAAGTCTTTCGCCAATTCATCTGAGCTGACAGAGAAAGAGTTGCAAACTATGTTTTTGAATTTCAACCTAATCCAGGAACTTTATCAAGACGCAACTGCGGGCTTGATCGATCCCGTGAAAGCCAGTAATGAAATTATTGAGCTGCTTGAGAGTCCCCAATGACAACATCAAGCAAAATCAATCTGGAGCCCGTTATTCAATTTTGTAATGAGCTTTGGCACGCCTTTAGCCGAACAGCTGTAAGCACCCAAGTTCTAATTATCATTATCTGCTTACTAACTGGATGGACTATTGCATCCAAAGCAAAGATCAATTTAAAACTATTAAAAGCCCCAATCAAACCCAAGGCTACAGCCGCATCTCTGGCGCTTGTCTTACTATCAATGATCTACGCATTAATGGAGATCATCAGAAGACCCAATGGAATTATTCAACACGCATGGGCTCTATTACTGGTTTACATCATATTGACAATTTTATTCCAAGTGCTGATTTATTCAGTTAACAGAGACAAAGCTGAACAAATCAAGAAATACAAGACCAGGCTTTTCATACCTATTTTTATTGGATATCTTCTCTTCGAGGTCATTCAAATATTTGGAGACCCTTTATCATTACTTGGATCAACTATTATCCAACTCTTTGGCACACCTTTCAACATTGGGGATGCGTTGCTGATAACCATTGGTCTCTATTTATGGGTCAATTTGTCATCGCTCATCACGCAAATACTCGAATGGAGCTTTGGATCAAATAGCATCCAAGACCGCGAAGTATCAAAAGCAATTTTCACTTTAATTCGTTATGGGCTTGTTGGTTTAGGTGTTTTTATTATCATTGGCGCAATTGGTATTAATCCAACTGTATTTGGTCTGATTACAGGCGGACTCTCTGTTGGCATTGGTCTCGGCCTTAAAGAAATTATCAGTAACTTTGTCAGTGGAATCTGGTTGCTAATAGAAGGCTCAACCAAACCCGGTGATGTGATTAATCTCAACCTTCTTGATAGCTCAGGAGAAGCCTTTCAAATCGCTAAAATAACAGATTGTGGACTAAGAGCTGTAACAGTCACGAACGTGAATGACCATTCTGAGAGAATCATTCCGAACAACCTGTTTTTCAGCAACCAAATCACAACCTATACCAAAAACCACAATATCATTGCAAGAAAATCATATTTTGGAGTTAGTTATGGAAGTGATCCAAATCAAGTTATTCGATTAATTACCAATGTTGTGAGATCACATCCAGAGGTTCTCGAAGATCCAGAACCATCAACCATGTTCATTGCCTATGGGGATTCAAGCTTAGATTTTTATGTGAAATTCTTTATCCAGGATGTGATGGGGGGTATTCGTGTAACAAGCGAAGTGAATCTGATGATTTGGAAAACATTGCAAGAGAACTCGATCGAAATACCATTTCCACAGAGAACCTTGCATATCCAAGACTCGATAAGCATTACATCCAAAGATATTCAAGAGAAACCATCATCATGACCTCTCTACAAACCAACGACGATGATTGGAGTATAAAATCTTTTGCCATATAATTATTCTTATGGCCTCAGATTATGGCATCAGACTGTGCTGTTTCGGCTGAAATTGGCAATCGAACCCCCACCTAGCAGTGACCCAGCGACTGATCTTTGCTGATTGGATCACCTAGCGACAGGTTGACGACTGTCAAAGAAATCATTGGAGGGCTGATTCGCACCACCTGTCCACATGTTGACCTCTGGACCACCAGTCCATGCAGATGGGCTCGGGCTGAAATCCTCAGCCATGATTCCATTCTGGATGTCGTTGCTGAGTTCAGAAGGGGTAACCGGCCCATCGACGGCAACCATCAAAAGGGTAATTAGCAGAAGGGTTTCCATCTCTTCATGGCGATTACACCCTTGATAGCTGGAAATAGCAGCTGATTCGATCGATGAAACAGAAGCACAAGCCAAATTCGTTGGCTACAACCAATGGGCCAACGAGTGCTGACTTGGTGACATTCGACGACAGCTGAGAAGCAGTCGAGGCCATACTCTGCCTCATGTTGAATTGCGGCCCAAGCACGGTTGACCCCAGCGAAAAGGCTGGCCGAGAAGGCTGGCTTGTTAATGGTGACCAACTACTGATTGTGCAATTCAAGCCTGATTCTTCGTTGACCCATGGGCACTGGGTTGAGTTGAGAACCTACGTTTGGATTCGTCCCCAACCGCCGGTTCCTCAGTCCAGACGAAAGCTATCAAACCAAAATGCCAGTGAAATTTGGAAGCAAATGATCAAAGTTGGATGGCGCCGATGCGCTGCGCCAGTGCTCTAACGAAAACATCCAAATGATAAATCATCGCGGAATGTAGTCCATAGGATCATCAACATTGCCGAAACTACAGGGTGTTTCAGCACGGCCTCCCGGCAACATGTTGGCGGGAATCAAGCCGTCTCTGTAGATTTCACAGAGCTCTTCAGGTGTACGACTGTCAACCCAAGCTTGGAAAATTGAATCATCCGAGGCAATCAGCTGAGCAATCAGCAAGACTTCGTGCACGACTTGTTGGAGTTGATAATCTCACCAACTCTGCAGCAGATCTGCTCAACAAACAGACTTTCATTCAATTGCTCAACACGCTGAAACGCCTTGTAAACAGAGTGACCAACGTTGCAGGGTTGACAGCCTCCTGGATTGGGGATGAAGCCATACAAACAATGTCCTTTTTGCGGTCGGAGCAGTGCCTACGGTGATGTGATCACCCCAGAGAGCCACAGGCCCTGCAATTGGTCAACCTGAACCATGAGACGGGTCACACCTCACTGCATGCAGGCTGGTAGATCAGAGAAGACAGCTATTGGTCAAGCGCTAGTGAGCATCTGAACAACACCGAAGACAAACAGAGCCAAAACGATTGACGCAAGAAATGACTTGCCTCGATTGGCGATACCACTTTGAATCCTCTCAATCATGTGTTCCCTATCACTTAATCCAATATCAATAAATGTCAGCAGATTTTTCGTGTTTACGCCATGCATTCGAGTGACTCATCAAGCACAAAAGATACCCGGGCTTTTGCTATTGAAGTCGAACAAGTAGCGACTTAACCTCTATCAAGCTGAAATGATTCAGTGAGTGGAAAACAATGAGCATCATTACCCATAACCGAAACGGTGAGTCCTTGAAACCCCATAGGTCTCAGACGACATGGCCCAAGGAGGCAACAAAGAGCCGCCTGACTCGCTGAGACGTGAACGAACGCACCCCGACGCCCTGCCTTGGGAGGGGGGGGATACAGGCGCAGCTAGGCGTCGCAGCAGCACCCAAGACAGCTGGCGCACAAACGAAACTGATTCTCATCAGCAGATTTGCGCTTCTGATTGTGATTCTCAAGAGCATATTTGCAGCACTTGAATGTGATTCTCAAGAGCATATTTTGATCCACTAATGTTCGGTTTTTACGCATATCTTTCGCTGTTTTGTGATGTAGAACTGATGCATCCCCCCAAGAGGACAAGGCAATGACAAATTCCGCCACCCAAGCCACCATCACCATTCCCGTCGGTCCTGCAGGCCGGGCCATGGCCGAGCCCATGTCAGGCGAACTGCTTGATCTCATGCAGGCTCATCTCAACCTTGAGCGTCAGTCCTCAGCCGACTATTTCGCTGCTGCCATCTGGTTTGCTGAACGTGAACTGGTCGGCTTTGCCGAGCATCTGCGTGATGAAGCCAAGCAGGAGCAGGAGCATGCTGCCAAGTTTGCTGACTATCTGATCTCCAGAGGCCAGCGCCCGGTGCTCGACACCGTTGAACCACCGCGTCAGCAGTGGACTGATGTGGAGCAGGTGATCGCCAATGTTTTCCGCATGGAAGCTGACGTGACTGCCTCGGTGCTGCAGCTTTACGGCACTGCTGAACAGGACATTGACCGCCGCACCACCGTGTTCCTCGACGCAATCGTTGATGCTCAGCGTCTCTCTGAGCACGAGGCCGCCTATCTGCTGGGCCGCGTCAAGTTCGCTGCCGGCAACCCTGCTGCGGTGATGATCATCGACGCTGAACTCAGGGAAGGCGAAGCCGAACCCGCCAAGCTCGAAGGCTGATCAATTGATCAATCTCTCAGCTCAGCAACAAGCCTCGCTTTGAGCGGGGCTTTTGTCAGGCACAAGCCAGATCCTCCAACGAAAAACCTGAAATGAGCAACAACCTCCTGTTGCCGAATAGCAATCACGCTCATGATGAGACTTCTTCCAGTCGATGGCGATGACCTGGACCTATCTCTTTTGCCTGATCGCAGGCGGAGTCTTGATCATGCTTTCGATCGCTGGTGAATCGGACAGCATGATTGATGGCGATGCTGCAAGCGGAATCGCTGAAGGTGGCAACCCGGCTGTTCTGCTCAGCACATCGTTCTGGTCTTTTTCACTGGCCGGGTTTGGGCTCTGCGGATTACTACTGCAGCTGTTTGAAGAAACAACGGCTTCCCGCTTCAACCTGCCCATAGCGCTATTGCTAGGAGTCAGCCTGGGGTTGTGTGCTTCGTTTGCGTTGCGCTTCCTGGCTCGACGCGAAGCCAATACTGTCGTGCTCGCCGACGATCTGATCGGACTGGAAGCCAAAGTGACCTTGCCCCTGAGTGAACGTCAGCGTGGGTTTGTGGAGACATCGGTGCGCGGTAGCTTGGTGCGACGAGCAGCACGAAGTGCCTGTGGTCCTTTAGAGCGGGGCCAGAGTGTGGTGATTTTGCGTTGTGAGGGCAATACATTAGTTGTGGATGCCATGGACATGGTCAGCTGATTGCAGCCTGGCTAAGGAAGGTCAGTCGCATTCCCAGGCATGCACAACAGCCTGGCAATCGAACCGGTCCCGGTTCTTGCCCAACGACAACCCAGCAGTAACCCTGCCGCGGCAGTGGTAACGATCGGTTCCAGCGTCTTTGTGGTGATCGTCGCCCTCACCCTGATCAGCCGCTGGATGATCCGCATCTGCAGACCCAATGAAATGCTGGTGGTGACCGGCTCCAAATCCAATCAGGGAAATCAGGGCGTTAAGGGCTACCGCGTCGTTGCCAATGGCGGCTGCACCTTTGTGAAACCGATTCTTGAAACAGCCCGCCGCATGGACGTGACCTTGCTGCCAGTGCTGGTGGAGGTGAACAACGCCTATTCAAAGGGCGGGACTCCTCTCAATATTCAGGCAATCGCCAATGTGAAGGTCAGCACTGACCCAGAGGTCCGCAACAACGCGATCGAACGTTTTCTGGGCCGCGACAACAAGGAGATCGTGCAGGTCGCCAAAGAAAATCTGGAGGGCAACCTGCGCAGTGTCCTGGCGCAGCTAACCCCGGAGCAGGTCAATGAAGACCGCCTTCGGTTTGCTGAACAGATCGCCGATGAAGTCGGTGAGGATCTGCGCAGGCTAGGACTGCAGCTCGACACCCTGAAGATTCAGAGTGTGTACGACGATGTGGACTATCTCAATTCGATCAGCCGCAGGCGAGTGGCACAGATCGTGCGAGACGCTGAAATCGCTGAAGCCGAGGCTATCGGTCAGGCAGAGCGGATTGAAGCGGAGATGGAAGAGGTGGCTGAGGTGGTTCGTACCGAAGCCGACACAGTGGTGCTTGAGAAAGACAACGACGTTCGCACCAAAGTCGCCCAAATGGAGAAACAGGCCCGCTCTGAGGAGGAGCGGACAGAAGCTGCCGAACTGGAAGCCAGAGCTCGTGCAGAACAACAACTGCAGAAGGTGCGTGCTGAGCTGGAGCGTCTACGCCTGAAAGCTGAGGCGGTTCTTCCATCAAAGGCTCAGCAAAAAGCGCAGGAGCTACGGGCTCGTGGTCAAGCGGCAGCCACTGCTGAGGATGTCAAAGCCAGTGCCCTTGTGAACGACATGCTCACTCAGGTCTGGGAAGAGGCCGGAAGCACAGCTGAGCTTGTCTTTCTGCTGCAACAGATTGAGATGGTGCTTCAGCAAGCAACCCGACTACCCGCTCAGTTGCAGCTGAAACGCATCACAGCGCTCGATGGCAATGACGCGTCAAGCCTGGCCAGCCTGGTGGCCTTGAACCACAAAGTCGTGCGTCAATTCTTCGAGCAAGTGAAGGAGATCCTTGGCGTTGATCTGATAGGAACCTTGTCCTCAACTGGAGTGGAGTGATGTTTTTTGCAGTTGGTCTCACTGGAGCCGCAGGACTTTGGGCATTTGTCGTGCTTCTGCGTCAGCTCTATTACATCTGTCAGCCCAGCGAAGTACTGATCTTTGCTGGCTTAGGCAAAACAACCGGAGATGGACGCAAGGTGGGCTATCGCACCGTGAGGGGAGGCAGTGCTCTACGCATCCCAGTTCTCGAGGAAGTGATGCGACTCGACCTCAGCAACATGATCATCGAGCTACGCGTGGAGAACGCCTACTCCAAAGGAGGAATCCCATTGAACGTCGCCGGAGTCGCCAACATCAAGATTTCCGGGGATGAACCAGGCATCCACAACGCGATCGAACGGCTGATTGGCAAAAATCAGGATGAGATTCGCCACATTGCCAAAGAAACCCTGGAAGGGAATCTACGTGGTGTAATGGCAAGCCTGACTCCGGAGCAACTCAATGAAGACAAGATCACATTTGCCAGAACCTTGCTAGAGGAAGCTGAGGATGATCTCCAGAAGCTAGGACTAGTCCTTGACACTCTCCAGATCCAGAACATCTCAGATGATGTGCGCTATCTGGATTCAATCGGTCGCAAACAACTGGTCGAACTAAAGCGAGACTCTCGCATCGCAGAAGCGGAAGCCACATCTCAATCAGCCGTGAAGCAAGCTGAGAATGCACGCATCACCTCGCTGCGTCGTCTCGATAAAGAACTTGCCGTAGCCACTGCTAATGCTCAAAAGCGCATCAAAGATGCACTCACTCGTCGCGAGGCACTTGTTGCCGAAGTCGACGCCCAGGTGGGCGCAGAACTAGCTCGTGCCGAAGCTGAGTTACCAGTCCAAGAGGAGCGGATCAAACAGGTGATGCAGCAGCTCGAAGCCGATGTGATCGCGCCCGCAGAATCCGAGTGCGAAACGATGATGGCGGATGCAAAGGGGGCAGCAGCTTCCATCATTGAGCAGGGAAGGTCGCAGGCAGAGGGCCTTCAGGAACTCGTGACCTCACTCAAACGATCCGGCTCGGATGCCAAACGGCTGTTTCTGCTGCAGAAGCTGGAGCCACTCCTCACGATGCTGAGTGACACAGTTCAGCCCATCGAAGTAGAGGAGGTTTCCTTAATAGGAGAACGCGATGGACAGATGAACCTCTCGATCGCCACCTTGCTGCGACAACTTCAGGACAGCACGGGCCTACACCTACCGAACACCACAGACAGGGCATCAACGAATCAGTCTTCAGGAATTGGATCAGACGCTGCATCAAGCTGATGACGCAGCACATCAACCAATCTCATGAAACAAGGGTGAAACGAAGCCAATCAAACGCGAATCGTCGTGACTGGCAAAGTAAAAATTTACTGAACAAAGGGCAAGGAGCAAAGCAAATCTTGTCGACATTTATAAGAAAAGCGAGATCGGACAGAACTGTTATTTCTGATCAGCTCTAATGAATTATTCAAGATTCACATCAGTGAAACTATGAGCATCAACAAATGAAACTCGATTGGGAGCATTGGTGGATTGATCTACTTGGCGGATGCTTCGGCATTGCGATCGCGCTTGGTTTGGTTCGGTTTGACTTTGGAATCATTGGAAGTCTGATGGCAGACGCAAAATGGATCGCTGTCGAAGACATCGGCAAACTGGCAGCCATTAACATGTTCGGCTATCTGGCTGGATGCATTCAACAGTCCTACGTGAAAAGTCGGGAAGCATCAATCAGGTATGTATTTGCAGCGCTAATCACAATCATTACTTCAATAATTCTGGAAGGAAGATTGATCAATTTTACGAGCCAATCAATCCTCAGACTACTTTGCGGATGGGGGGCTGCACATGTCGTCTCAGGTCTTCCTACGTTAGCACTGGAGCGTGTCCCAGATCATTGGAGAAGAAAAGCAACAGGATTCATCATGTGCGGAGGCGGAGTCGGATCATTACTCGGAGCTATCGCAATCGGTTTATTTTCTCCAACATCTGCACCCTCATCCTGGAACATTCTTGCAATATTAACGATCGTTCTCAGTCTGCCAACATTTAAGCTGGTAACAGGCAACAAACGACAGAAAACAGTTGTTAGTGCAACTGCTGCAGAGCTTGGTCGAAACGGGCAAACAAAGACTGGTAGAACTGAATTAAAACTACTCATATTAATCATCATCTTGGGCTTTGCCATGATGCAGGTTGGCCAGGTGCCTGCAATTCTTTACGAGCCATTGGTTGCCGTAAAGCAAGTCGGACTGACCCCAATGATGTCAAGCAGCGTCGACAGTCTGTTCGGAATCGGCTTAATCATTGGCGGACTACTTCCATCAATAGCTCCCTCAAAGTTAACAACAAGACTATTCCTGCCTTTAATCTCAATAATTGGATTAATAGGAGTTATCCTTTTCGGAGTTTCAGAGAATGTCTTCACACTCTCTAGCTCAATATTCCTAATCGGAGTATGGGATATGATGACTGGCACACTAACATTTGACCGACTCGGACAACTCTGCAATGAAGATGCACAACGTCGGTCCTGGTCGATTGCCACATCAATCGGCGCCCTAGGCTTTATCATTTTCTCGTCTGTAACAGCACAGCTTTCACGTCACAGTCTTGATCTCATTTTAATTCTAGGCATTGCAGCTGTAGCTATTCAATTTGCTCTTGAATGGATCCAATACTCAATCTCCAAAAAGCATAACCGTAAATAAGTTGCTATTTGAAGCATTTATTTTTCGCTGACGCCCAAGCTGGCCTGTCTCCTTACCAAAACAACCATTCAATGCCAATGATTGCATTAATCATGCTGGGCAAGGCAATTCGGCAAATTCAAAAAATCAAGCTTGATCTTGGAGCAGACGTCGATTTCACAGGCCTAACTCGGATCACACAAGGATGAATCAACCGCCACTCTGCAAAAACATGGTATCTGCTACGAAGAGGTGTCTTTGACGAAACCACGTGCAGCACTATCTGATCGTTTGGAACTTTCCAACAGTTGGAGGCTCCTGGGAAGCATGCCCTCATTTTGCCGAGTACATCAATGCAGGGGGGCCGGGCGACAAATTCGAAGGATTTGAACTGAAGTATCGCGTATGTGATCCAATTGCTGGTCGAGGAATGGCCATTGCCGTAGCAAGCGACATTGGCAAAGTCTGGGCACACCTTGCCCCTTGGATCAAAGGCTTCGGCATCAAATTCGAGATAACACCTGTAGTTTCTGACAAGGAGTTTGCGGCTATGTGGCCAGAAATCCAAGCGGCGGCCAATACTGACTAAGCAGAATCTGCCAATCAGGGTCGAAGCAGAACTTCTACCTATTGAAAGAGCTGCCAGTTACGTTTCAAAGGGTTGGGTCAACTTCTATCGATGTTTCTTATGAGCCAACAACAAGAACCAGCTTGTCCAATGCCTCAGCCCCAACCCGCCTGCCCGATGCAAGACAGAAATTAACGAGCGAAACTCTTGTTCATGGAAGGATAGAGACCGGATTTGTCCGGCCTCTATCCTTTGCTTGCATGAAGGATCTCTCCTAAAAAGTGTCATAGGTGACGGATTCAAAATCAATAAAGCTGCACCATAACCAAGTTCAGACAAAGCTTCATGGAACCTATTGTCTTGCTTGCAGTCCTATTCGCTGCGTTTTACCTATCAACAAAGGACTATTAATTGAATTGAGTCAGGAGCTAGATCATTAGATCACTTTTAGACGATTATGACAAGAATGGATAAATTCCATATATGAGAATTATTTCTAATCCAATAGCTTATCGGCTCATATCTAGACATCAGTTGTTGTTAGAAATGTACCAGAACTCAATTCTTGCAGATGCTCTTTGCTGTTTTTGCAAAAGCATAAGTTACCAGAAACTCAAGTCCTGAAGATACCTAGACATAGACTAAACAATTGGGGCGTCCTGCTTGCTGCTCTTAATGCATGATCTCGTGAAAACCTGAGGAGTATGGATAATCAAATCCATGGTCTAGTTCACGAACCAACTCTTCAGCCCTGTATAGGTCAACACAAAAATTGCATTGCCCGTCAGGATCGCAAACCAAAAATCCGTCATTGTACTTATGAAGTACGGTTCCTCTGGCAGTTCTTGCAAGAAGAGTTTGGGAATCCATTGCGTTTTAGCGACGACTTGTTTGTCATGGCACCGGCGATCCTGGACATGTCGTAACGATTCCTACAGTTTTAGAGATTCATCGGCTGCTGAATAATCACACAACAAGATTGAAAGCGAGGGGTATTGATATCAAGACTCAAGACCACCACCTTCAAACCAACGATCAGTACTTCAAGAGTTCACGGTGAAGTTAAATTCCAGGAATTCGGATCCCGTCCTAAACTTTCACCCAAATCAGACAATCGCCGCATCTCCCTGTTATCAAATATTTTTGGAAAAACACCATCTTTGAGAGGCTCATCAATCGCAATCCATCGAACTTCAACTTGACCAAGCCCACGACGTTGAGTTAACTCTGCAATTGAGTAAAGCTGTCTCAGCGCTACGACCTGGTCTGAGCCTACAGAAACTTCAAGACTTCGAGTAGCAATACTTACCCATCCAGTTTCACTAGTTTTAGGCGACTCCCTGAGATTACCGTTGATGATGACCCAGTAACGAGTCTTAGGGATTGGAATGTTCGGATGCTTTCTTTTCCAAATCCCACCAAAAGTATTATCTGGTTTTGAGGGATGACCACCATAATAAAAATTACCTTCCACGCCTCCATCTACATATAGAAAACCATTCATTTCACGTGGCGGAAACATCCCTGGAATCGCGGCCGAGGCGAGAACAATGTTAGTCATTGATTCTGTATTACTTTCGGCGACCGACTTCTTGGCTGCTGCTGCAAAATCAAAAACAGCTGGAAATGCCAAGTCTAGATTTGTTGACTGAAGCAGCAGAAGCCTTCCCGGTGTGGTTTTTTCGACAATTTTCTGAGCGGTTGATTGGTCGAATGCTTCGCCAACTGCCCTTTCCAGGCCTGGAACTCGCGCCAAACTCATGTTGCTTGGCAAAAAATAGATAGGCTTTCTTAAAACAACAAAATCAGCCGTGGTGTTCCGAAAGAAACGATTAATATTTTCAAGACTTTCATCCGTGCCAATATACGCAAAAGGTGCAATCAGGGAGCCGGCACTAACTCCAGTCACGCCATCAAATACAGGCATTGATTGCGTCTTGTCGGTGACTGTTGACCAACCAACAAGGAACCCAGATCCAAAGGCTCCATTTTCACCCCCTCCAGAGATCACCAAGAAATCCATCGTTGCATTTGGATTATCTAAATATCTGCTGTACATTCGATCAACCAAGTGTTCTGAAGACCTTCGCTTGCGTTCCAACAGTTCAGCCATCTCCTGCTTCCGACGCTGAATCAGTTCAGCTTGTGCAATGTTGTTTCGCTTAGCCAGCCGATTATCACTATTGAATGCTCCTGCGCCCACGTAAGCTAATACAGCAAAAACGACGACCGAAATGGCACCAAGACTAAAAGATGCAGCGATCAACAACCAGAAGCGCCAAGAATGTCTGTTTTTCATCTGATGCCGTTGATCAATCTTATTCTACGAAAAACACTTCTCAAAAGACAAGCTATACATTGCTTCTCGTAAGAAAAAAATTTTCAACCGATCCATCGCATCTAAAGATTCAAGGTGGGTGAAAGTCGTGATTTCACGTTATCCATGCGAATGATCGTTCTGGCTTTAACCCTGGGATGCTCCATGGGCACTCAGTACTAACTTACACCGCGAGAATCTCAAAGTCCGATGCGTTACCGCTGGTATCGCCAGGATCTCCTGGCGTCTACGCCAAACTGCAACACCTATCGCTGCAACGGCGCGACTTGCAAAGCACCCTTCGACAAGGCTGCTTTGGTCGTCTGCCTGGATATCAGCTGGATCTGCAGAAGCAGGACCACTGGTCACGGAAATGATGCAAGGATCAGGTTCCGATGGTCTTGGCCTACAGCTCTGAATGAACAGCCTGCAGAGGAGCATAGGCTTATTCGCGGATTGGCATTACCAACTGCTCAGGACAGCAACGTCGATGAGCCTGTCTTGTTGATCCAGTACTTGATCATTGCTGTTTACGAGACAACCTCATAGGCGGACGTCACGGACAAGGACACAACGCGTGGCCTGCATGGTCATTTAGCTGAGACCAATTTCCCGCCAAGTATTGGTTACTGACGACCGCGTCTCGTACATCAATAGATCTTTAGCGAGAATCGTGAGTGCAATGCCCATAAGAGCAAGGCCAATACCACTATCTTTGTCTGCAGCGTTCGATACAATCCTGGAAAGTTCAAGATGTTTTTGCCAGGAGAGATGCATCGAATTCAGATGGGGTAATCCTTTTTAAGCGGGTCAGCAGATCAAATGGCAATCATTAGCGAATTCAGGCAACGCTTTGTAATCAACACAATGTATTCACTCGAGCATAGACCTCTCGAAATGGTTGCAACGACTACGTTTGAGGTTTGCTGCACAGGACCATCTGGGTTAAGTTCTGGGCGCCAAGCCGAAAGCTCTTATGGAACCAATTGCTTTGACTCTGGGCCAAAAGTTTGAAATCGAAAAATTCTCCAGGGAGATCGACAGCTCCAAAGATGTGCAGCAGCTTCGTTCGATTGCCAAAGATCTATTGATGGCTTGGCAGCAACAGCAAGCTGCAAGTGCATGGGCAATCCGACAATCACAAGGCTTGTAGTGAGAGCGGATTGGAAGGACGTCACAAGGAGAAGTTACCCTCTGAAAGTTCAGGGGGTTCCTCCTCTGGGAACGAGTAGCCAAAGCAGCCAACAAAAAACCCACCAGAGTGAATGAGTCGACCAAACCATCATTTGCCTCGAACTGCTTCTGACATGGGGCTTCAGCCACGAACGTCGGAAGGTCAGACGACGGTTCAAAACAAGGATCGCTTCAAAGACTGCCGAGAAGCATGATGCATGCTTGATGGTGTACAGGATTGGCGATCTAACAGGCTTGTGGTGTGTATTGAGAAGGTATCCAAAGGCATACCAATCACAGCCACAGCGCATCCAACTTATGATTCCATCTCTCAAAGAGTTTGCTCTGAGTCCATGACGGGTTGGGTCCATGATCCCAACAAGAAGCTGTGAATTTCACCTATTTGCGTCGTTAGTGGCAAAGATGAAGGTCTAGCGATCATTTCATGTATACCATCGAGCGCTTAAAGGAAGCTTCTTCCGAAAAAGAGGTGTGGGTTCCAGAGATCCAATACAAGACAGAATTTAAGGCATTTGTCAGTGCTCGCACAAAGTGCATGGCCACAGGCAAAACATATCGAGTTTATGACACACAGTCAAAAAATGTGCAATGCATCATCACCTTACGAGACTGCAGGAAAATGTTTAATCTCTAGGGCAAAGATGATCAGAGTACAAACCAAGCAGTCCATATCTAACTAAAGATAACGATCATGCGAGAATTGCATGTCAACGGAGGACGCCTAAACTCTCCGAACCAATTGTTATTCAAACTGGCAATTGCTGCGCACATAGCCCTTGGCAGCAGCTTATGGAATTATTACCATCCCCCAAGCACAACATGACTGAAAGCCCTTTGAAGGCAGCAAAGAAAGAGAACTCTTTGTTCTCATAGACGGCAAGCTAGCTGCTCTGAGTATCTAACCTTGCTAGAAAGATGGATAACTGCTGAAACTCAATGAAAAAATCAGAGAAAAGTGCACTGATTAAAATTGCTCTACTAGCTTTTGGCTGGCCCTTAGCTCTCAATCATTTCTACGAGGGAAACCCTGGAATGGGCTTTACAGCCCTAATAGGAACCTGGCTAGCCTGGGGGACGATTGTCGGAATCGTGATCTGGGTTTTTCCCTACTTCAATGCACTTTTCAAAGCCTTGAGACAATTTGAAGACGAGTCTCCCCAGCTTGAGGAAAGGCCTTCCCTAGACCCAAAACGCCAATGAATAAGACGATGCAGGGCCTATTGACAAGGCCTCAATACACAATTCAACTCTATGTCGATCGAACTGCTCCCAAGGACAGACTCTGCCTCATAGGGACAGAAATATGCGACCGACCGATGATCAGCCCATAGCTGCATGGAATCGAGTGCTGATCTAGTTGAGGGATTCGCCAAAATGGCGAATTGTAAAAAAGGCCAGACAACTCTTTGAGCGAAACGCACTGAAAAAGCTGGATGATGCCTAGGTGGGAAGACTCAGCGTGCATCGATGCTTTTACTTTCAAAAAGTATGACCTGGCTCATCCCACAACGCTGGCTTCAACCATCAAATAAAAGAACCATAAGCCAACTGTCAGAGCAAACAAAATGAATGAAAATCCATAGCCAATTTTCCCTGCATCACAAAGTCTACAAATACAGATTTTAAGATATGGGAAAACACAAGTGATCGAGTCAGTAATTGACAAAACATCGACAAGATACGTGTTAAAGAGATTGAGTTCTAGAAGCCCAATCCACAAAGGGTGCTAAAACCGAACCTTAGAGGACGGTTAACCCACTACCAGGCACGGGCGAGCGGGCGTAGACCGATTGGATCCCACTTGGAGCAACCAATGGAATCAACCAAGCATCGGCCAAGGCCAGAGATTGTCTACGCGCAGCTGCTCAAAGAGATGAACAAGCTCGATTTAGCCGACCGATTGCTGATTAACCGCAAAGGCGACCTCCCCTAAGGACGTCCTCGGCCCCGGATTCAACCGGATAACCACCAGACTCAACAACTGACGAATCGTTATCGCGCCACTCACGAATCCCCACCAAGACTTGAAGGAGAAGTCTGGCAGCTGAATGGTGATGAACAGTTGCTGGTGAGAGTTCAGCAACGACACCCCAACAGGGCATGGCCAGTGGTCATCCTGAGCTCATAGCGCTGGGTGAGACACCATCCACCGGTCCCACAAAGCCAGAGACGCATGCTGCGGCAAACGCAGTGGAAGCTTGGAAAAATATGCAATTGATCGGCTGGCGTCGATGCCATGCGCCGGTGCGCTGACTTATTTATTCCGAGTGACGTCACTCACCGGCTCACCAGAACTTGATCAAGAGATGGATGTTAACGAGTTCGATGAGGGTCATCCAGACAACCTCACGCATCACCTGCTAAGTCCCAGTCGCCTGCAAATGGCGCTGATGACTGCCGGATTGCAGAGCTACTGCAGAGCAGACAAGGGTCGGGACAGCATCAGTAGTAAATCACCGCAAAGAGATTTGAACAATCCAGCCTTGGGCGACTCGACTTGTCAAGACAATTCTATTGCGAGCTGCCTGCATCTTCCCCTCTCGCAATCTATGAATTGTGCTGCTGATTAATCGATCAATGGACTGTCAACCAATCTTCTTTCTTTGGCCTGCACATCCATAGGACAATAAACCTTTCAGAACTGAGAGCGGCCGTAAGTGTCAATAGAAGCGATGAGCCCCTTAAACCAAGCGAGTTGATGAACATCAAGCTTCAGATCTCCTGATAACACGATCAAAAACTGCTGGAGAGCAAAACAATCCTCCCCTTGATCAGATCTATGAGACACTGACATCTAGAAAACAAATCCCAGCATACTGAGAAGAGACAATCAAATCCGTGTCGCGAAAGAACGCACGGCTGCTCAGCTCTTAGACAAGTCAACGGCAAGACCATCAGAATTCTTCGAAACTCTATTGAATCAATTCAAGCCTACGGCCAGCTCACTGATATCTCAAAAGACAGTGTCAGAGGTTAGAACAAACAATGTAAACGATACAAAAAACCCCTCTCAGTTAAAGCCGATTTGAAGCTTTTGGATGGTCTCTTCACTAACATAGAAAAAGCTGATCAGGTATCACAGAATCTTTTCCAAGCAGTTGCTGAAACACTTGCTGCAAGTCTGGGGTCTAGCAAAAGGAATTTTCATAATGACGAAATGATAATCATCAAGTTTCCATGTAGGGTAGAAGAACTTAAAGCGTCCTAAGCAGTGTTTTACCTGGTACCCGCGGTATTTGTCTTTACTGCTTTGGCTGGCCATCACGCAAAAGCGAGTTCAGCTTTGGCATCATCTATCGCTTGCATGATCGACCAAGGCATCCCGGTAACAGTCGTAAAAACAAAAACTGGCAAAAGTGTACCAATTATTTATTGGAAAAGTACCACCTTCTCTGGGTCCGGCTGGACGCCTGAGCGACGGTGCCAAGAAGTCTCAGCGCGTTTTCAACAATTTCACTCATCAAATAGCTTGGATTACATTACGACTGGCCGAATGAATGGACTGCCTGTTATTTGTGTTGCCAATTCAGATGGTGGAGCCTGTGCTGGTTTGCTCTACACACTTAAACCAGGACAAAACGCCACTTCCACTTTGAAGAAGCTATTCAATATTCAAAGAAAACCCGGATCTGCGCCACTTGAAGAAACCACAGCACGACTCTATGTGAACGTTGACTCAATAATTCAACAAAAGATGGGTGATGCATTGAATCCACTTCCAATGTCTCCAGCGCCTACACCATCAAAGCCTGGATACTCACTCTTCTGAATAAAATGACTAAACTGAAGTGTTTCATTACCACAGTCGCTCTCATCCAATCAGCGAATTTATTGGCTTTTCCCCCGACAGCCTATGCTGATTCACCAAAAGATATTGAGCTGCTGATTACTTACGTTCAACAGACTGGCACAAAAGTTGAAAAGACTACTTGTGATTCAAATACACTGGGTTTTTATCAAGCACCCACCGAAGGAGGAGGTGGAGATCGGCTTGTTTTTTGCTCAAACAATATTGATTTCAATGATATTAGTGCTGTTTGGGAAGTGTTGGCTCATGAAAGTGCTCATGTCATGCAGGCCTGCAATGGCGGTTTGCTATGGAAGGCGGAGTATCACCCAAGAATGCTTAGAGGCTTAAAAGAACAGGCGCCTCATTATGCACAGATTCTTCGGCAGTACAATGGCTGGGACAAGATGATGGAGCTCGAAGCTTTTGATATGGAACTGAGACCAGCTTCAGAAGTGATATCTTTATTTGTGAATTATTGTACTAGGCCTACGAATCAGAATTCACAATCAACAGCACAGTCTAGTGGTGAATCAGCTGAAAGCATACTTTCTATTGTAGGAGGCAAAGAATCTTTGAACGCACTTCTTGCGTGGGCAGAAGACAACCTTTCACAGCAAGAACTCAAACAACTTGCCCAGGCTCTTGAATCAAACAATATCCCAGACATTAAACAAGCATTAATTGCGTTAATGAATCAATTCAATCAAGCACAGTCATACGAGAGTTATAGATTATTTTAGTCAGACTTTGCTCATGCCCACTGAATAAACCATTGCCGACTGGCCAAAATAGCCAAGACAAACCATCCCCAATTGCAATTTACGCTCTATTAATATGCTTATCATCTAAACTGATAGATCAGCGCGTCGATATGTAAAGAGAAAACGGACAGTCAGTACCTGGACAGTCAAATAGGATAGAGGTCCTATCATTTATTCAGCAGGGTTTATAAGATGAGCCGGAATGTTTCTGCGTTAGCGGTAGCCCTATCGATGCTGCCGTTCGGGCAACCTCTTCTGGTAGGAACACTTGGTATTTCGACAGCGACAACAGCAGCTGTTCTTCAACAGAGTGCTGCAGTTGCACAGTATGCTTCTGTTGCACGCATTGCAGCAGCAATCACAGTCCGCATAGAAGGAAGCACCCAGGGTTCAGGTGTGATCGTTCAACGAGAGGGCAATCGCTACACAGTGCTGACAGCATGGCATGTGGTGAGTGGCAATAGACCTGGAGAAGAGGTTGGAATCTACACACCTGATGGAAAGCAGCACCAATTACAACAAGGCAGTATCCAAAGATTAGGTGAGGTTGATATGGCAGTACTGTCATTCACTAGTGGTAGCAGTTATGAGGTCGCTGAAGTTGGGGATATCAAAAAAGTAAAGTATGGTCAGCCCATTTATGTGGCAGGTTTTCCCTTTAATAACTCACAAAACCTTCGCTATGAAACTGGAGAGGTTGTAGCCAATGCAGAGATCGGAATTGACCAGGGATATCAATTGCTATATGACAACAAAACGGAGAGTGGAATGAGTGGAGGTGTACTGCTGAATTCTGATGGAGATTTGGTAGGACTGCATGGAAGGGGAGAGCGAGATGAGCAGGCATACAGTGACAAAGAGTTGGTTACGAAAACAGGGATCAATCAAGGTATTCCAATTACTTACTACAAGCTTTTTGCAAATGGCGAGCCTGTGGTGATTATCAAGAATGCTGCAACTAGTGTTGATGATTATCTGGCCCAAGCAAAAGCATCCCAGACAAGAAAGGGAAGAGAGCAGACAGTAATTAAGCTAACAAACCAAGCACTGGCATTACGACCAAGTTTTGAGGGATACTTTCTTCGTGCTTATGCCAAATATGACTTAAATAAATATCAAGAGGCAATTGCTGATTACACGAAATCAATTGAAATTAATCCGCAGAAACCCGTTTCCTACAACAACCGTGGCAATGCCAAGCAGAAGTCCAAGGATTATCAAGGAGCAATTGCTGATTTCAACAAAGCAATAGCAATGAATCCCAAGTATGCGCCCGCCTACATGAATCGGGGTATTGTCAAGTATGATTTAGAAGATTATCAAGGAGCGATTGCTGATTACAACAAAGCAATAGCAATTAATCCGAAATATCCCATTGCCTTCAATAACCGTGGCAATGCCAAAGCCGAATTAGGTAATAACAAGGAAGCAATTGCTGATTTCAATAGAGCAATAGCAATTAATTCGCAGTACGCAGATGCCTTCAGCAACCGCGGCATTTCAAAGTATGACCTAAAAGACTATCAAGGTGCAATGGCAGATTACAACAAAGCAATAGAGATTAACCCACAGCTTGGTCGTGCCTATAGCAATCGTGGCATTTTAAAACGAAGCCTAGGTAATTATCAAGGGGCAATATCTGATTACACTAAGGCCATTGAGATTGATCGAAGGGATGCCGCTGCTTTCAGCAACCGTGCTTTTGCAAAGATCTATTCAGGAGATTATCAGGGAGCAATTGATGATGCAAGCAAGGCTATCCTAATTAACCCAAAGTACGCAATTGCCTATAATAATCGTGGATGGTCTAAATTTAAACAAGGAGATTTTCGAGGCGCTCTTAGGGACGCCAACAAAGCACTTGCATTAAATCCAAATAATGGTGCAACCTTAGATACACGTGGTCGCGCAAAACATAAACTTGGACAAAATAAAAGCGCCTGCAATGACTTAAGAAAGGCATCATCGCTAGGCTATACAGGGACCTCTGAATATTTAAAAAGTAGAGAAGGCGCTTGGTGCAATAACATGTAAGAAGGTTATCAGATCGCAACAGCTAAATTTAAGCAAAGGTATTTCAAACACTACTTATGCGATCTCTTGCACTTAAAAAATATAGCTACAAAAACGAATCTTCGGCAACTGAAAATCCCATATACTGCTAAATTTGAGATCAGACAATGAAATAAGCCATTTGAAGGCTACTTTACATGGCGGAAGATATTTGCCTTAGAATAAGCAATCTAGCGTTACCCAAGCGCAATCAACCTTCTGCAAAAGCAGAAAAGCCACAATGAAGCTTGAATACTGGCCACCTTTGATTTTATTAATCATTGGTGGAGTAGTTTATTTCAACGGAGTGATCCTTGATAAGCAGCCTCCCACGGCAATACCAACGACAACGCAGCAAGAAGTTCCTGAAAAAGGTGCGAGCGATGCCGATCACGAGCAGAGCTTGAATACTCAAACATCACAGCAAAAAAATCCTGAAAAAGATGAGAGAAACACCGGTCACGAGCAGCCGTTATCAACACAGCCAAAGTTGCCAGAAAATGGCAAAACAGAGATGGAAGAGTATAGGTTATTTTAGCTTATTATCTTTTTAAGATTAGCAAGTCAGAACTCCAAAAGATGAATCAATGAATCAATAGCGGTTATACCAATAATAAATACGACTTACACTGAATTAATGATGATGATGATGCACACATCGTGTAAATCGAATGGTGAGTCAATTTATCCGCGTTAAGAGTAACTTTTAAATATGTAATCATTAATCGCCGCACTGCTCATCTTCTGCACGACTTGGATTGGCTTCAGAGCAGTTCACTCTCACATATCTATAATCAGGGGAAGAATTGGCAAAATCTGCAAGGCCACTCTTTATATTTTGGTCAGTCTCTTTCGCGAATCTTACAATAAACCCTGCTGAATACCTTGTCTTGAAATTCAAGTCGCGTGTCATTCTGGCATAAATACTGGAATAGTCGTTTATGTCTCCTGTCAGTTGTGCTTTAAACCCAAATCCCGAAACGGGATCAACATAGAGTGGCGGCTCTGACTCATTCGATTGATAATAAAAGCCTGTTAAAACTTTGATTGATGGGAATACCTCATACTCGAGATCAATTCCAGTCGTCATGAGTGGTGACGCTCCGTAAAAGCCATAAATAGCCGCGACCTTATTAGATCCAATTCCATAGTCACCAATTGGGAATAAGCCGTACGCTGAAACTTTCGATTTTTCACCTGCTGTTACTGCACTTAGTGCTAGCTGTTGAAAAAACTGTGTCTGCGGTCCTCCACGGAAAGCTGTCGCTTCTTTGATGAATTCATCCATCGGAAAGCCAGCGATCAAAGGTCTACTGTCATATCCAGCCGAAACACCAAAGCCGCGATTCAAATGACGATCAATCCATCTATATCCGATACGAGTTGATGTTGATATTGAAACTCCCTGAACCTGCACATCATTAATACTGGAACTAAGATATTCAGGATTTATATTATAATCGCCCAAGTTTAGATCAAATCTACTATCTAGAAACCACATTTTATTGGGCTTAATAGAGAAAGGATAGAAAAAACCAGCACCTATTCGATTGGTTACTCCAGCATCCTGCAATGCACCTTGGAAACCCCAATTGAACTTGACTACATCCTTGAGGTTGATGCTGATCGCATCGCCTAGATCCTCTGGCATGCCGTCCTGTGCCTTCAATGGAAACGGTGCGATGGCCGTTGCAGAAATCAGCAATCCAATGGTAAGGCGACGGAGCATTGGACTGGGGTGAGTGCGTGCATGATGCCTTACCCCTGGTTCGGACACCATCCGGGCTGGTTCTGCCGAGAAGGTGTCCAGATGGGGTGGCGGATGCTTGAGGAGATCGTCCTGCTGAAACAGCTGCTGACGGAAGTTGCCGGCAACCATTGTTCCTCAGTGCTGGCAAGTCAGACAAATCCGGTTGCCTTCCAGTTCTGCAGCTACCGTTCATCCATCAAGTCTTACTCCTTGATCGCTCCTCTCTGCTGAAGTTCATCCGCTCTAAGACAGGACGAGCTGGATTAAATCAGTGCGGTAACGCTTCCTACTGCGAAAATGTAAACGGAGGATCAGCGAAAGCAGCCGTGGCTTGCTTACAGGCACCGCGACGGACCAATGACCGTAAAACGCTTGCCTGATTGGCCAGAGCAGAGATGTATGGCAATTGACAGAGTCGTGTTGGATAACTCCTCCAATACCTGAGATCGTGGCCCAAGCACTAGGGGAGTGACCATGGAATGGACAGATGAATTCATCACCAGCGCACAGCTTGAGCTAACCGCAATGGTGAACGACTGGAAATACGATTATGGAGCCGATGACAGAGCCTGTGTCGCGATGCTGCTATGGATGGTTCTCAAACTGAATCCTGAAGCTGAGATTGATCCTGCCCTTTTCTGAGATCAGCGAGCTGATGCCATCCACCATTTTTTGCAACAGCCTTTGACAGGCAACAGCTTTTAGCATCCAAAAGCCACCATTGCCAAACGGCCACGGTTGCCAAAAAGCCAAAGTTGCCCAACAGCCATTGCAACCCACAGGCGATGGGGCTGACAACATGCCCGCAGGAGGAATGACTTCACGGCTGCAATACCAATCAGCATTGCTTTTGACCAAAACAGCTCAAAGTCACTACGTTTTGAACGAAACAACTCCCAGGATGTCAATGCAACGGCTGAGCCTTTGCTTGGGATCGGCCGCTTTGCTGATCACGACAGCGCAGACCGCGCAAAGCGATGTCATGAACTATCAATGCTTCGACAGGGAGACTCGACGCCCAGTCGCAGCAAGTTTGATCGATCTCAGTACGCCTGAGGTGAGTTGTGAACTTATCACTCCGATAGAAGCCACAATCACGTCGCCTGATGAAGCCTCTGCAGAAGGGGCTGCACAGCCATTCATAGATCCGGAAGTCAGTAGCGGACCAAGCCCGTACGCCGAAACGTCTCCCGATCCAGAAGTCGTGAATCGATATGTACGCAACGATCCATTTGCCGCACGGCGAGCCATGAATCTCGCCCGAGGTGCAGCGACCCGAAGAAATGGCAGCCTGAGAATTTATCGCCCTGGAATCTGCATGTATGAAAGTGCATCCAACAATCCCTGCCTTGTCCACGCTGGGCCGGAAGGATTTGAATTCGAGATTCCTGGAGGTGCTCCGGGTTGGGAACAGTCCGCAGGCTCACCTTCAGTGATGACACGAATTCTTGTGAGTGCAGACGGTCGCTCACTGTTGCAGATCGACCAAACTCTGGTCAGCAGACCCGCAACAGCCGACTAAGCCAACCACCGGGAACTTGAGCTCTGTCATGCCGCCAGTGCAGGAGGTTAGTGGAATTGGAAACCATGACTTTGTCCTGACCAAGCAGCCATGCTTCGAATCAATCAGTCTTGATACAACCTTGTTGTTCCGCTGATCGGTTCGCAGTCACTAGCAGGCAATTCACCCGCTGCACAAGCTTCTTGCAGCACCTCAATGCGCTTTTGCCTGGTTGTTGCACCACGACGATTAAGAAGCTCATACACAGCCGGGCTGATCATGCGCTCCTGAAGAAGTCGTTCGTTCGTTTGAGAAGATCCAGGCAGGCCATGCAGCGAGGAGACGACTAGGGAACAGCACAGAACAAAGAGATGGGAATGGGTCATTGCTACAAGCTAAAGCTCATCACCATTTCGGATGAAATCACTTCCAAGCCATCGTCTGGATCTTGAGCCACTTTGGCCTTGCCCGGGCGGGACAGTTGTCCTTCAGCTAAGCGAGAAGTTCCTCAGCCTCAGCCTGGATTTTGCAATCGCTCCTGGGGTAGGCCACACAAAGAAGGCTGAAGCCCTCCTCCATCTGCTCGTCATCAAGAAAACTCTGATCACTTTGATCGAGAGTTCCCTCCGAGACCTTGCCTGCACAAGTTGAGCAAGCGCCAGCTTTGCAGGAGTAAGGCAAATCAAGACCTGCTTCCTCGGCTGCATCAAGGATGTATTGGTCGTCATCACAACTGAAGGCTTGCTCGCCTGCATCCGTGACCATCGTGACAGTGAAAGTAGCCATTTGATACTGAAGTGCTGCTTGAAGCATCTAACGACTCAGCCAATCCATCAACAAATATCTGGATTTGTTTTGGGATCAAATGCATAGGCAAGACATCAACACTCCAACAAAGCCGATTCATCGCGTCAGCCGGCAAGCAGTTTTAGTATCAAGTACAACCAAAATCTCTTGAGATTATGTTCGGCAAAATACACAAACAGCACACCTTTTAAATTGAGTTAAGCGTGTCTTTACCACTGGGTTCTCTCATTTATTTTTCATTAAGACAAAAGCATTTCCATGACTCGTCAATCAGCAGACAACCTCCGCAAGTTAAATGGTCACCTTGTGCATCTCGCTTTAGAAGTCGAAGCGAAAGTCAATGATTATCGTAGAGATCACAATTTTGAGATGATGCTTGATCGACGCAATAAGGACGTTAAAACACTTGAGCCTACATAAGGCAGATGGAGGAGACCTCGTGAACAGCCATCTGGAAAGTGTTCAAAGGAAATTGATCAAGTGAATTCTCCAATAGGGGAGGTGCCTAAAGGACATCTGGGACGATCAACCCCGATTGCTAATTAAGAGTCCAATCTCCTCATTTCACTTTGGATCTCATCCTCAGTAATCGGCTTTGGTCGATAGTTATAGGAAATGGCTTGCCAGATCAAGGCTAGACCCCAAAAAGCGATCGGCCAAATTGGCCAGAATTCACCACGTCCCGACAGCGCCCAGATCACCACAAGCGTGATGTTGGTTATGGCGTAAATCCTGAGCTGTCTCTCTAGTCCCCTCCGATGCTTAAGGCTTGAAAGGGCAGCTTCTCTCCGTTCTTGGTCCTTCATCAATTGAGTCAGCCTTGTTTTTAGACCTATAGCAGGGATCAGTGCCACCCGTGCAATTCAGGTGTTGGCTAAACACCAGCAGGGCCGAATATGGAACACATGCTAGGTATCCACAAGACGGTAGAGAGCCAACAGATTGGATGTTCGGTTAACCGCTCAAGAAATGGAGCACTGGATGTCGTAGAACAAATGAATCGTTGTTGAGAGTTTTGTGATGACTGAAACTCTGCTTTTATGCGACTGCTCACTGTGCAAGTGCAGCGTTGAAGAATCGCTATCAATCAGGATTGGTGGTCAGCACTTTTGCTCTGAGGCTTGCGCAAAGGGACATCCCAGCATGGAGCCCTGCCACGGTGAACAGGACGGCTGTCACTGTGGGACCGGAGAATTAGCACTTCTGCTAGCGGCTCCGAGCTAGCTCAAAACCAGCGCATATTCTCGGTATCTTCTGCTCGCAGGTTGGAAAGCACTCGGCTGCAGCGGCCAAGCTTCGCGAATCGGAATCCTGATCGGATACCACTGCCGATGTCATCGATGTCAGCGCTGAACTCAATGACTTCACGAGCAGCCGAGTGGGCCTCGGTGCAGGGTTGCAGAGGATCGCAAGGTACTCGACGATCGCAGCCGGATTAATCCTGACCTGTCCCCCATATGAGCTATTTCGATCAGCTCTTTGCCGGAAGAGAATTTCCATCAGTAATCAAATTGACCGATGTAGACCCCTTTCTCACAGTTACGCAGCAGGTTTGGACCGGCAATCACTCCGTTTTCCTTAGCCGCCTCAACACACCGATCCATCTTTGCCTCATAAGCCAGACCTCCGAGGATTGGACTGATCACCTCCCCGGCCCCTGCAGCGATGACTACAGAACACGCGAAGATCGCAAAACGTTTGGTGCACTTGTTCATCGGCCATTTCCACCATCACAAGCTCGTCCGGGATGGCACCGGAGTGCATCACCCAAAAGAGGGATTGCATCAATCCACGTGCTTCATCCAGATCTGCTTACAGCCCAAAACAAGCAACGTGCCGACTGCAGCTACGCATTCACAACGACTACACCAAGCAAGAACCGAACGAATCAGAACGAGCACATCAGAATGTCTACCAACTCAAAGACATTGGTTGAAACAAAACAGGGCTGTCAGCTTATTCCCGGGGCCTAAGTTAACGACGTCCCCGGAGGATGTCGCCAGAAGGACTGTCAACTCAGGTTTAAACGCCTAATAATCTCTCCTGGTGATGTTGGCAATCCACTTGGCGCTGTTGAGTACTGGAGTGATCGCTGCTCAGAGGGCTTTGGCTCCGATCTGATCTCAGTGACGGTCATCACGACCTGATGAAGTCACAGAACCATCGTCATAGTTTCCAAAATGGTATGGAATGAGACACTTCAATGGACCACAACGAAATCAACAACTGGAAGGCCATCGCAGCGAAGATGGAGGCCAATGGAAACACCAACAGTTGGTTTTATCTACGTGCAAGAGCCATTGCTGACGGAAAGCCGGACCCGATGCCCAACGTCACTGAATTGATGCCGGAGTTGGTTTGATCCAGAAGTAAACAGCTGAGACAGACATGCTGATAATTAATGCAAAGCAAGACCTCTTAATCTGAATTACAGAGAGCTTTGATGGAGATTTGATTAAATCCTAGCAAAAGATATGAGGCTTAATTTAAAGCATTAAAAGACAACCAACGTCAGACTTGGCTTCCGTGACAAACGGAATCCATTTAATCCTTGGAGACACATTCCAGGAAAGATACCAATGTGATTTGATAAAATTAGCAACCAGTGTCTTACTGGGACGGGTCTTCATACCGCCAAACAACAAATTATGCTCACGTCAAAATATCGAATATCAAGGAATACAAAGGCTGGATATTAGGCAATGACGAGCAGCTTCGTACAGGCATCACCATAGTTTGAAAGGGGCCTCTTGCTTAGGCCAAAGGTTCAATTTTTGAGGGAGGCCAATGGCAACCATACAAGGAGAAGCCAAGGCACAAACTACGGCGTAAATCATCAACTTGAAAGCTTGATTTTTGTCTGAAGGACCAAAACCTTTGATCGCACTGGTCATCACACACTATTCGTACCCTCCTATTTGATGGGGGCTAGCCGTCCATGACCTTGAAAATCAATGAGAACTCGCTGAGCACTGATGGGTTGTCGCACGGCATTAGACAGACCATACTTCTGCAGTGCATGCTTCGGCATAGCTGCATGGAAGATGGAAACGCCAACAAATATCCAATGGCTACTAGACAAGCATCAAAGTAGCAAACTTCGCTTGACATCAGAGATGGTGTAGTCCCTGCATAAGATGTCTGCAAACAAAATCAAAATGCAGAGTCAGACTATTGAAGACATGGCTGTTAATTGCTCCAAAGTCAAGTCTAAGAATCCGTTAATAAATAAAATATTAGCTACGTCGCCGATGCAACGCACTGCCAAAAAAATTGCCGCAGAATACGCTGCTCAATGAAGTTAGAAGTTAGAAGTTAGAATTTAGAATTTAGAATTTAGGAAACGAGCTCACAATCATCTCTGAATTGTAGAATCATTACGGTTGTGTCAGCACAGAACTATCAACAAACGACAAATAAAATTACATCAAGATTAACGATCAACGGGAATAAACTTACGCCAGAACAAAACATAGTAGAAATTTACCAGAAAATCATTACTCTTGACTAGTTCTATATGTGGAAGATAAAAAAACATTGCATTATTCCAGTGAATTAAAGAGCCCTCTCTTGGAAGCTCAGTATTCTTTATGGCATAAGCACTCTCTCTAAGAACACTGCCATCCCCAGCATCATTCTTAAGCTTCGAATATGTTCGATTGGATGTATTAATCATAATTTTTGAAACCGTGGGTGTGCCAACACCTGCGAATAGCCAAAACTTCAAGCCGTCAGGAGGCGTGGCAGGAGCATCAATCAAAGAATGAAATAAAAATGCCTTCTTCAAAAGTTCCTGCTGAAGAGCTTTGGCTTGTTTATATCGATAAGATTCACGATGATATTCAGGAGCAATCTGCCTTAACACAGACTTTTGCTTTGGATCAACGAGGCCCCATTGCATCTTTAGCCACAATTTAGGATCGAAAAGATTAACAGGAAAACCATCCTGGTTAACTGCATTAACAATGTCCTTACGTGGCAGCAACTCATAAACTGAGGGCATTGTTCCGACCACAGCAGATGGATATTTGAAATATTTGAATGGGGAAATATGGAAACCATGAATAAGATAATTTAATGCGTTGATAGAACCTTTATTCGGTGGAGCAACCATAACTAAGTTTTCTATTTTACTGGCGCCTCGCCAATCAAGAACTGGCGGGTTATCTAGGGTGCCTAAGTCCTGATCACCGTAGCGAAGATAATACCTAGCCATCAGGCAACCCATTGAGTGGCATACAATATCAATTTTTGGGTAGCTGCCTAAACCTTTATTCTCCGTCAATTGCTTGGATATGGCCTTAATGTATGCATCCAAGCGCTTTGCATTGGAAGCATTAGATTTTCGCCAATCATAAGCGAACTGAAAAACAGGCTTCCCCTTCGAGGATGGCATATGCAGATGATGATCTCTTTCGTCTACAGGCACAAAACCAGCCATTGTAAGAGATTTAAAAATATTCAGATAAACCGAATATTCAATCGACACAAAAGGAGGCGGGAGGAATTCAATTTTGACTGTATCCAAAACAGATTGGGTAGTAATATTGTTATCAGCTAACAGTATGTTTTTTGCTGATTGGTTTAAAGGAAGAGCGAGCAACTTATTTTCTTGCTCTGTAGCCGGCCAGTAGGAGTTATAGCCAAAAGCACCCCAAACAACTTTTCCATTTCTCGAATCAATAAACTTTGACCCGCCAATACCGGGAATAATGATAATCGGATTTGCAAAGTCCAAGTCCTGAGTAAGCACTTTCCTCAGTGGACCAGTACTTGGAGAATAGATATTTTGCCTACCTGAACAAGATGCTAGCAAAACTAATACAACCAACAAGCCAGTTTTTATCGAAGCAAGGTCCATAGAGAAGTTATCACACTACAAGTGTCGAGATGTGCAGACTAGCAGAATCATAATCTAAAAACACTAGAATTAACGACAAACCAAAAAGCATATTGTTGGTATAAATTGAACCTCACTCATATTTTTTCAAATCTCAAAATGGCACGAAGCGGAACAGATCAATCACAAACAACCCCGCAGTTTGTGGAGCGAGTGAAAAAGCTCTACATGCGCAATAGGTTCACTGATTGGGTGATTCCGCACCGCAGAGTGATTATGGATTCAGCAGTTACTGCACAGCTTGGCTTTGGCGGTCATAGAGATCCAGTGACGCTGAGCACTGAATTTAAGAAGTACGGATGGCAGGTCACTGGCAGCCCTAAGAGTTCAAGGGCTGTCGGTTGGCAACTGATGAAAAGTTTGTTGTGGCAGGCAGGCAGTGATGAGCCTGGATTGTTTATCTCAGAGCGGTGCGAGAGCTTGTGGGCGACGTTGCCTTATTGCATCAGTGATGATCGCAATCCAGAGGACATGGAGAAGGCGGCGCCTGATCACTCTGCTGATGCTGTCAGGTATGTATTGCCTGCAGCGAATCAGGGTCAGCACAGCTATCGGCAATCACAGCGAAGTGGAGCGCATCCGCTGATGTGGGGTAAGGAAGAGAAGCCGAGACGATATGTAGGAGGCGTACGGACGTTTAAGCCAATGCCGATTCGTTGAGGGGTTAAAGCAGAGGGCTACCCAAACGGGGGAGTAAGGCGGGTGAAAGCGTTGCCCGCCTATGTGGTGATTCAGATCAGTGCTATGACTTTTGCACTGCTCAATCACCGATGTCAGAAGAACAACTCAAAGCCTTTCTTGAGAAGGTCAAAGGCGACAAAAGTCTTCAAGACAAACTAAAGGCAGCAAAGACTCCTGAAGACATCGTAGGGATCGCTAAAGAACACGGCCACGAATTCACTGCTGATAAGATCGCTGAACTCAGTGAAGAGGAACTGGAAGCCGTGGCTGGCGGAGCGTGGTGTCTGGAGTGTATTTATAGGACTAGCGTGGGTAAGATAAAACTCAGTGATGGGTGGTGTAAGGTAAACTAGAGCCTAGCGACTTTAGTATATTTAAGGATGAATCAAAGCCCCTGCAAACGCAGGGGCTTTTTATTACTTCAATCACTCCAAAAAGACCAACAATCAGCCTTCAATACCTGGCACGATTGAGCGCAGTTAAGCAGAGATAGATAAAACCAACTTTTTAGAATGGGGTAGTGATTTGGGACATTGCAGCCCGCATGAAAATGACACCGAAGCAGATTCAATTATTGAATCGAGCTTGCAAGATGGCAGGCATTGATTCGAGCAAGATCAGCCCTAGTAATCCGTTTGAGAAGTCAGGGATGACAGCGGGAATGTTGCAGGCAGCAATTGCAGAATTAGATCCAGCGCAGGCAACCACCACCCCCGAAAGCCTGGACTCAAGCAAGTGTGAAAACTCTAGAGCGTGGCTGCTGAAGCAAGCTTCGAGAGAACGAAAGGTTCTACTCAGTCGAGGAGAACACTGCTGCACAGGAACGATGCCATCAGCTCCTCACCAGCGAAGTCGGCGCGGTGGATTGGGTCGAGCTTTATGGGCGGAAATGTCTTTGGCTCGTTTGGGGGATGCGCCTTCACCACCCTTTCAGCGAGGGTGTGAGCTGTCAATCAACTAATGGTGCTTCTCGAAATGCGTGCTGAAGAGGAATTCTGGCCTGTTGTGCTGATCGCTGGAAGCCTCGTGGCTGTTTTGATGATTCTTGCCTTCAATGATCCAGGTACCTTTGTATGCGTTGGGGTATGTGAGTGAATCTCACCACTTCGGCCGACGTGATCGTCAAGCTATACGCGGACAGCCTCCGATTTAAGGCAGCAGAGGACGTAAAGGTTGTCTGAGCCTTATAAAATCACGTTCGTCCACGGGCAAATCGCTTTCTAGTTCACATGATGTATCTGCACAGAGTTCTTATTAGGTGAGCCGGGGGCAAAGGTATAGGCAACCCCGCATTGTTGGTGGGAGTACAGGAAGTGCCTGAGTTTTTGCCAGCACCTTCTGCACAATCATTAAAAAGGGCGTGGTCATAAACCCTAACGCTGCGATTACTTGGAGTTGATATAAGTGCATTAATCACAAGAAATTGTTGAACTTCTTTGCGCTGTACTGTTTCACTTGTACTACCGAATTGAACTTTAATATCAGCTGAAACTCTTATATCAAAAGCCTCGTCGTAGGTAATATTTGCCCCTGCTGTTACACCACTGCTGATTTCATAAGCCAAACGTCCGAGTACACCTGAAGAATCAGCCTCTCCTGAATCACCACTTTGGTAGAAGTAACCAGCAGAGGCATTCAGTTCAGGAGTGATGAAGTAGCCAACATCCAGTCCATAAGTATCCAGAGCGCCACCGTTGTAAAACAAGTTGAGTCTTTGATCAACCTCCCCCATAGGAATCAATGCATAGGCATTGAAGTTCCAGTCATTGGAAATAGCTTCTGCATTGACTGCAACCTGCTGGAAGAATGCACTCTTCTCTGTGCCGCTGACGTCAATCCCTGTATCGGTCGACCCTGTATTCATCGGGCGGCTGTCATAACCACCATTGATTCCAAACATCCAACTGCGATCACCATTGAGCCAGCGGTAGCCCACACGCGTTGAGGTACTGACAGTGGAGCCAGCTACATCAGTGTTGAGGATGCTGCTGTAGCCCTGACGGTCAGCGAAGTTGACGTTCGCTAGAGCATCAACGAACCAAACGCTGTTATCACCAACAGAGAGCGGCAGGAACCCTCCAAGACCTGCCTGATTGGGTGTTCCAGCACCCTGCAGTGCGCCCTGGAAGCCAATGGTCGGCTTGACCACATCCTTCAGGCTGATACTCATCACCCCTAGATCCTCAGCACTGCCGTCCTGAGCTTCCAGCGGGAGCGGAGCGATGGCAACAGCAGAAGCCAGCAATCCAATGGAGAGACGGCGGAGCATTAGGGCTGTCGTCAGGCCGCGCATGATGCCGTCCTCTACAGGGCTGCGCTTGTCATGGCGTTCGATCTAAAGCGGTGATGAGGTCCTTTCTCCTTTTCATGCTTCTTGTTCCACTGATGGCAGTGAAAGCAGTACAGGTCTGACTCTTCATCATTTCTGCCTGGCCTAGCTGAACCACACCGGACCAGCTGATCTGGTTGTGATCGTGAGTTGAACCATGACCAAATGTTGATTGTGCTTCGCCCCCTTGGTCTCTCTTCAGTCAGGTTGTTGACTGGAGTGGCGCTTCCTGTCGCTGATCAAGCCATGACTCTGGATTGGACACTGATCGGGCTAGGGCTTGTTCTTGGAGCCATCTCTGGCTTCTTCAATGCGGTTGCTTCGGGTGGTTCGACCCTGATATTGCCAGCCCTGCTTTCAATCGGCATGCCTGCTGATATTGCCAATGCAACGATCCGATTACCAATTCTTCTTGGAAGTACGACAGCGTTGTGGTCTTTTGAGCGTGCGAAACTCATTCCCTGGAGATCGGTTTTCCAGCTTGCAATTGTCTTTATTCCTTTTAGCTTGTTTGGAGCTGAATTAGCCACAATCATTAATACTCCAACCAGTTTGTTGCTAGTACGTGTCGCCGTACTTGTCGCAATGGTCTTTCTTTTCGTTCGACCGCAACATCTGCTTAAAGAATGCACCGATGATCACCTAAAAAGGAATCCCAATTTATCAACTCAACTCTGGCTATTGACTTCCTTCTGCGGATTTTGGGCAGGATTGATTGTTGTTGACTCTGCTATTTTTTTGTTACTAAGCTTAGTTTTAATCGGAGGAGTGAGCTTACGCCAAGCAGTGCCGATAAAAACAGGATTAATTTTTTTGTTCAGCATTGCCACGTTTCTGATCTTTTCGAGAAGTGGGAAAGTGGAATGGCAGGTTGCAATCCCCATGGTTCTTGGGAGTATTCCTGGCTCACTTGTTGGTGCTCAGCTGGCTATGAGCGAGCATGCCAACAAGTGGGTTTACCGCTCTTTGCAGGTGATCGTCTTTATAGAAACAATTCGCCTATTCATTTGAATTACCGGCTTTAAGCAAGCAGTCCGACAGAGAGGCGGCGAAGCATTGGGCTGACTTCACCACCTGGGATGACACCGCTTCCAGATGCCTGACTTCTGGATCGTTTCCCATGCCTCGATGGCGTTGTGCCTGAGCATCCGTCTGACCACGAGCTGGCCACTGCCACGCAATGGTCTGGTACTCAGCAACAACCCATTGGGCATGAGCTGTTGGATTGGCGTTGGTGAAGCTGCAGACCTCTCCTTCCTGATCGTTCATCAACCAGCCGACACAGTTCTTCGGTGCATGGCGATCAACAAGTGTGCGGTCCCTGTTTGGCATGACGCCTCGACGGCAAAACCAGCCTGCGTGAAGTCGCCACACTTAAACCTGAGAGAAATCAATGCCTATGGGCAGACCATCTGACCATCGCCCATGCGTACGAAGCCATCGCTGAGCACGACCTTGCTTACGGGGTCACAGTGATCTGATGTGGGCTTCATTTAGTGCAGCGGGATTTTTCGAAAGGCACCTCTGTACTACCGCCGCAAAAGCAATTCGTGCAAAACCATGCCAAGGCATCAACCTTCCATTAAGTCGTGCACTAACCGGGACGGACCCCTTGGTAAAAATCCAGTGGAGCCAAGGAGACTCGAACTCCTGACCCCCTGCATGCCATGCAGGTGCTCTACCAGCTGAGCTATGGCCCCAGTAACTCAGACGAGGATTAAACCCTGCCTTCGTCGTGAGGAAGCTTACAACGACAGCGGCCCCAGACAGCCATCCATTACATCTGCCGCCATACGGCAGCGAGTTTGCCCTGAACCTGCACTTGATCGGCTGGCAACTCAATCGGCTCGTAGGCCGGATTCGCGGCTTCCAACCGAACCGTGAGGCCGTCGCAATGAAAATGCTTCAGCGTGGTTCCACTGCCAGGAACCAAAGCACTCACGATGGTGCCTTGGCGCAGACGAGCCGCATCAACGACCGGTTCCATTAGCACCACATCACCGTCGGCGATGTGGGCATCCACCATGGAGTCACCATTCACTGTGAGCGCGAACAGACCACGGGTTTCAAGAACAGGAGCGAGATCCAATCGATCTTGAATGTCGTCAAAGGTCTCAACCAAGCCACCAGCTGCAACAGCGCCGAGCACAGGAATTCCGGAAGCAATCCCTCCAAGCAGCTGGAGGGTGCGAGCCTGTCCCTCCTGCCAAGTGATCCAACCTTTCTGCTGAAGATGCCGTAAACGACTTTGGACAGGTGCCGGTGAACGCAGACCCATGGCCTGCATCATCTGACGAATCGACGGGCTGTGATGATGGCAACCGATATAGTCGGCAAGCCAGTCATAGAGCTCTTGCTGAGCAGTGGTTAGCGGCTCGGGGATTCCAGCAGACACCGGCAATTCATTTGTTCGTCAATACATGTGTACCGGTCATTGTTGGAGATGGCAAGGGCTCAGTCTGGCTCTGGCAAAGCGCAGATCCAACGAACCTTGGCCGATGTGTCCTCACGCCCGACGTAATCAAGCCATTGCCCCTGAGCGCTGCTGCGCTGCAGTCTTTGCTGGTTACAGAGTGCACGCATGCGCAGTTCACGCACTTTCCAAACATCCTGGCCCTGACGCCGCATCAACAGCGCAGCATCAAATTCCACGCCGAGTGGCGTCCGCGCAGGATTACTGAGGTACTCCCCAGCTTTCAGGCTTGGCGAATCCATCGCCTCCATGAACAACCAAGTGCGATCGGACAACTTGCCTGAACTCTGCAGTGTCTGCCGGGTCTGTGACCAGATCGGCGGTTCCGGAGACGGTGACCAGCTTTCCGCACGTGCAGCAGCACTGCCAAGGGTGAAGGTCAACGCGAGGGCGCCGAATCGAACCAGGTTGCTCAATGATCTGTCTGCTCCTGCGGGCGCTCGGACCGCTCTTTGATCAGTTTCGCCAAAATTTCCAACTTGGCATTTTCAGACTCGGAAGCTCTCGACGCCATCCAGGTGCTGGCGACTTTCATTTGTGTGACCTGTTGCAGCAAAGAAAGTGCTGTTTGCCTGAGGGTTTCGATGTCGTCACAATCGCGAATAAGCCGTCCCCATCGTTCCGTTTCAAACGACTGTTCAAGTCCCTGCTGAAGAGGATCAATGCTCAAGATTCAGCCTCCCAAGTCAGCATTGGATCGGGGTCACCATTGCAGATGGCTAGAGCACGTACATAGAAGGCGCTTTCGGTGTCGCCGGCAGCTTCAAGGGAGTCGAGAACCTTTTGCCAGTTGTCTCGTTCCTGCTGGTCCATTCGTCGTATTTTTGAATGCGTTGACCCTAAAGGTCTTTCAAAAAAATCAGGGTCTGATCAGCCACCATTTGCCACTCAGCATCTGCGGTGATCACATGACCGCTGCCCTCCAACCAGTGAATTTGTACACGCTCAGAGCCGGTTCGATGAAGGAGTAACTCCACACCACGGCGCGTGATCACCTTGTCGCGCGTGCTGGCCATCACCATCAAGGGTTGATGCAGATTGGCGAGATGCCTGCGGGTGGAGGCAATTAGATCCAGCACGCGCACACTGCAACGACTGGGCCAGCATGGATACTTCCAAAGACGCCCAGCGGTTGCTGGATCGACGAAATCATCAGCAGGACGCGGCACCGAAGGCAGAAAAAGAGACAACAACGGGGCAATCAGCGCTCGAGGGTCACCACTCACAATCGGCGGGGAGTACGCAATCACTGCTTCAACGCCCGGACGCCGTATTCCAGCCTGAATCGCAAGGATCGAACCCAAGGACAAGCCGGCGACCACGACGCGCTGGCCGTGATCGAGCAGCCGGTCAACGACGACATCGACCTGCTCCAACCACTGACTGGGCTGCACAGGCATCAGATCCTCAAGGCAGGTTCCATGGCCTGCAAGCAGAGGCGCTTCCACACCAAAACCCTGCTCATGCAGCGCCTCAGCCAACAGAGAAAGCTCAGCCGGTGCTCCGGTGTAGCCGTGCAACAACACAACAGTGATTGGCCCGCCCGGCATCGAGAACGGTTCAGGAGAAGCGGCCATCACCTCAGGGAACAATGCGGTGCCTGGATTCTGGCGAGCCCATGAGCCTCCATCCATGGGACAACAACGTTGCGACTGAGGTCCAAGCCGCCATGGCAGGAGCCACCACTCTTGCTATCTCCAACCAAGGGGTTTCAGCTGCAGATGCAATCCATGCCACGACTCAACAAGCTCGCGTCAATCCTGCTGATCTTGTGCACCATTGGATGCGGGAAAGAAGCCGTCAGCGACAACGCCGGCGCAGAGAAAGCCGCTACAGAAAAGGCCGTCACCACCCAAGCAGACACTGAACAAAACATCGCCGACAACGCTGTCAGCGGCAAAGCAATCGATTCAGACCGTGCGCCGTCAGAGAACAAGCAAGCATCACAGCCCGTGCAGGGCCAAGCCTCCTGGTATGGCCCTGGCCACTACGGAAACAAGACAGCAAGCGGTGAAATTCTCAAAAAAGGAACGATGACTGCCGCGCACAGCAGCCTGCCGATGGGAACCAAAGTGAGAGTGACACGCCTGGATAACAACAAAACCGTGACTGTTGTGATCAATGACCGCAAACCGTTCAAACAAGGCACCGTGATTGATCTTGCCCATGGCTCAGCCACAGCCCTCGACGTTGTCGACGACGGCAAGACATCTGTTGAGATCGAAGTGCTTGATTGAAAGAACGCTGAAGCCAAGACGGCAAGCTCAATCGATCCATGGATATCGAGGTGGTCGCTTAGATCGCTCAAGCATCAAACTCCAGGACAACCTGCGCGAAAACAAAAGACTGAAGCTAAGATTTAAAAAAGTAAATCTTGCCATGGCAAACTCTGGACTCGATTACTTACTACAGTTCAGCAAAATACAAACCGGTGAGATCATTGGCAACATCGAAGCAATAAAATTTTCAGTCATCAAAGACGCGTCTCAGATGGGTCACCTGATCATTAACTGCCATTGCACGAAGCACTATAAACAATTCAATATTGCGGCAAGCATTCTTAATTGGAAGATCACCAAATTCCTCAAGGGATCATCACAATCGCTTGATTATTCAACTCTTTTGCCTCTCATTAAAGAGTGACACCAGCATCAGATTCGCTAACAACGGATCACAACAGCCGGCAGGGATCACTCAAGAAGAGCAATTACCAAACCGCTTCACAATGAGTCCAGCCAATGTGCTGAAGCTCTTTGTAAAGCGAGATAGCGTCCTCGTAGCGCATATTTCTGCGAGACTTCAACATTGCAGGCTGGTCTTGAGACAACTTCCGGCCATGGTCAACGAGAACCCGGACATCCCTATGCCCACTCTGTGGCTCCCTGTGAAAGCGCACAGCCCAGTATTTCTGTGGATCCTTTAGCCAACCGTCCGTCATCAGTTGATTGTTCAGCGGAAACGGTTTCTAACGAGCACAAAGGGCAACCGCTTGAATTTGTAACTGCGGGAATGATTTCCAGCAGCTCTTTACAAATTCCCCAAAAACACTAGATCTGGAGAAAACGAGAGCTGAAGCCTCAACAATTCCAGCAATAGCGTCTTTTCACAGCGACCATCAGTCAAAGATGCCACCACATAAGCCGTGAAACACGCCCGATCAGGACCATTTCACGACGAACCGAACTCGGCTCATAGCAGCACTGGAGTGAGCTACCCGCTACTGAAGACCTGGCTCCACCACCAAAGCCAAGCCAAGCCGAGCCAAGCCAAGAAGCAAAAGCTTTCTTGATGGCTCGAGCAGAGAAGTGATGTGGAGCGCACAAAGCCCAACAACGCGCACCCTGCTAGCAAAACAAAAATGGTGGCAACGCAAGAGGCCGATCAGCGCAAGGAGCATCGTCTACGAGCACCTCAGTGCCAGCAACATCAACGCACCAGCAAATAACTCGCGAGACAGCAGTGAACAATGTCGACAGTGCGGAGCCCTAGGGGTAACAGAGCAGGTGTTGAGCCATTGAAGAAAGGGAGTGGTCTTGTAGCGGTGGAGCGCAAGAAATCAGATCTTTAGCCACTGCAACTAAAGCTCACTCAAGCAGAACACTCACAAAAACTAGAAACCGATCAAAAACATTACTAGTCACATCAACAAAATGATTCCAAGATTGCGCGAACACATCCACGGAGATCAACTCACTTGCGCCTTAACAGGGGAACTGATTCTGGCCAATGCTATCATTCAATATAACCATTCACACTTCCACTGATGACATCAAAGGTCCGATTTCATACCACTCATGTATCACTGGAATAGACACTGCCGTTGACATCAACTCGTACCAGAGAACCAATACAAAGCAGAGCCCACTCATCAAAACCCCATCAATGCCATCCAGCATGATCAATGGATTCGCCAGACAAGGTTGACAATGTCCAGTACCACCAACTTCTAAGCTCCTATTGAGTCAATTCACTCATTCATAGAATGAATATCAATAAAACGCGCCATCAAGTCAAAACGCTGTAATTGAGTCCTAATTACATTGATTTATTTTGCAAAGCGACCTTCTTCGAAAGAAGTGAACTGGAGCATCGGTGCTCAAACGCGGTGGAAAGCCATGCGCTTGGACGCACCCACCGTCGCCGAAACAACAAGCTGAGCTCATCACCCAGCTCAACAGGAACCGTGATCTCGCTCACAGAGATGGTCACCACTTCAATCAGACCGAAGTCCTTACACCGCAAGCCCCTAAGCAAGTTCAATGAAGGTCCACATCAGAACATGACGCTAAGCAAGAGTGTGCTGCCTCCTGCGGCTGGGCAAGTCAACATGCCTCCAACCGCTAACAGTCGGTGGACGAGCGCAAGATTGGAGAACTCCGTAAGATGCGCGTTCGTTTACCAATGTTGGTAAGCACCCATCTCGCTGCAATCAATCACAGAACACTTCGCCCATCCATCGGAGAAGTCGTCATGCAACAGGGCACTCTTGCGGAACGCGTCTTGGTAGTGCTTGCTGGAGAACTAAGCGTTAAACGAACGGAAGCCGGAGGCCAGTCTCGGCTCATCGCCACGGTTGGCCCCGGCGAAATGGCTGGGGAGATGGCCTTGATGGGCGACCAAACTCACAGCGCCACAGTCACGGTGAGCCGTGGGCCTGCTGAGCTGTTGGAGGTGAAAGCAGATGACCTGCTGCAAGCGGCGGTCTACGACAGCGACCTGATCATTGAACTCCTCGCTCTGAGCAGTCACCGCTGCCGCGAAACCAGCCGCCATCTTGCTCTGATCCTTGAATCCCTTGATGCACTGAACACACAAGATCATTCAACCTTGAAGAGGTGCTGTGAAGAGCTGGAAAGGGACTACGGACAATCCCTTTCAAGCAGCGCAGATCTTCTGCAACAACTGGCAGAAAAGATTCAAGCAGTGCAACCTGGAACGTTGAAACACACCTCAGATTCCTGTGCAGACAATGGCTAACAGCTAAGTCGAAACCTGATCGCGAATGGATCAGCGAAAGCCAGCAGGCAGTGATCAGCCGCAAGGGCCCTACAGAGATCTTTGACGTTCAACTTTCTATTGCTCTGTGCCTTCAGCGATCCACAACCCGCCAAGTGGAATTCAATTCTCCAGTGATGGCTTCAAAGGTCCTGAGTCCTCACAAAGAACTTCAAGCAAGAAGTGCAACGCATTTCATCGCTGATTGAAGAATGTCAATTTGACTTAAAGGTTGTCACCAGGGCATGAACCCGCAAGTTCTCAAAAGTTGCATCATCCCGATCAGTGCTCAACTCTGCCTTGCTCCGCTCGTAGACATAAAACACTGCCATGGGCAAAAACAGCTACTGATGAAATCAGTTGAGACGAAACGGCTGACCACCGTCTGTTGCTGCACAGGGATCCCGGCAATGAAAATAGAGTCGACCGTGCTTCTCTCGATGGAATGGTTTATCCGCCCAATCCGTGCAGTCTTCTTCGCTGATGAGCAGGCGTTCAACTGGATTCAGAAAAAACTAGGGCTATCGAACTATCAGATGGCAGCACTGATTTGGCTGAAGGGCCTGATCCTGGGCTTACTGCTTGGCTGGTGGTTGCTCTAAGTCGCTACGGATCCTGAACTGGCTTGACTAACAGTCGTAAATCAACTCCGACTGCTGTTCACGTCTGGCTCCGTCGCTTTCCTTCATTTGAGACTCGTCGTAATCAATGGCCCTCAAAGAACAAGCCGGTGCTCGATACGGCTGGCGCTTGCCGTCTGTAATTTCTGTGCCGATTGACTGGGCCGAAGCAGTGCAGATCACAGTCAAAGATGTGTCGCGACACTCGGGTAATACCCACAACCAGCTGGCATGTCAGCTCCCATTTGTGCTTTCCATCACGCGACAGCATGAGCCGATAGGCCCGACGCAAACAGAGATGATCACCACTTAGCTGCAGCACAAGACGAGTCGCCTTGAAATCTGCTGCTTGAGTAGGGCTGGCCCCCGCAAGCGCTCTTCAACGCCTGAACCGATCTCAGCAACAGGGCCGAGAAGGGCTGAAATATTGGCAAAGGCAGACAATCGCCAGACGCACGTCAACCGATCGTTACGTTCGTTAATATTTGCGCAGTGGCTGTTATCTCAATGACTTCTTCATCCTCCAACACCCCTGATCCACAAAAGGTTTTTAGCGAAAAGCTCAACGGGCGAGCAGCTATGCTTGGCCTTGTTATTGGTCTAGCCGTTGAAGCCGTAACCGGCAAAGGAATTATTCAACAGGTCTGGGGTTTCAACGAGTCAACCAAAGGAATCGATTTCTCTGGTCTTCTCAGCTTCTTCAGCTGACCGGCTCAGGAACGCAGGCCTCAACGCGGATTCGATCGGCCAATTCATCGGGCACGACAACTCCAAACCAAACTCACCCTGAGGCTGGAGCTACCAGCCTCTTTTTGATTCATCCTGGCTCGCTGAAACCATCCTTCAGTGCATAGCGTGCAAGAATTTAGCGGTTCTGATTCGGCAAGGCTTCATGAAGATGCCTTGGGCTTTTCTTTGATCAAAGCAAAAATTGAATCCTGCTAATTCAACACAATCAAATGATCGAACCCGTCGTCTGAACACTCGACATCAGCAAGTCTTTTGCTGAGTTTGCTGACCAATTCAATCACGAGAAATCAACTGGGCGAGAATGAAAAACCATCAAAGTGCTTTATCGCAGTGTCTGCAGAAACCACTTCCCTACGGGCAACAATTTCCTCCGAGACAAAGAACGCTAAACATTTAATAAGCTGGCTTATTGTTAATTCTTGAAGCGCTGCGCAAGATTGAACATCAATTCAGCACAAATGCTTCTTTTGGCAACATTAATTTTAACAAGAAGCCCGTTTTTCAGGGCTTTTTCTGTCTCCCGAAATTGCTAAGGCTTTTTTGGCATAAAATGAGAGAACTACAAATTAATTCCATGGCAAATAAAGTAATCGACAACACTGTTCAAGCGTTAGACGACGAAGCAGTAAGCAACGTAAACCCAACAGTTCTCATTGGTATTTTCATTGCTGTAAGCACTTTTTTCATTCTTGCATCGACAATAGGATCAGTTGTAGAGAGTTTTTCTTAATGGCTATGAAAGAAAACAAGGATCTTTATACATGTAGGAACTGTTTTCATGTGTCGTTAATCCACATCTCACCAGTGCCTGCATATAGCACTTGTGGAAAAGCTTGCTCAAAGTTTCTTGCAATGCGAATGAGTCAAATCATCCTGAATATCAAATAAATAGTGGGCAGCCAATGCCCGGATCAAGCTTTAACAAGTGAATCTGTATCACAACAAACAAAGTTCGGGAGAAAGCATCTCGTAGATGGTTGATTTTCGTCAGGCTTTAAAACCAGTGTCCAACCCCGCCAAGCGCTGAGTTTTCTTCTGTAATCTCTGTCGATTCTGTGCGATCTACAGATTATTGCTATGACCATTGAATAGAGCCCAAAATCTCAATGGCCAAAGCACAACCCAATAAAGACAGCAAAAAGTTCTCAGAGGAAGAACTGAAGGGCTTAGTTGAGCTGTCTGATGAAGAGCTAAAAGGAATCAGTGGTGGTGGCTCCGCAAGAATGTTTTTCAAAGCGGAGCCGAGAGTGAACAAATAACTAACGAGCACATCAAACAAGATCTATAATTTCACCAATGCGCAGTGATTCATGTCCTTAGAGCAACTCAAAGTCTTCCTTGCCAAAGCCAAAGGCGACTCCAATCTTCAGGAGAAACTCAAAGCTGCGAATTCAGCTCAGGAAGTCGCAGACATCGCTAAAGAACATGGTCATGAATTCACTGCTGACAAAATAAGCCTGCTCAATGAACAAGAACTGGAACACATAGCTGGCGGTGTAGCGGGCTGTATCAAGTGCTATGACTCAAATAATTTGGTGGTGAGCAAGGGCCAACTCATGCCCTAATTGCGATCAATCTAAACAATTTTTCTTCATCGCATTAGTCCCTTCCTTCGCGAATTGTTCTTTAGTCAACTATTCCTAAAACAGCTCAAATCAGCCTCTAAAAAGCAGCTTAACTAAGCGCATTAAAGCGCAGTCAAAAGCCAATAGTCAAGCTTCACTAACAACGAATCAACGAATTCAAATTCGGTATTCAGCTTTTTGAAATCTCCAAACAGGCTTGGCGTCGTTACCTAAAGACCACCCAACAATGCAGCAAGCAAAGCTTGTTGCGCATGCAAGCGATTTTCTGCCTGATCAAAGATCCGACTAGCGGAGCCCTCCATCACCCCAGCACTGATCTCTTCGCCGCGATGGGCAGGAAGACAGTGCAACACAATGGCGCGTGCATCTGCTTTAGCCAGCAGTTCTTCATTCACACAAAACCCCTGGAAGGCCTTTTCTCGCTCCAGCTGCTCTTGTTCCTGCCCCATCGAGGCCCAAACATCGGTGTAGAGCGCCTGCGCGCCTGCAACCGCAACCGATGGATCACTGGTGACGCTGATCTCAGCACCGCCAATCGCCAGGGAACGGGCCTGGTCAAGCACACCTGGTAGTGGCTCGAATCCATCAGGACAAGCGATGCGCACATTGACGCCCAGCAAAGCGCCACAGAGCATCAAGGAGTGCGCCACGTTGTTGCCATCGCCCACGTAAGTCAGCGTCTGACCTTGGAGCTCACCGAAGGCTTCCTGCATCGTGAGAAAGTCGGCCAGAGCCTGGCAAGGATGTTCCAGGTCAGTGAGAGCATTGATCACCGGAATCGAGGCCCAGTAGGCGTAATCAGCTAGCTCCTGCTGGGCAAAGGTGCGGACTGCGAGCACATCACAAAAGCGACTCAACACCCTGGCGGTGTCTTCCAAGGGCTCCCCACGTCCCAACTGGGTGAACTGGGGATTGAGATCTACGGTCTGCCCACCCAGTCTGGCCATCGCCACCTGGAAGCTAACGCGGGTGCGTGTGGAGGCTTTGGTGAAAATCAGGCCAAGCACGCGGTTGCCGAGATCAATCCTGCGGTCACCACTCTTGAGCTGGCTTGCCAGCTCAAGCAATGCCGCTGTCTGCTCAGCGGTGGTGTCCGCCGACGACAGGAAGTCTTTGCCGCTCAGTGCCGAAAGGACGGCAGCAACGCTGGTGGTGGCGGACGTCATGGACTGAGTTCAAAGGAGTGTTATCGGAGACAAACAGTGAATCCGTCAAGCCTCAGGCAGCAATTGCCTCAGGCATGACGCTGGCATCGAGCATCTCTTTGAGCTCATCACCTTCAATCACTTCCTTCTCCAGAATCTTCTGAGAAATGGTCTCTAGCAGAGCCATGTTCTGACGCAGGATCGTCAGGGCCTGATCATGGGCGGTGTCGACAAGTGCTCTCACCTCTTTGTCGATGGCCTGAGCTGTGGCATCACTGACGGTGCGGCGAGGATTGTTGCCGCCCCCGAGGAAACGGCCTCCGCCCTGTTTGTCGTAGGCCAGTGGTCCGAGAGTCTCACTCATGCCGTAGGTCCCCACCATCTGCTCAGCAATATCCGTGGCTCGCTGCAGATCGTTGGATGCACCAGTGGTGACCTTGCCGAACACCACTTCCTCCGCTGATCGGCCACCCAACAGCGTGGCGATCTGACCCTGCAGTTCTTCTCTGGAATTAAGGAACCGTTCCTCGGTGGGGAGCTGCAAGGTGTAGCCGAGCGCACTCATGCCACGGGGCACAATCGAAATCTTGGCCACCTTGCTGCCACCAGGCATCAGGTGACCGACGATGGCGTGACCCACTTCGTGATAAGCCACCACCTTCTTTTCATCGTCCTGGAGCACACGGCTCTTCTTCTCCAAACCTGCAACGACCCGCTCAATCGCTTCACCAAGATCCTGTTGCTCAACTTTGGTGCGCTTGGCACGGGCCGCCAACAGTGCTGCCTCATTAACAAGATTGGCGAGGTCCGCACCGGCAAAGCCGCTGGTGGCCTGAGCAATGCGGTCGAGATCGACACCTTCTGCCAACTTCACCTTTTTGGCGTAAATCTCCAAAATCGTCTTACGACCAGAGAGATCGGGACGATCCACTAATACCTGGCGATCGAAGCGACCGGGACGCAGCAAGGCTGCATCCAGCACTTCCGGCTGGTTGGTGGCTGCCAGCACAATCACCGGCTTGTCTTTGGAGGCAAAACCGTCCATCTCGGTGAGCAGCTGGTTGAGGGTCTGCTCACGCTCATCGTTGCCCCCTACAACGCCCATTGAGCCGGAACGACTTTTGCCGATGGCATCCAGTTCGTCGATGAAGATGATGCAAGGAGCGTTCTTCTTGGCCTGCTCAAACAGATCGCGAACGCGCGCCGCTCCTGCGCCAACGAACAGCTCAACGAATTCCGAGCCGCTGATGATGAAGAAAGGCACTCCCGCCTCTCCAGCGACAGCCTTAGAGAGGAGCGTTTTACCGGTACCGGGAGGTCCCACCAGCAGCACACCCTTGGGAATGCGAGCACCGATTTCGGTGTAGCGATCCGACGACTTGAGGAAATCAACGATTTCGGCCAGTTCATCCTTGGCCTCATCAACGCCGGCCACATCCGCAAAAGTGACGCGCGACTGCTCATCGGGCACGTAGACCTTGGCCTTGCTCTTGGTGAAATTCAGGGCGCCCTGGGCTCCGCCAGCTCCCATGGAGCGGCGTGCAAAAAACTGGAGCACCAGGATGAAAATCAGCGGGGGAACGACCCAGCTGAGAATGGTGGTGAAAATATTGGGCTTCTTCGGAGGAGCAGCGGCGAACTCAACGCCCTTGGTCTCCAGGCGCTGAGGCAGATCCATGTCAAAGATCGGTGTGGTAGCAAGCACCGATGGTGCTCCCTCTTCGGCTTCGGAGAGCTCGTAACGAATCTGATCCTGGGTGATGTATGCGCGCTTAACGGCACCGTCGTTCACCTGGTCGATAAACAAGGAGTAGGGCACGCGAGGAACCTGCTGCATCCCTTGATTGGGAATGAAGCTGCTGATCAGCAGCAACACACCAAAACCGATTAGCACCAGGTTGAGGATTCCAAAGCGGCGGTTGGGGCGGTTGTCGTCCTCGCGGATCGGCATAAATCACGTCCTGTGCTCATATCAGGCTAAAGCCGAGATTCCAAGCCTGGTCGCAGCGCGATGGCGGAGAACCGAACGACACATCATTGCGTTGATGCTCGCCATCACGGGCAAACCTCGCCATTCTCGAGCTCAGCGTGGTGAACACGATGCAATCGCTATCAGGGCGCACACCAACGAAGGAAAAGATCTACCAGCTGCTGCTGTTGCTCTGCCTCTTGGTGATGGCGAGCTTTGCTTTTCCGCGCATCACTTGGTTGGGCAACCTTGGTTATGCCTTAATCGCCCTGCTGCTCACCCAGCTGGTGATGCTGCACAAACCGGTGCTGAGACTGCACGACCGGATGTATCAGGCACTGGGGATTGTTGCTCTTGTGACTCAGCTCATGTGGTTGTTCACCCCTGTTCAGTGGCACTTCAGCGGCTACCCCCTGGTCGTGAGCTGGAGCCTGCTGGTGGGTTGGAGCGTGGTGCGCCTAGTGAAACGACTGGCACACGAACAGCGTGTGACCTCAAAGGTGCTGATGGGTGCAGCCGCCGGCTACCTCCTGCTTGGACTGACCTCTGGGTTGGTGATGATTGGCGTTGAAACGATTCTGCCCGGCAGCTTCGAGCCAGTTGGTCTCCCTGGGGACGATGTGGTGGGCAACTCCAACGTGCTGCAGTGGACTCCAGCGTTTGCACAGATCAATTATTTCGCCTTCATCTGTCTAACCACCGTGGGATTCGGCGACATCACTCCGGTGCATCCAATGGCACGCATGCTGGCGGTGAGTACCGGTGTGGCCGGTCAGCTGTATCTGGCTGTGGTGATGGGGATCCTGATCGGCCGTTTCAGTTCGGAGCTGCGAAAGCACTGACTTGCGCCTGCATCAAAATGTCCTGACCAAGGCTCAGGCCTGGCTCACAGTTCAAGCTGAACACCTGATCCATCGCCGTGAAGCCCAGGTCACCCAGTGGCGTGCGAGCCAGCTCTCCTCCCAGCAGCTTCGGTGCAATCACCGCAGCGATCTCTTGAACACAATCCTGCTGCAATGCAGCTGAGGCGAGACCCGGGCCGCATTCCCACAGAACCCGATTACATCCACGGCGGGCCAGTTCCCGCAGTAGGTGTTCAGGGTCACAGTGATCCAACTTCTGGAGTTCCACTCCCTGGGCCTGCAAGGCAGCCACATGGTTGGCCTGGGGTGCCGTTTCCATGTTTCCAGAGCCTGCATGGGCCACCAGAGTGGGAGCTGTGGTCTGTCGCCAAAGCTGGGCTGACAAGGGCAGGTCAAGGCTGCGGCTGAGCACAACTCTCAGCGGTTCTGGCGAGCGATGACCACGGCTGGTGAGCAGCGGATCGTCGGCCCGCACGGTGCCACCACCCACGATCACTGCGTCGCACTGAGACCTGAGTTGATGCACCCAGGCCCGCGCAGGCGGACCGCTGATCCACTGACTGGCTCCATTTGGCAGCGCCGTACGCCCATCCAGGCTCATCGCCCATTTGAGCACTCCCCAGGGACGACCAGTGCGCACACGATGGACAAAGGCCCGGTTCTGATAAGCGGCCTCTGACGCCAGGATTCCGCTGATCACCTCCAAACCGGCATCCCGCAGACGCTGCAAACCACCACCGGCAACGCGCGGATCAGGATCAGTCAGGGCGACCACGACCCGCTGGATACCAGCAGCGAGAATCGCTTCGGTGCAGGGAGGTGTCCTGCCCTGATGACAGCAGGGCTCCAGGGTGACCACAATCGTGCCGCCCTCTGCGGCTTTGCCAGCCTGCTTGAGGGCCCCAGGTTCGGCATGAGGCAGTCCTGCTCGAGCATGAAAGCCTTCTCCCACCAAGCGGAAGTCTGAATCCAACACAACCGCACCCACCAAAGGGTTAGGGCTGGTGCGTCCTTCCGCCAGGGCAGCAAGCTGGAGCGCACGGCGCATCCAGGGAATCCAGCACTGCTCCGGTGTGGCCAGACCCGCCATCAGCTCAAAGGCTCGGTCTGTACATCACGCCACTCAGCAACCACATAGGGAGGTACGGGCATTTCATTGAAAACGCCGGGGAGGAAAAGGCGCAACGGACGCTTGTTAGAGAGATCATTGAGCAACGGATCGAGGGCAAATTCAGCTGCAGCTTCACGGCCATCCGTGGCCAGTAATGCGTTATCGAGGGTGATGTCCTCGAGCTGCCATTCCTTCACACCAGCCTGCACCAAAAGGGAAGTGGGATGCTCGAGACGCATCTTGCCGGGGTAGCCAACGATGCGCAGGACAACTGGACTACCGGGCTTCCCAACGCGATAGGCCACCGCCTGCCAGCTCTGGTAATCGAGATCTCGCAAGCTCTCCAGGCTGCGCAGCATCGGGGCACCGTTTTCATCCTGATGCTCATGCACCTGGGCGCTGACCGCTGCCGGCGTGAGCAGCAGCAGCATGACGGCAACCAGCAACGTGCAGAACAAACGACGCAGCGCGAGCATGAACAAAGCGTGGAAGGTGTGACCATGATTAGTCATGAATCACTGAAAGCGGGGTCCTTGCTGGATCCGCATCTCAACTCCTGCGGCACTGGCCAGTTGCGCTAGTGCATGCGCATCCAGCATCGGCCGCAACCGATCACAGCGATGACACGCCATTTAAAGGCGACCCAATGTCTGAGCTCCGCCGAAGGCCGACCCTTCTGGATGCTGTTGGCACAGCCCGAGACCCAAGGCCAGGTGCCGGATGCTTCAGCCGCGTGGCTTTTAAAGGTGAACCCCGGCGAAGGCATCAAGCTGCGCCTGGGCACCAGGCATGCAGGTCCACTATTTGTGGAGGTTTCAGCATCATCTTTCAATCTTGAGTTTGCTGACACCAACCAAATCGATCACGAAACGCTGCCACTCAGTGATGCAGTCAAGATGCCGTTGAACCAAGGGCAGCAGAGCCTGCCTCTTCCAAAAGAAAGCCTGCCAAGGCTGTCAATCAGAATCGCGCCACACACTTTTTAGCTTCTGGCTGCATCATCAAATTCACAAGTGCAGGGCCTCCTTGGCCCGAGGCATTAGCGATTTGAGAAATTGCAGACAACGTTTGACCATCGTATCGAGAGTTATAACTGCTCACCATGCAATTGCAGTAGCCCCGCTGATTGGTCACACCTTCAGTCTTACCCGAGATGCATCCTTTCAGAAAACCATCATTGAATTGACGCGTCAATTGAGCATTGGAAGGCCGTCGCTGAGACGTCTGTGCCACAGCAATCTGAGGGATCAACACGGTTGCTGCAAGGCAAGAAGCCAGAGAAATGAATCGCATTAGACCTGCTAAGAGTGAAACCACTATAGAGAAAAGTCATAAAATTTCAGCCATTAAAGGCCGATGCTCTTTGAGATTTACAAATTCGAATTACCGCTGTTGCCCATTCCAAGCTTCTCCATGATCGCGTCAAATTGACGCTTCAGTTTGCCGAAACGCTTGTCGCTCTCATCGAGCTTCTGTTCTAAGGCCTCGATCTGCTCTTGGCTCTGAGAATCACGCTCCGTAAGCTTTTCGATCACCAAATTTTGACGGTGGTCCTCAGCAAGAGACTGGCGTTTCTCATCTTCGAGCTGTTCAATCCGCTGCCGCAATAAGGCCACCAACTCACGGGTTGATTCGGACCCTGGAGCATTGATTGCTTCGGGGTCATTTTGCTGCTCCAGCAGTGCCTCAAGCTTGGCTTTCAAGGCATCAATCTGCTGATCACGAGACTGGAGATCATCCTTGAGCCTCACGAAGCTGGCATTCATCTCAGTGCGGTATTCAGAGATCTCTGAAGAGCTCACCTTGGTTGACTCTTGTTTCTTGCCAATGGGGAAGGAGAAACCCAAACGGCCGGCCACAGAAGGCGTTGATCCATATTCGTAATCGACTGAAGGGGTGTAAGACAGTGCACCGTTGAGGTGCAAACGATCCCCCACTCTCACTGCGCAACCTGCAGAAATGGCGTATTGGGAACCAAAGGCACCCGTGCCCACTCCGCAACGCGCTGGTTCATCTTCCTGCAAGGTGACTTCCGGAATCGCCGACATCGCAGAAGCAATCGCACCACTGGATTGAACGGCCTGACCAAGCCCCCTTGCTGCAGACTCCAGCTTGGGAATGTGCTTATTCACAGCATCATCTAACTGATCGAATGACACCGATGTGCGCTTGAGCGTGCCGTCTTCATTGGCGGCGATCATTGCAGTACCAGCTCCTGCAAGATTTTTGGCGGTCACTTCCGTGTTGGCGGTCCCCAAAACGATCTGGTTGTTGCGTGTGGTGGATGCACCAGCTCCAACAGCACTTGAACCGTCATGCGTCGCAGTCGCTTTTGCGCCGAGTGCTAAAACATTGGTTCCGATGGCTCGGGAAGTACCAATCGCAATCGCATTGGTTCCATCGGCATAGGCATAGGCTCCCTGAGCTGTGCTGTTCGTGCCAAGCGCTGTTGCCTTAGTGCCAACGGCGACAAGGTCTGTATTGAAGCCCTCAGCGCGAGCACCTGCACCAATGGCCAGTGCCTGCCGGCCGTTAGCAATCGCATCGGCACCGATGGCGTAGGAGTTGGTGCCATTGGCAAAAGCAGAACTACCGATTGCCAGCGTGTTGTCGTTTGTGGCGATGGCGTTAGGGCCATACGCCAATGCGCCTTCCCCGGTCGCTAACGCATTCTTACCCGTTGCAATCGCTCCCTCGCCAGAGGCACTCGCTGAACTGCCAACGGCCATCGCTTCAGCGGAGGCACTGGCGTCTGAACCCACTGCAAGTGCATTCTTCCCCGAAGCGTGGGCTGCAAAACCAGATGCAATAGCACCTCTTCCCGACGCAGAAGAACGCCGACCTGTCGCGAGGGCACCTTCACCACTCGCCGTAGCAGAACCACCGATGGCTGTTGATTCCGCTGATGCGCTGGAATCAGCACCGACTGCAATGGCATTGCTACCTGTTGCTGTTGCGGAGTAACCGGAAGCCAACGCACCTCTGCCTGTGGCGCTGGAGCTCCTGCCCATTGCTGTCGCACCCTGTCCGTCGGCACTGGATCCCGCACCAAGCGCCGTTGCCTCAGCCGTCGCAGACGCACCACCCCCAAAGGCTGCAGCGTTATGGCCAGTGGCTGATGAGCCTGGGCCGTCGGCAATCGAATCATCTCCAGAAGCAACGGCTCCAAAGCCGGTTGCAACAGCGTTCACACCAGTCGCTGAGGCACCTGCACCCTTGGCGACAGAGCCTTGTCCGGAAGCAACAGCACCAGAACCCGTTGCCACAGCGTTCACACCAGTCGCCGAGGCACCTGCACCCTTAGCGATGGAACCATCTCCAGACGCAACAGCACCAGAACCCAGCGCAGTGGCATTCACACCTGTGGCCTGGGCACTGTTGCCCACGGCGATCACGTCAGTGCCATTGGCAACGGAACAGGTGCCGATGGCTGTGGCATTCGATCCATCAGTGTCCGTGCGGTAGCCAATCGCAATTCCGCCCGTGGCATTCGAATTCGCTTGCAGACCGGTTGAGATCGAACCCAAGCCTGTAGCGGACGCATTCGCTCCTAAGACAAGCGATCCAGTTCCACTGGCAGAAGCATTCACTCCCAAGGCCGATGAACCTCTTCCTGCAGCTGCGGTTTGAGATCCCACTGCTGTTGCAGAGTCAGTAGTCACTGGTGAAGTCACTGCTGGTGCAGAGGCCGCGCCAAATCCAGCAGAAGACAAAGAACTGGTGGACTGAGACGTGCTGTTCACACTGGCTGTTGCGTTGGCACCGATGGCTGTGCTGAAACTGCCAGAAGCTGAAGCATTGGGGCCGTAGCATGCAGAAGTGGCATCACCGGTGACACAGAACACCGTGTCATTGGGAAGCATCCCAGCGGTGGCAACCATCAAGGTGCCATCAGCATTAGCTGCAAGCAGTTTGATTGCACCATCATTAAACTGACCGATGGTGACTGTCTCGCCGGTTGTTCCACTTCTACCGAGCTGAATCTGATTAGCGCGAGTGGTAATAGCACCGGAGCCAATGGCTGTGGAATCATCGAAACTTGCATTGGCTTTAAATCCAAAGGCAGCACTATTCGCACCCTTCGCGATCACTTCATAACCCACAGCAGTTGAATCTTCACCTGAAGCAACAGCTGATTTACCAAACGCAGAGCTGTCTTCTGCAGAAGCAATGGCTTCATAACCCACAGCTGTTGACTCTTTCCCTGAAGCATTTGCTGCTTTACCAAACGCGGAGCTGTCTTCGCACGAAGCGATGGCTTGATAGCCAACAGCCGTTGATTCCTTCCCTGATGCCACAGAGGCTCGGCCAAAAGCAGAGCTCTCTTCTCCGGAAGCAATGGAATTCACACCAATCGCTGTGGATTGATCTCCTATTGCACGAGCCCTTGAACCAAACGCGGAACTTTCCTGTTTCGCGGCGAATGATGAATAACCAACGGCCAGCGATTGCAACTCTGTCGCGTTGGAGTTAAGTCCTAATGCGGTGGATGATGCACCCGAGGCAATGGAATTGAAGCCAACGGCGATAGCCCCAGATTGAGAAGCCTTGGAGTTTCCACCGATCGCTGTTGATCGATCAGCAGAAGCAGCTGAGCTCACACCTACGGCTATTGATTCATTTCCAGTGGCCTGAGCCTTTGAACCAAATGCTGAACTATCCGTATTAGAAGACTTGGATAAATAACCAACAGCTGTTGATCGATCAGCAGAAGCAGCTGAGCTCACACCTACGGCTGTTGATTCATCTCCGGTGGCCTGAGCATTTGAACCAAATGCTGAACTATCCGTATTAGAGGATTTGGATAAATAACCAACAGCTGTTGATTGCAGAGCGGAAGCATTCGCCAGTGCACCAAACGAAGTTCCGTAATTGGCCGTGGCTCTGGCACCACGACCGATCGCCGTTGATGATTCTCCTGAGGAGATGGCTTCAAGGCCCATGGCGATGGCGTCTGTACCCGAGGCAGAAGAACTTCGGCCAGTCGCTATTGCATTATTTCCAGACGCTGTGGCATCAACACCCTGAGAAAGAGCGTAATTCGCTGTAGCTTTGGCCCTAAAGCCCATACTTTGTGAATAGTTGGCTGCTGAATTAGCCTCAAAGCCAATAGCAATTGCCCCTTTTTGGATTGACTTCGCCTGATTGCCAATCGCAATCGAATTAGCATCTGTTGCCTTCGAACGACCTAATGCAACCGAAGAAAGCCCTGATGCTTCACTCTTAAATCCCAAAGAAGTTGCATAATCATCACTCGCTGTTGATGCATAGCCGAGAGCAATCGCAAACTTTGCAGTGGCATTGGCATACACACCAACCGCCGTTGTATTGATTTGACTTGCCAAGGAACGACGACCAATGGCAACGGCATTTTTAGCTGTTGCCGTGGCAAGGAAACCCACAGCTGTCGCGCCGGAATCTATGGAATTTGTAGCCGCAGACGCATTTGCCTGAGCACCAATAGCTGTTGTGTATTTACCAGTGGAATTCGCTCCTTCACCATAACAAACAGCTGCGGTTCCGTTACCAATACAATTGAGTGAATCCAAAACACCCCCACCAATTTCCTGACGCGAAACCGTTCCATCGGCATTGGCTACAACAAGTGCATCACGTTGCTGTGAACTGTTTGCCAAAGATCCAACAGTGAGTTTGCTCTGCAGATTTGCTGCTCCAGTGGTTGTCAATGTTCCATCAATCGTCGTGTCCTTGAGGTTCGTCGCTCCTGTAACTGACAAGCTGTTATTAATAGTCGTGGCACCGTTCATCGACGTGGCTCCAGTCACACTCAACGTGCCGCCGATACTCTGATCACCGGTAATCACTGAGTTACCAGAAACTGTCTGGTTACCGCCAACTGACTGATTACCGGTCACTGTCAACGAGTTGTTAATCGTTGTCGCTCCGTTCAGCGTTGTGGCTCCCTGCACATCCAGTGTGCTCTGCAGATTCGTTGCTCCGCTCGCCGTCAGCGTGTTCAAACTCGTTGCACCAGTCGCTGTCAACGAGTTGTTAATCGTTGTCGCTCCGTTCAGCGTCGTAGCTCCGGTCACGTCCAACGTTCCGCCGATCGTCTGGTTCTTTCCAATCGTTGAATTACCTGAAATCGTTGAATCACCTGACACCGTCTGATCGCCAGTGACTGCCAACGTGCCGGTGACGTTCGTGTTTTTCAGATTGGTGGTGCCATTAACCGTTAGATCACTGCTCAGCGTCGTGGCTCCAGCCACGCCCAACGTTCCGGCGATCGTCTGATTCTTTCCAATCGTGGAATCACCAGAGACGGACTGGCTACCAGAAACTGTTAGATCCTTGGAAACCGAAAGCGAGCCATCGTTGACTCCAATCCCGACAGCACGCTTGAGCGTGCCATCGCCATTGGCAAAGATCATCTCTTGACCTGTTCCCCCCACATTTGCGATTGTGATTTCAGCACTAGCAGAGCCAAGAGCAACCTGAGCGGACCGGGTGGTTTCGACGTTCTGACCCAATGCAGCAGAGCTGGAGTGATTAGCAAAGGCGCCACTACCGAGAGCCAGCGTATTGTCCTTAGCAGCATTGGCCTGATAGCCGAAGGCAAACGATCGATCACCAAGAGCTTGAGCCTCTTCCCCAATGGAAAGAGAGCTGTCACCTGTCGCGTTAGCCAAGCCTCCAATGGCAATCGAATCGTTGCCAGCAGCATTCGAGAAAGCACCGACTGCTACAGCTCTTCTTAAAGCAGTTGCATTAGATCCAATTGCAGTAGCACCTAGACCAGTTGCATTAGCAGTTGAGCCAAATGCAGAGGTGTAATCACCAATAGCTACTGCTTGATCTCCAAAACAAGTTGACCCAGTTCCTGAGCCATTGCAATTAAAAGATGGCGCAATAATTTCATAGCCTGGAGATTCTTTGGCAATCCCAACACCGACTTTCCCTTCACTATCGATATAAAGATAACGTTGGCCAGAATTAGGCTTGTTTTCTAATCCTGGCAAGAAGTAATCGGTAGAGCCATTGCCCGCCTTGCCGAGGGTCACGGATGTTTCCGATCCTCCGAGAGCCACTTCAGCAACAGCTCCAACACCAATGGCAGTTGCATTGTCAGCAAGCGATTGAGCGCCAGTACCGATGGCAAGCGAAGATTTTTGAGTAGCTGAACTTCCATTGCCAATGGCAACCGAGTTGGCACCTGAAGCTTGTGCACGGACACCGATTGCTAATGAGGTTTCACCAAGTGCGTTAGCACTAAAACCAATTGCAGTGGATTCATTTTTGGTCGATTGAGCATTGCGGCCCAGTGCCATGGTGCGATCAGCAATCGCTTTGCTTCCAGAACCCAAAGCAACGGTGGAGATGCCTTGCGTCTCAGCGCCAGTGCCAATCGCAACGGCGTTGCTGCCATTCGCGAAGGTATTCCTACCCAATGCCTGAGAGCCCTCGCCATTAGCGGTGGCATTTGCACCAAAAGCAGATGCTCCTGATTGATTAGCAGAGGCATCTGCACCAATCGTTGTGGTGTTTGCTCCGCTCGCAGTAGCTCGATAACCCGATGCTGTTGCAGACGTGCCAGCAGCATTTGCGTTATCTCCTAAGGCTATTGCGCCTGCGGTCGAGGCCTTCGCATCAGATCCAATCGCAATCGAATCACTGTCACTTGCAATAGCCGATTTACCTACGGCAATGGCATCATTTCCTGTGGCTTGCGCTCCGTAGCCCAAAGCAGTGGCATCTTCGGCAGAAGCAATACCGTTCGTACCCATCACCACTGCATTGGGACCAGAACCAGCTGCATTGGTTCCGAAGGCGATCGCCGTTGTAGCAGTGGCTTTAGCACCCGAGCCAAACGCCATGGCAGCTGTGGCACTCGCATTAGCGTTGGTTCCATAGGAACTGGCATAGGCACCAGTTGCCCGCGCAAAAGTGCCCATAGCAGTGGTGTTTTGCTGATTAGCTGAAGTTGATGCACCGAAGGCCATGGAACGTTCACCCGTGGCGGCAGCTTCTGTTCCGTAAGCACTTGAAGAAGTTTGATTAGCAACAGCCAGTGTTCCAACAGCGGTGGCATTAGCAGCCGATGTATTTGCCAAATCTCCTATCGCGATTGAATTTTCAGCTGTTGATTGCGCCCCATAACCTATAGCCATGGAGCATACTTTTGTGGCATTGGAATACACGCCAATGGCAATAGAGCGATTTCCAGCCGCATTAGAGCAGGCAGCTAACGCAACAGATCCAAAGCCTTCGGTCACAGCCCCACGGCCGATTGCCACAGATGTAGAACCATTGGCATTCGCGCGTGATCCAACTGCAGTTGAATTAACCCCATTGCTATGAGCTAAGCGACCTAATGCAGTTGAATTGGCTTGAGAGGCGTTTGCACTAACGCCCAAAGCCGTCGCGTTAGAGGCTAAAGCTTTGGAATTGGTTCCAAGTGCAGTGGAATTACCAGCAGATGACTTGGCGGAATCACCGATTGCAATCGAGTTTTCTGCTGTTGCTTGAGCTTCGGTGCCAATCGCAGTTGTGTTGGCTTTATTCGCTTCAGCTGATGTGCCTATGGCAATCGAATCGTCGCCTGAGGCACTAGCCAGGAAACCAACAGCAATGGCATCTTCTGCTGTGGCATTGGCTTCTGTTCCGAAGGAACTCGAGTGCTTGCCACTGGCTTCGGCACTTGTGCCAATGGCAGTCGCGTTGATGCCAGATGCAACGGCGCTGTGGCCTATGGCTTGAGCATTCCCCTTGTTGGCAATGCTGTCGACACCAATGGCCGTTGCACTAAAACCACTGGCTTCCGATCCTCGACCTATCGCAGTTGCTTTCTGACAGGACGCAGAGGCATTGGAACCAATAGCTAGTGATTGAAGGGCCGAGGCATTGGCGGAGACACCGATGGCTATGGCAGCATTTTCAGATGCGTTCGCAAAGCTGCCGAGTGCAATTGAGCGGTTGCCCAAAGCCTTGGCCGAATATCCCAAGGCAGTCGTCGCGTTTTGGGTGGCTTCTGTGTAAGCACCGAATGTTTGGCTTCGGTAGCCAGATGCAGTGGCGTTAAATCCAAATGCCGAAGATGCGTTGTTGCTGGCTGATGCTCCAGCACCAACAGCTGTTGTTCTGTTGTCTTGTGCCTTGGCATTGGCTCCGATCGCGGTGGAGTGACTTTCAGCTGCTTTTGAATTCGCTCCAATAGCCGTTGCGGCAAATTCAATTGTATTACTCAAAGCCGCTGCGTTGGCGTAGGCACCAATCGTTGTTGTGTTTTTGCCAGTGGCATTAGCGCCAGGGCCATAACAAACAGCATTCGCACCATTACTCTCGCAATTAAGAGATTCAAGCCCGTTATCACTAATAGAGGAACGAGAAAGTGTTCCATCGCCATTGGCAACAATGAGTGCGGTGCCGGTACCACTGAGGTTGGCGACAGTTACCTCTGTTGCTGATTTACCCAGCAGTATTTGATCATCACGCGTGGTAGCTGCACCGGTGCCAATCGCCGTGGATCTGTCATTGCTTGAAGTGGCATAGCTACCGATGGCAGATGAATTCTCACCAGAAGCGGTGGCATTGGCACCAAAAGCCTGGGAAAGGAACCCATTAGCAACGGCTAAGGCACCAACAGCAGATGAACACTTACCACTGGCTTTTGTTAAGACACCAATTGCAGTAGATCGCTCATTCGTTGCTTTACTGACTGTGCCAAGAGCGGTGGCATCGTGCTTGTTGGCTAAAGCTTGCCTGCCAATCGCCGTTGATTGAGTGCCAGAAGCCTTCGCCTTCTCTCCGATTGCTGTGGCATTTTCTTGCGTTGCTGCTGAGCCAGCACCAAATGCAGTTGCTTGATTGCCTGACGCTTCAGCGGCATCACCAAAAGCACTGGAATTGACCTTTGTTGCCTTGGCTTCCGTACCAATCGCTGTTGAGTTGGCTTCACTTGCTACTGAGGATGTACCAATAGCAATCGCATCCAGTCCTGAAGCTGATGCTGAATATCCAAAAGCGATGGCATCCTCTTTAGTGGCGGTGGATGCTGTTCCGAAAGTTGATGCATTAGCTCCAGAAGCTATGGAATTGACGCCATGCGCGATGGCACCAGTCTCACTGGCATTCGCTCCTGCACCAAAGGCCATCGAGGCCAAGCCACTGGCATTAGCCAATGTTCCATAGGAACTGGAATAGTTGGCTTGTGCCAGAGCAGAGGTACCAACTGCTGTGGAGTTGATTCCTAGTGCGTTCGCTGTGTAGCCAATTGCAGTTGCATTGATGGCTGTGGCATTGGCCTTCCAACCCACAGCCAATGAGCAGCGGCCATCGGCTTTAGTTCCTGTGCCTAAAGCTGTTGAGCGAACGCCAGTTGCCTGCGCTAAGTGACCGATTGCTGTGGAACCTTGTTGTGTCGCACTGGACGTAATACCGATGCTGGTGGAATCGTTCCCGGAGGCTATGGACTTAAAGCCAAATGCCGAACTGTTCTTCCCAGTAGCTTTTGAACTATCTCCATAAGCAGTGGAATTCTCTCCACTTGCTTGTGAATCAGTACCAATAGCTGTTGAGTTGCTTTCGCTTGCAACTGAAGACTTACCAATGGCAATGGCATCCGATCCAGAAGCGTTCGCAAGATGACCAACGGCGATGGCATCTTCTGCTGTTGCATTGGCTGCTGTGCCGAAGGTCGATGAGTTTGCACCGGAGGCTGTTGAATTCACACCATGGGCGATGGAAGCAGTGTCGCTGGCACTGGCACCTGCTCCAAAAGCCATCGAGGCAATGCCACTGGCGTTCGCCAATGTTCCATAAGAACTGGCATAGTCGGCTTCTGCTTGAGCAGATGTACCAACTGCGGTGGAGTTAATTCCAACTGCATTAGCTGTGTGGCCAATTGCGATGGAATTAGTAGCAGTGGCATTGGCATTCCAGCCAAGTGCCATTGAGCATGATCCATTCGCAGTACTTCCTGATCCAATAGCAATGGATCGATCAGCATTAGCATTCGCCAAATGGCCAACTGCTATTGACCCTTGTTTTGCTGATTTGGCAGAGGCTCCAATACTGGTCGACGATGCTCCAGATGCTCCCGCATTCGGACCTATAGCAATTGCAGATTCGGCTGAGGCGTTGGCGTTATACCCCGACGCTAGGGAGTAATTAGCCGATGCTTTTGCTACAGACCCCAATGCCATGGAGTTAGTACCCGAAGCTTCGGCGTAATAACCCAATGCCTGCGAATTATCACGAGAGGACTTGGCCTCTACACCCAATGCCGTGGAGTTACTACCAGTAGCTGTGGCTTTATGACCCACCGCCAGGGAGGAGTAGCTGTTGGCAGTGGCTTGATACCCCAATGCCTGGGAGTAATTAGCCAATGCTTTTGCTTGATACCCCGATGCCTGGGCGCCAGTGCCGGCTGCGTTGGCCGAGAAGCCTAGAGCGGTTGCACCATCAGACAAAGCTTGTGCTTCAGTACCGACAGCAATTGAATTATTGCCTATTGCTGATTGATTAGTCGAATCATAATAGCCAGTAGAAGCCCTATATCCGATGCTAATAGTGTTCTCTGTATGACGAGATTGTGTTTCAAAAATCGGTTCTCCAGACTGAGTGTTAGTACCAATTTGAACCTGAATTCCCTTCTGAATTCCGGAAGAGGCATTCGCACCAATGGCAATACTGGCTGATCCATTGGCAATTGATGCACGGCCATAAGCTGTTGAGTTTTGACCGCAAGCTTTTGCCCCTGAACCTGTCGCAATAGCTCCATTCGCGAGAGCACAACTGCTGCTTCCTAGTGCAATCGTTTCTGAATTATTCGCATTCGCCAAAGCTCCGATGGCATAACTATTGGCGGCGGAAGCCTTCGCACCCTTACCCGTCGCGATGGAATTAATCCCAGTTGCTTTTGCCTGCCGACCAAAAGCAATTGAGGCTGTCTTTGATGCTTGAGAACCTGCTCCAACAGAGAGTGATTCCGTTCCAGTGGAGCTCGCTGCTGCACCGATGGCAATAGAGTTTGTAGATTTCGCGTTGGCAGAAAGACCGATTGCAACAGAGTTATTTGCTGAAGCGTTAGATGTGGCACCAAATGCAAGACTGGATTTACCCGCAGAGTTGCTGTTTTTGCCAAATGCCACAGATTGCTCACCATTAGCAAGGGAGTCGTCCCCGCCAGCGATTGCATAATTACCAGTGGCTCGTGCACAAGATCCAATCGCTATTGAACTGATATTTGTGGATCTGGAAGAGACCCCTATAGCAATTGAGCAACTACCAGATGATCTAGAACTTTTACCAATCGCAGTTGATCCACCACCGGAGGCAATGGATAATGTTCCTGTGGCAATTGCGTTACTCCCATTCGCCAAGGAATTCGTTCCGGATGCCTGAGAATTGTTACCGGAGGCTGAGGCATTGGTTCCCTTGGCAATCGTGAAACGACCACTCGCTTTTGCATCACGGCCTAGAGCTAAAGCAGAGGTGTTGGTCGCACTGGAATTAGCGCCTAAAGCAGTCGTATATTCTTGATTTGCTTTCGCATAAGCCCCCAATGCAGTAGCTCCCATCGCGGAAGCTGAAGAGCTTTGACCATAAGCAGATGCATTGGTGCCTGAAGCCTTAGATTCATTACCAAGACAGATCGACGAAGCTTCTGATACATCACAATTAGTACCATTATATGCAATGGTTACAGGATCAAGTATCTCAGCACTTGGCTGAACTTGAAGCAATCCGTCTTGGTCAACTGTTAAGTAGCGAGTTCCGCCAGATTGCAGATTTGACAAACCTGGCAAAAAGTAATCTGTTCCAGCTCCAGTTTGGGAATTTCGAGCTTGGCCAAGCGTTAGTGATGTTTTGCTTTGCTCTGCAACCTTGACCTTAGCTTCTGCCCCTATACCGAAGACAGCGGCTTGGTTATAGACCGACAAGCTTGATTGGCCAACAGCAATGGCATTAACTCCTGAAGCTTTTGCTCCACCACCAATTGCTATTGCATTGACGTTGACTGCATTTGTGCCTGCTCCAATCGCAATGGAATTGACTCCTCGCGATTTTGATCCAGTACCAACCGCTGTGGAACCTGTTCCTTCAGCTCTTGCCCCTTGACCGGAAGCAATGCTTTGAGCTCCAAGAGCTTGACTGTCAACACCAATAGCGAGTGATTGAGAGCCGTTCGCAAACGCGCTGGACCCAATCGCCGTGCTGTTTAGTTTTGCAGCATTCGATGCATAGCCAATCGCAGTCGCGGAATCGCCATCTTTCCCTGATTGACTTAAAGCTCCAAAGCTTGAAGATTGATTTCCAAATGCATCAGAGTTGTAACCAAGACAGACAGAAGAATCGGAGTCTGCATTACATAACAAGGAAATAAAATAACTATTAGGCACAGTCGCCCTGGAAAGAGTTCCATCTCCATTGGCGATAATTAGGCCATGGGTTGCACCAGAGAGTTGGCTAAGGGACTGTCCCGTTTTTAACTTTGGAATTGTCAACTCAGCAGAATCTCTGAGCTTGACCTGATCTTGTCGATTAGTTTCGACCCCCATTCCCAGAGCGACTGCTCCACGTTGATTTGCCTTAGAGCTGCCACCAAGGGCGACTGAACGTTCTCCCGATGCGCTAGCGGCAGTTCCTAGCGCTAATGCTGAAATGTTTGAGGCATTGGCATCAAAGCCAAGTGATGTGGCTTTTTCCGCAGATGCCGTGGAAAAAGATCCAATCGCTGTTGCTCCAAGATCAAATGAACTATTTCCTGTTGCTGCTGATGCACCCGCACCAATCGCCGTGGCATTGATTCCTGTGGCGTTAGCACCGGGTCCATAACAGACAGCATTATTGCCTTCCCCTTCACACGTTAAAGAATCAAGAACACCTGCCCCAACCTCCTTTCTTGCAACCTTTCCATCAGCATCGGCGACAACAATGGCATCAGCTCCTTGGTCTGATTTGGCAAGCGAACCAACAGCGAGAGTGCTCTGCAGATTTGCTGCACCTGTGACATTGATCGAGCCCCCAACAGCTTGATTCCCTGTAATGGCTGAGTTGCCAGCAACAGACTCATCACCGCTCACGCTGAGATCGCCAGCAACGGTGGTGTTTTTAAGCGTGGTTGAGCCCGTTACCGCAAGGCTGTTGTTGATGGTTGAGGCGCCGTTCAGCGTTGCTGCACCTGTGACATTGATCGAGCCCCCAACAGCTTGATTCCCTGTAATGGCTGAGTTGCCAGCAACAGACTCATCACCGCTCACGCTGAGATCGCCAGCAACGGTGGTGTTTTTAAGCGTGGTTGAGCCCGTTACCGCAAGGCTGTTGTTGATGGTTGAGGCGCCGTTCAGCGTTGCTGCACCTGTGACATTGATCGAGCCCCCAACAGCTTGATTCCCTGTAATGGCTGAGTTGCCAGCAACAGACTCATCACCGCTCACGCTGAGATCGCCAGCAACGGTGGTGTTTTTAAGCGTGGTTGAGCCCGTTACCGCAAGGCTGTTGTTGATGGTTGAGGCGCCGTTCAGCGTTGCTGCACCTGTGACATTGATCGAGCCCCCAACAGCTTGATTCCCTGTAATGGCTGAGTTGCCAGCAACAGACTCATCACCGCTCACGCTGAGATCGCCAGCAACGGTGGTGTTTTTAAGCGTGGTTGAGCCCGTTACCGCAAGGCTGTTGTTGATGGTTGAGGCGCCGTTCAGCGTTGCTGCACCTGTGACATTGATCGAGCCCCCAACAGCTTGATTCCCTGTAATGGCTGAGTTGCCAGCAACAGACTCATCACCGCTCACGCTGAGATCGCCAGCAACGGTGGTGTTTTTAAGCGTGGTTGAGCCCGTTACCGCAAGGCTGTTGTTGATGGTTGAGGCGCCGTTCAGCGTTGCTGCACCTGTGACATTGATCGAGCCCCCAACAGCTTGATTCCCTGTAATGGCTGAGTTGCCAGCAACAGACTCATCACCGCTCACGCTGAGATCGCCAGCAACGGTGGTGTTTTTAAGCGTGGTTGAGCCCGTTACCGCAAGGCTGTTGTTGATGGTTGAGGCGCCGTTCAGCGTTGCTGCACCTGTGACATTGATCGAGCCCCCAACAGCTTGATTCCCTGTAATGGCTGAGTTTCCAGCAACAGACTCGTCACCGCTCACGCTGAGAGTGCCAGCAACGGTGGTGTTTTTTAAAGTTGTCTCTCCTTCAACATTCAGCGTGCTCTGAAGATTTGCGGCTCCAGATGTCGTCAGCGTCTTCAAAGATGTATCGCCGCCTGCCGACAAATTGTTGGCAACAGTCAGAGAGTTATTACTGGCTACAAGGCCATCTGCACGCTTGAGCGTGCCGTCTTCATTGGCAAGGATTAATTCCTTACCTGTTCCAGAAAGGCTTGCCGCGGTGACGTCGGTTGAGCTTGCACCCAACATCATTTGATTGGCGCGAGACGCAGTTGCCCCAGCGCCAATTGCGGTGGCATTCACTCCCTCGGCAGTCGCGCCAGAGCCAATGGCCATCGAGCACAAGCGATTCGCATCTGCTCCCCTGCCGATCGCAAAAGCACCAACACCAGTGGCGGTGGCACTAAGACTGCCGCTGCCATAGTCACCTGGGATGTTGGTGATATCAGCCTTCGCGAGCTGCGGCTCCAGGGCTTCGCCAACGAGCACGCCGATAGCGCCGAGCTGGCCAAGCACCGCCCAACTGGCAAACAGGGTCTGCGCCGATCGGCTCCAGCGTTTACTACGGCTGCTTCGTCGTTTGGGAGTGCCGCGCCGGAATCCAGCAACTTTCAGCAGCATTCCTAGGAAAAGGATGTCCTTCAAAGGAGCCACTGAGCCAAATTCAGTTAATTATGAGAATTTGCTGAGTTCGTATTCAAAGCGCTCAGGGTTGTAACAGCTTTTAGGCGAAAATTGCCCGTATGGGATCGTTACAGCATCGAAAAGACGCTGATCAGGTAATGGACCTCGACACACAGGGACGTCATCACACTTGCGAGCGATCCATTCGCTTGTCAGCTACCACTTGAACAAAAAACCGCAACGACCTTGCCGTCAAAAGTGTTCAAATCGACGCACAGAAGCATCAGAATCAATCTCTCTGGCAATGCCATCGAAAGAACAACCGACAATTGCTTCATAAACAACATCTGTTTAAGCAATTCCCTTTACAGTCACCCCCTTAAAGGCCCCGGCTGAACTCCAATGGCAGTGAATTCGAGAACTGCTTCCAGCACATTGCTGGTGGGACAAGCCCGTTGGATGCTGCTGCCAATCCCGAAGGTGGCCTCCACTCTGCTGAAACGTTTGGCTGTCATCGCAGATGGCAGAGAGCCTTTTGAGGGTGCAGCCTTCGGTGAAACCAAGCCTGCACTGGCGATTCACCAGGCTCAGAATCACGGCCTTCAAACGCTGAGCGAGTTAACCGAGGCAGATCAAGAGAGCTGGACCAACGATCCCCATGCTTTGCGATTGGCAGTCACCCGCCATCCCGGTGAACGCTTGCTGTCGTTCTGGCACGACAAACTGCATCTTGCTGATCCGGCCTATGCGCCCCTGAACGGTTCGGTTCAGGCAGCCCGCCGCAAAGATGAGTCAGATCCCTGCCGATTCTCGGATTTTCTCAGTTACCTCAGTGATCACTGGGAACTGCTTCAAAGCGATGGCCACTTGATGCCACAGCATCGCTTTCTTGGTCAGAGCAACCTCTTCAACCTGCGCTTAGATCGCCATCAGTTGGTGAAAGAGCTGCCAAAAAAATTAAAATCTTTATTACCGGCTGAACGGCTTCAGCGTCTGAATCAGGAACTCAAAAGTTACGACACCCATTGCCGGCAACGGCTGGGTAAGCGCTGGGAAGAAGCCTATGGAAAAGAAGGCTTTGCTCTACTCCAAACCATCTATGGCGAAGATCTTGAGACGTTTGAGTACTCATTGCCTCGCCGGCGAACCGACAAGGTGAAACCTCTGGCGGCTGTCGATCAAGACGCATTGGTGGATCCGCTGCAACAACTTCGTGATCGCCATCACCAGATTGCCGGATTGCATCAACAACTGTTTGAGCTGCAGCAGCAACTCGCCAAAGCTCAGCAAGATCTCGCCCAACCCCCTTTACCTCCAATCTCGAATCCGCAGGGAAGTTGGCCTGACCACAACACTCCCGAAGCAGGACTAGCTCATCTCTATGAGGCGATCAGCCAGAACCGCTCCGAGGAAGTCGTCGAACAAGCAGCCTCACTTCAAGGGCACCCACATGCGGGAGAAGTGGCTTACCTCGAAGGGATTGGCCATGCATCACTCGGCAACCACGAGCAAGCTCTGCGTTGCTTTGAGAAAGCACAAAGCAGCGGATTTCTCACGCCATATGTGCTGTTCAACGGCGGGAACTCCTGCCGATCACTCGGCAACAGCGGTGAAGGTCTGCGCCTTTACCGAGAAGCCCTTGAAATGCATCCTGACTTCAGTGAGTGTCGCCACAACCTGGCGCTCGGCCTCCTCGAAGCGGGCCAACCAGCAGATGCCGAACGCGAACTGCGCCTGCTACTTCGCGATCAACCCAGTTGTTTCTCTGCTGCGTTCTGCCTCGCCAATTTGCTGCGTGATCACAAACGTGATCCAGAGGCCATTGAAGCCTTCCGTCTTTGCCTCCAGCATGCTCCAAGTTATCCGGATGCCTGGAACAACCTCGGACTGGCCCAGGGCAGCACCGGCGACATCGATGCAGCAATTTCCAGTTACCGGCAGGCACTCTCGATTAACGCAGAGTTCAGACCCTCCCGCCAGAACTTGGCGCAGGCTCTGATTCAGAAGAAACAGCATGATCTGGCACTTGGAGAATTTGAACGCTTCTGCCAATGCCAGGACATCTCACCAATGGAAGCGGTGGTGGGCATTCAAGGCCGTATTGCTTGCCTGACAGAGCTTGATCGCTACGACGACGGTCTGCAGGTAGCTGACGGCTGCAGTGACGATCGGCGGGTTCAGCTGATGACAAGGCTGCATGTGCTGCCGGTGTTGTATTCCACTGATCAAGAAGTCATCAAAGTGCGAAAGCGCTGGAAGAAAGATGCCAAGGAGCTTTACAAGCTTCTGAAAGGCATCACCCAAGAGGATCCAGCCTGGGAGCAGCTCTACGCGCATGCCTGGTCGCTCACCAACTTCTATCTCGCCTACCAGATGGAAGATGATCGGCCTTTCCAGGAGCTCTACGCCGGCATCCTCGATCGCATCCTGCGCCCCAAGCTCGGCGCTTTCATGCAACCCCTGCCCCAACGCGATCCGGCCGACACCACACCCTTACGCGTGGGTGTGATCTCTCCGCATCTGGTCAACCACAACGGATCGATCTGGGCTCTGGGATGGCTGGAAGGCATTGCCGGCAATCCTGGATACGAGATCTTCAGCTACAACATTGCCGACAGCGAAGACAGTGGCAGCCAACGTTTTGCAGATCTCGGCACCTACCGCCATCTGCCACTGCGAGCGGACAATCCAGAGACGATGTTGCAGCAGATCCTCGACGATCAGCTGGATCTGCTGATCTATACCGATATCGGCATGCATCCAGCCAGCAAGGCCACATCCGTTCTGCAATTGGCTCCAGTGCAGGCACAGGGCTGGGGACACCCGATCAGCAGTGGATCCAAAACGATTCACTACTACCTCTCCGGTGAAGGGATGGAGCCTGAGGGCAATGAGGCTCACTACAGCGAAACCCTCTACCGCCTGCCCAAAACAGGCCTGAACTACGAGAAACCTGCTGCCATCCACGATGGGCAGTTGCTGTTCGACAAGTTCGATCTACCCCGCGACAGGCCGATCCTCAATTCGCTGCAGAGCACCTTCAAATATTTGCCCCGCAACGACTGGACCTTCGCCGAAATCGCCCAGCGCCATCCCGAAGCCTTCATCGTGTTGGTGGGCCATATGGGTAACGGCAGCATCGCCGAACGGCTTTATGAGCGCCTACGTCCCCACTTTGAGCATCGAGGCCTTGAAATTGAGAACCATCTGCGCATCCTGCCCCGACTGGATTACGCAGACTTCATGGGACTGTTCTCGATCAGTCATCACACCATCGACACGATTGATTGGAACGGTGGCAACAGCTCAATGCAGTCCTTCTCGCTTGACTGCCCTGTGGTCACCCTGCCGACAGCCTTCATGCGCGGACGCCATACGGTGTCGATGCTCGATGTTCTCGAGCTACCCGAGTTGATTGCGAGCAGCGTCGACGACTACATCGCCATCTCCTGCCGGTTGCTGGAGGATAAGGGCTTCTATCAGGACATGCGTGCTGCGATCAATGAACGCAAAGAGCAGCTGTTCCAAGACACGAGTGTTGCGCAAGCTTTTCAGGTTGCAGTGGAAACGATCTGTCGCAAGCGGCCTGATGTTGGCCAGCAACCATCCTGCATTCGCCCACTTCCCTTGAGTGCGATCAGCCCAACGATCGGCATTGGCGAGAGCGATCAAGCTATAGCGGCATGAACCAGACAGACCCGGCTAGTGGCCAGATGCCTGGTCTGCGGATCAGGAGCACAAGCGATTGGGTCTGCGTTCAAACCCACTTACAGGCTGGAGGAACACTTACACCATTGCTGCCCCTTGGCAACGACGCAGCCATCGTCTGGGTTCCCAAAAACGGTTGCAGCACGATCAAACGGGTCTGGCTGCAATTGCAGGGATACCGTGAACAGCAACTGGTCAGTGATCCACACAGTTCAGCACTCCATCACACCTACTGGCTAACCCCAGAAGAATTAAAAATCGTCGCTCAGCACCGAGGCCTGATCGCCATCTGGCGAGACCCAGTTGACCGATTCGTATCGGCCTGCAGAAGCCACCTTGTAGAACTAACACGGTTCAAAATCGAGCAAAAATTACGCACAAACACCGAAAACGAGGCCTCCTATCAAGAAGCCCTGGAGTATCACCGAGACCTCTTTGTGCGGCATGGAGTCGCCAGCTTTGCTGATGACTCCGACCCCGTCTACGTCATGAATGCTGTAGCACTGCAACTGCGCCAGTGGATCCCCTGCCATATCGACTGGAGTCATCACACGATTCCTCAGGTGGCCTATCTGGGCGGTGATCCCAGCTGTTATTACTCATTGCAAGGGATGGAAAATATTAATGAACTGATGCAGCACTGGCAAACAGTCAGCGGAATGGAGATCGATACAACATCTCAACATATTTCCAGAGATCTAAAAGACGAAAATCCCTGGCGACGTTTGAAGCGTGAACATCTCACTCATGAGGCTCTCAGAGCGCTACATCAATTTTATGCGGCCGACTGGGCATTTCTTGAACTCGCTCAAACAGTTTTGAGCACAGAGAGATCTGATCAGCGGGCAGCGTGAAGAACGTTTTACCAGAGCTACTGCGCGATCGATCAGAGGCTGAACGTCAATGCTGGGCACGCTGGGTTTTGGGAAGTCACAGTGATCAGTTCCTGCCAGAGATGGCAGCGGCTGTGGAGCAACTGAATCAGCAAAAGCCGGTCGAATTAGGCGATCCAGTGATTGCACCAGGGGCCTACAGCGATGACCTAGTCGTCATCACCTGCAAGCAAGGCCAACACGGTGTAATTGTGGATCAGCCTCTTGGCTGCCGTGTTGTGCTCTTCGACTGGACAGGCCAAGGAATTGCCCAATCGGATAATCCACAAAACTGGCATGTGATCAGTGAGAAGACGGAGTGTAAAGGTGAGTTGATGGAGTCAGCATGGCGTCAGCTCGACATGCCCAAAGAAGATCACTATGTTGCATTTTTAGATGATGATCTTTGCCTGAGAACAAGCGATATCAATACAGTACTGGCATTATCTCGAATGCATCATCTGTTGGCAGCGCAGCCTGCCTTGAGCCTCAACAGCCCCAGCAGCCGTGAATATCCCTGGTTAAGGCAGCGTGCTTGCACATCACTGCACAGATTGCCGATTGTCGAAAACCAAGCACCTTTCATTCGCCGCGATCTTTTAGACCTATCCATGCCATTTCTTGTTTCCACAAAATCCGCCTACGGCTATGACCGCTTCGCATTGCCGTTGTGCGCGGCTGAGTTGGGCGATTGGCGATTTGCTGCCATCGATTGTGCTCCGATGAGTCATCTGCGCCCTTTGGGCTCGGTGGAGCAACGATTCAGCAACGGACTAAAGAGCAAGGAAGAAGAATTGTTAGTGCGACAGAGATTGATGCTGGCAATGGGATTTGCTGTCAACGAGCAAGATCACGCACAACTGGAACATGCGGTGGCTAGCTGAATGACAGTTTTAGTCGTTGGTGCCGGTTTTGCTGGCGCGACAATTGCACGAGTTCTTGCAGAAAATGGCATACCCATTCATTTAATCGACAAGCGAGACCACATCGGGGGCAACGCTTTTGATGAACTGAATGAGCAGAGCGAGCGCATTCATCGCTATGGCCCGCATCTTCTTCATGGCAATAAAAATTCAGAGGCTGTTGCCTTCCTAAGCCGCTTCTGCTGTTGGACTCCCTATGAACATCGAGTTCGCGCCTTACTTCCAAGCGGAGAAACGACACCTCTACCGGTCAACCGCACAACTTTAGAAGACATCTTCAAAATTCAATTATCTAATGACAATGAAACTCAAACCTTTCTGGACTCATTACGCCAAACAAAGATCAAGCCTACTAATTCCGATCAACTATTCCTGGCAAATGTTGGAGAACAACTAGCAAATTTATTCTTTCGGCCTTATACGCGCAAAATGTGGGGTGTTGATGCAAGCAAGCTCGGCATTGGAATCGGCGCTCGACTGCCTGTTCGCACAACTCGCGATGATCGTTATTTCACAGACACGTTTCAAGCACTACCTAGCCACGGCTATACGTCGTTATTTGAACAGCTGCTGGATCACCCACTAATCCAAGTGGAGCTGAAGCGCACATTCTGCAAAACAATGGAACAAAACTACGAGCACTGTTTCCTTTCAGTACCAATCGATCAATATTTCGACCATTGCTTTGGCCGCTTACCCTATCGGTCAATCCTATTCCATCAAAGCAACACCAATAGCCAGCAATCAGCTCCCGTGATCAACTTCACAGATGATGGTCGATTCACGCGTGTCACGCAATGGTCTTTGCTCCCCAACTCCCCAGACAACAAGACTGGCCCTCATCAAATCACTTTTGAAGAACCCTGCAGCGTTGAACAGAATCCAGGCGAATATTACTACCCGGTTAAGACAAAAGATTCCGAACAATTGCTCAAACGTTATCAAACACTTGCAGCTGCCGAAGCCAACATCACTTTTTGCGGACGCACGGGACTCTTTCGTTATATCGATATGTTGCCTGCAGTTTCTCTGCACTTAACGATGGCACGCAATTACATCGCCCAGATAACTTCGCAAGCTGCTTAAAACGAAGCCAACAACGCAAGCATTGCTCAAATCCATCAATTTCCACAAGCAAAGTCTCGATGCTGTTTAAATCCTCAACCGCGCTGAGCCCCGGGAATCACCTGCCAATTCGTGTGCGTTGCCCACAATCCCCAGATCGCCATGGCTCGCAGGTAATGGCAGGCACGGAAGGTGTTCACAGCCGTGATCGCTTCCGGTGTGCGGAACTGCAACCCACCCGCATACACCTGATTCACCACCGCTGAGCAGATTGCTTCCGCTGTTTGCCCTTCACCCATCAGCTGGAAATAGCTGGCAATGCCGAAATTGATGCCGGTCCACACCTCAAGCGGATGGGTACCGTTGGGGTCTAACGGCGTGCCATCACGGCGCAGACCATTAGCTACGCCCAGGGTTCCGCCTTCAAATTTTTCAAAGCAGGCTTCCTTCACTGCCTTGAGCGTGCTGCGGCTGTTGGCTTCACTCACCACGGGCTCTAGGCCGAGCAGACGGGCATAGAAATCACCGCAAAGTTGATCCGCCATCACCACTGGCGTGCCACTTTCGGCATCGATGTCGTAAAACTCGCCGTTCCAGAGCAGCTTGTCGAAATTGCTGCGCGATTGTTCCAGCCAGGCGCCGAACTCATGCTGCTCAGCGGAGGTCTCCAGACCGGTTTTGAGCTGCAGCGTTTGAGCAATGGCCAATGCGGCCTCCAGCGCAGCGATCCAGAGTGCACCGCAATAGGCACTCACACCCTTCAAGGGCCAGTCGTCGAAGGTCTGATCGGGTGCTCCACCGTTATCGGGCAGTCCATCGTCATTCACATCAAAGGTTTTGAGATAGCGCAGCGCCTCCACGGCAGCTGGCCAGCACTCCGCAAGAAAACTCAGATCTTCGCCGCTGGGGGCCAGCTTGTAGGTACGCCACACCTGCAGCACAAAGTCACTGCCAAGGTCCTTCCAAAGGTTGCAGTCTTGATAGGCCGTGTAGTTGGTGGCATCCCAGGGCTGCTCGTTGGGCGCACCGAGATCATGCGGGGTTGCGCCCTTCACCTTGCGATCAGCTTCCACCCGGCCCTTGCCCTGGGTGAAATACCAACCGATCGGCCTTTGGGTGGCATCCGCCGCAGGGATGGCCCGCGCGAAACTGCGCAGCACCGATTTATCCAGCTCCGGCCAAAGCTGCAGCAAAGCAAAGGAGCCATACAGGCGCACGTCCAGGCTTTCGTACCACGCGTAGTCGAGGCACTCGAGTACGCCGAAACGACCGTGGGGATCCTCCGGTGATGCCGCACTCCAGAGGCTGCCACCACTGCAGAGGTCATAGAGCTCATTGAACAGCGCCATCCGTAAGGGTTCTGGCAGCTCACTGCACTGCAGCACCGGCTGCTGCCAGGCGTCGATCTGAGCCCTCCATTGCTTCCAGTCACGTAGTGCTTCGGCGGCAATTGCCGCGGCCTGGTTGCCACCAGTGCCAAAGAAATCGGTGTAACGACGCAGGGCTTTACTGCCGGTCGCAAAGGCCGTAACCGGTAGATCCCAACTGATCACCACGGGGATCTCGATACTCTCCCCGGGAGCCAACTGACAACTCATCGTTAGAGCTGCGCTGAGCGGATCATCATTGCCACTGTGCCGATCATTGTTGCTGTTGGGAATCGAGCCGTCATCGCTGAAGCTGTTCCACAGCTCACTGCCATCACCTGCAGGGTTCCAGCGGCTGCAGCGTTGAATGCTCACGCCAGGTTGCTCGACTGTTGCAATGCACCACTGCCCTTCGCCTTCAGCGATCGGTGCAGAGACATTGCCCTCAAGCAGCACTCCCCGCAGCTTGCCTTCATCCACATATCGGTTGCGTTGCCCCTCGGTTCGGCCGATCGCTGGGGCATAGTTGTGCTCCGGGCTGCCGTCATCGCGGAAATGCACTTCAGCCGAGGCATCGGTGTTGGTGAACCAACCGCAGCTGTTGCGCCAGCTCAGCATCAGCGAGAGATCAAGAGGATTCTTGGTGGGGTTGCGCAAGGTCCACACGAACACCGCCACCGGGTAACTGGTGCGCTGGTAATCGCCGGGAAGAATCGGGCTGAACGCCTCACAACGCACATCGGCGTCGTAAACACCGTCGTACTGCGTCCAACTGAGCGGATAGCGGGCGGCGTAGGTGCCCGTGCTGCGCTCCTGCGTGCTGGCGGGGTACCAGTCCCAGGCCTGAAGTGGATCAGCCGCTTCCGGTCTAGAGGCATCCGCCTGCGGCTTCACCGCCAGAGCATGGGCACGTTGGCTGCTGCCATTGCTCTCAAAAAGGGCGAACTGACAGTCGGGAAGCACCCCAAACCAGTGCTCGCCACCATCGAGATTCCAAAGGTTGACATTGCCATCCGGAGCCCTGCCGATGCAGCCAGCCCCGAAGCCACCCAGGGGCATGCCGTGATTGGGACCGTCATCGAGATTGCTGGCATAACGGACGGTGTAGGGCTGATCCCAACCCAGTCCAAAGGGCCTGCTCCAGCTGGCTTGTGGTGCACTCCAGGATTCAGGACGGGACCTGCGGCGCAGCAGCGAACGCAGAGCAGTCAGTCCAAGCGGAGCCATGGAAAGGCGGAAAGTCGCCCCAGCCTGCCAGACCTGAACGGTCTGTGCTCAATGCCAGAAGGAACATCCCGGAATGGCAATGGTGAATGCGGTTTGATCAACGCACGTCCCAGCCGTTGCCACAACCATCCTTCTCAGCAGATGGCACTGTTCTGATGGTTCTGCGCAGATGGCTCAGATCTCCCTGGAGGGCAGAACCTGCTCGGCGTCTAGCAGGGCATCCATCGTCACCGCCGTGCGCACCAGCGATTGGTAGTGCTGCAACACACGTCTGTTGCGGTCCAACCAGCGCGCCGCTTCCTCTGGCCCCTCACCAGCGCCGCAGCTGGTCAATCCGGAAGGGCCATCAGCATCCATCAGCTCCAAATCCTCCTGGCGAGCGATGAGTGCCAGAAGCAGCTCATGCAGTCGCTGACGGCGCTCTATCTGTGCATCATTCCCAGTCACGACCACACCTGTTGCGTTCATAATCCTCCCTCAAATCCCTGTAATTGCGGGTCTGACGCGAAAGCAATTCACTCGCTTGCTCGGCCTGGGCTTTGTTTTCTCCAGTCTGTTGCGAAGCCGCGATCAACATCCGATTGCGAGCCATCGAGGCGCCGAGTGTGTTCATCAGCCTCTTAATCAGGCTGCAATCCTCCAGGGCCTGAACAGAACCGGCAGACGACAGTGACAGCACCAACGCAACAACCAGGGGGCGGAGCACAACAGAGGGAAGAATCAATAGCGTCAAGTTACCTCCGAAAAACCGAGCTGATCCCGATCAGGCAGAACCACGGCCTGCTGATCAATTCATGGTCATGGTGTCGAAATGGAGGATTGCAATCCTCCGCGACCCCCTACACCCATGCACAGCTTCTTTCGCTGCAGGGTGCTGACGGGCCTGACGGTCTTGCTCGGCAGCCTCAGCGCATCCGCAGCGGTGGCCCAGGAGCTTTACAGCCTGGAGACCACCTGCAGAAGCGCAGGTCAAACCTACTCCTGCAAAGTCGTGGCATCCAATGTCGACGACACCACTGAATACGTTCACCAATTTGGATCCAAGACCGTGAGTTATCGCGTGATCGACGATCCCTATGTGCGTATTGAAGGCCGAGCCAGCGACACGACACCTTGGAGCTCGGTGAAGAACGCCACGATCGATTTCAGAACTGAGGAGCTCTGTTTCAACAACGACGCCTTTTGTGTGAAAAATCCCAAGTATCTCGCCGATGTGTTGGTCGGCAGCGGTGATGCCATGCAGGGCCGCACCAAGGTGGGAATGGTCTTCGCTGCCAATGGCCGCGTGGATGTGGCGTGTTTCGACAACGGCTGTGATCGACTGAAGGAGGCAATCAGACAATGACAATCAATATTCGCCGATCCTCCAGACATCGTCTCGCTGGCCTGCTGGGCCTGGTTCTGGCACTGCAACCAGCCGCTGGGCTAGCAGCCATCGGCACTGAATCAGCAGCCACCACAAGCACAAGTGAGAGCATCCAGCTGGCCCAGCGTCGCGGCGGTGGCGGTGGTTCGCGTGGCGGCTCACGGGGAAGCTCTCGAAGCAGTTCCCGCAGCAGCTCCAGAAGCAGTTCACGCAGCAGTTCAAGAAGTGGTGCCCGCACTGGCTTCAGCAACTACAGCGGCAGTCGCTCAGGTAGCCGTTCGAGCAGCCGGCAGACCACGCGGAGCAACCGTCAAGGTCAGGCCCGATCTAACAGCGCAAGTCGTCAGAGCAACCGGCAGGGCACCCGAAGCAGTCGCCAAGGTCAAGCTCGCACCAACAGCACGAACCGCCAGAGCAACCGTCAGAACACCAGGAGCGATCGCCAAAGTCAGGTGCGGAACAACAGCTCAAACCGGCAGAACAATCGCAACGATCGCTTCGACACACGCCAGAACAATCGCAACGATCGGTTCAATACCCGCTCAGATAATCGGCGCAAAGCGGTCAACAACTGGGATCGCTACGGGAACGGTTGGTACAGCGGCAACAACTGGTACAACAACCGCCCTTGGAACAGCGGTTGGTACGGCGGTTCCTATTACAACAACTGGGGCTGGTACCCAGGCCGGGCAGCCGCCTGGGGCGTGGCAAGCATGGCCACCTTCGGAGTGATCAACAGTCTGGTCAACACAGCCCAGAGCAACGAAGTGAGTTACATCGTTGTGCCCGACTCGGAGTACTCCCTCTACTACCCCAGCGTCACCGCCACCGGCGACACGGTGACGTTCGAGGCCGATGACGGCAACTCCACAGCAAGGTTCTATGCCGATTGCCGGCAAGGAACCATCAACGGTGGAACGCCCAACAACGGCAACGAAGCCCAGCTGCTGAATGCCGCCTGTCAGGTGGCCTTTGGCCAGTAAGGGCTAATCGGTGGTTGAGGCGTTTGCAGGTGCCATCAGCTCCTGCAGACGCTTCTCCGCCTTGGGCTCCAACAGCACCTGGCAAGGGTTATAGGTCTGCGCACGTTCCACCCTGGCTTGCACAGCATCACAAGCCTGATCCCAGCCTTCAATGGAAAGTTCGCGGTAAATCCTTTCAACAGTGTTCATCGGTGAGTCCACCAGTTCGCCATAGTTCACCTCCACCAGCTGACCAGCGGGAATCTGTGGACGGGCGGATTCAAAGGCTTCCAACAACAAACGATGGGCCATCGCCGTTTCTTCGACCTGCCGCTGCTGATCAGGTGCCGGCTGCAGACCGACCAGATCGGCAAGTTTCTGCTTCACCAACGTCAAAGATCGGACTGCATCAACAGGCTCTCGTTTCATCAAAACAAAACGTGCTTTCGGGAACAAATCCAACAAAAAGGTCACCCGTGCTGTGTGGGTTGGATTTTTAATCAACAAATGTCGCTTTCCCTCCCCATCATGGGCCCAGGTAAGACGAACAAAGTGCAACAGCTGTCGCTGAAAGTCTCGGGTGGTTGAGAGGACACAGCGATGAAAATGCCTGAGGTAATCCTGAGGAAATGCCACTCCAGCCATGTTGGTGTCAATAGTGAGACGAGCCAGTCCGATTTCGTCCTCTTGTGGATCCAGAGCACTCCAGGGCACAGCATCGATCGGACGTGTTGCCGTCATCAGGCGATTGAGAACAGCGATGATCAACGGCTTCAGTAGCAGAGATACCTGCGGAGCCACCGTAAGTGCATTCCTGGCAGTAGCCGCACCAGGATCTGCAGCCATCAGCTGATGGAGATAGGTGGTACCGCTGCGCCAGTGGCCAATCACGATGACCGGATCATCAGGTAAGTCAAGACGCTTCAGGGCACGACCCCAAAACACAGACTGCAACCAGGCGAACGGAAAAAGCAACAATCCGCCTAAGCCGAGCTGCAGACCCCGAAACAATCGATTCGGCGCAGGTCGAGTCATCACCAGAGCTGCAGCCAGCGTGCGGGGCGTGATACAGCCACCGGCTACTTGTCGATCAACGCCGCGACGCATCGGTCATACACGAACGTTCACTAATTTCAGTTTAACCACTGAAAAAGGTATAAATTGCTATCGACTTCTGCAAAGATGTGGCCACAATCATTGCCAGCACTGGAGCCAAGAGCCATCAGCTTGGAGGTGCTCAGCCTCAGCAGAGCCTGGATTTACCCTTTCATTCCGCCAGCGAGCTCAAACAACTGTTCAAGCTGATTGGCAAAACCTTTGACGCGGTTCAACTCAGCCAGGGGCGTCTGCAGGGGCGCTTCAGGCTCGCCAACCTAGGCAGCATGGCTCTAATCGAGCTGCAAACCAATCAGCACTTGCTGCTGAATGGTGAGAGGGGCCCCGACTGCATGAGCTTCTGCCTGGAGGCCACAGGCCTGGCAGAAGAGTGTCGGCTTTTCAATATTCCGATCGCACGATATTCACTTAACGGCTTTCGCCAAGGGCAAATCGAATCGCATTTTCAACTTTCAGCTAATTCCACAATTTATCTGGCAATTCTTTCAACAAGTCGCTTCAACGCATTCCTAGGTCACTGCGATTCCGAAGACATCATCGAACAACTAGAAACTAATAATGCGCTGCAAATCGACCCTTTGCTGCATGCTCAGCTCCGAAAAAAGTTTCAACATTTTCTTGAGTGCCAACCACTTACACCCCAGCAACGCAGGCAAACAACAAATCATCTGTACGGCTCATTCTTGGAAGCAATTTCTAACAAAATAAGCTCCAAATATTTATCCTATACGCCTTCACCAAGACAACGATTAGTTAGAGAATTTGTATCCTGGGGCTTCAAAAATACAGATAAAGACTATAATCTCGACCAAATTAGCGAATCACTTTTCGCATCAAGGCGCACATTAATCCAAGGCACTAAAGAATCATTCGGCATGGGGCCAATGGAGATGATGAAACGGGTGCGACTCGAGCAAGTGAATTGGATTCTGCGTTCGCCAGATGCACGCGCAGACAAAAGATTTCGAACGATCTCAGAGATTGCCCAACACTACGGTTTTCAAAGTCGAGGTCATTTCGCCAAAGCCTATCAGCAAGTTTTTGCCGAAAGCCCCAGTGAAACCTGGTTGAAATCAGCGAACCAGTAGCAGTTGTTTCAGGTCCCGTTTGTGCACACCTGACCAGCCAACCAGAGGCAGGCAACAATCAGGCCGCTATCAACAAAGGGATGGCATCGATACTGCACCCCTCTCTCCATGAGCACTAGCCAACCCGTTGATGGTTCGATCCTGCCGTTTCCCGCCAAACCGTCGGGAAGCAAGGCTGGAACGACGATGCAGGAGTCGACGTACAGCCCACTGCCTGATCCCAAGTACCTTCCAGACGATGCACCCAATATCCTGGTGGTGCTAATTGATGACGCCGGCCCCGCACTACCGGATTGCCTAGGAGGAGATGTTCACACGCCCACGCTTCAGGCGGTCAAAGACGCCGGCGTTGGCTTCAATCGCTTCCACACTACAGCGATGTGTTCACCAACACGCGCCTCCCTATTGACCGGTCGCAACCACACCTTCGTGGGCAACGGCCAGATCACTGAATTAACGAACGACTGGGACGGCTATTCAGGCAAGATTCCAAAAAGCTGTGCAATGCAGGCCGATGTTCTACGCAACTACGGCTACGCCACAGCTGCATGGGGTAAGTGGCACAACACACCAGCCACTGAAATCACTGCTGCGGGTCCTTTCGAAAACTGGCCAACCGGACTCGGCTTTGAATACTTCTACGGTTTCCTGGCAGGTGAGGCCTCCCAATATGAACCGCATCTGGTGCGTAATACCACGGTGGTGATGCCACCAAGCACCCCAGAGGAGGGATATCACATCAGCGAAGACCTGGCCAACGACGCGATCAACTGGCTGCAAACGCATAAAGCTCTCCGCCCCGACAAGCCCTTCTACATGTATTGGGCCTCCGGAGCCCTGCATGGTCCCCACCATGTCAATAAGGAGTGGGCGGATAAGTACAAAGGCAAATTCGACGATGGCTGGGATGCCTATCGCGAGCGTGCCTTCAAGAATGCCAAAGCTAAAGGCTGGATTCCGGAAAATGCACAGCTCACACCTCGCCATCCACGGATGGCGGCCTGGGACTCCATTCCTGATCACCAGAAACCCTTCCAGTCGCGTCTGATGGAAGTGCTGGCAGGCTTTGGCGAACACACTGATCATCAGGTTGGTCGCATCCTGTCTGAGGTTGAACGGCTTGGATACGAGGAAAACACGCTGGTGGTCTACATCTGGGGAGACAACGGCTCCTCAGGCGAGGGGCAAGATGGCACCATCTCAGAGCTACTTGCACAGAACTCGATTGGCACAGAGATCGATGAGCACATCAAAGTGCTCGATGAACTCGGAGGACTGGATGCCCTTGGCTCCCCGCTGGTCGACAATATGTATCACGCAGGCTGGGCCTGGGCCGGCAGCACGCCTTACCAAGGCCTGAAACTGATGGGGTCATACCTCGGCGGCACTCGTAATCCGATGGCGATCAAATGGCCGAAGGGCATCAAGCCAGATCCCAAACCGCGGTCGCAGTTCCACCACTGCAACGATCTGGTGCCAACGATCTACGAGCTGGTGGGAATCACGCCACCCAAGACAGTGAATGGCGTCACGCAAGATCCGATTCACGGCACCAGCTTTGCCTATGCGTTCAATGCTCCTGATGCACCGGGTCAACTAACAACCCAGTTCTTCGACATCTTTGGATCACGATCCATTTACCACGAAGGATGGATGGCAGGCGCCGTAGGACCTCGCCTGCCCTGGGTGAAGGGTGTCGACCCCGACATCCTCACCTGGTCGCCGAACACTGACGAATGGGAGCTTTACAATTTAGAGGAAGACTGGAGCCAGAGCAGGAATATCGCGGATCAACATCCCGAGAAACTGCAGGCGCTCAAAAATCTGTTCTTGGTGGAATCGGCCAAATACAAGAATCTACCGATTGGCGGTGGACTTTGGACGACAATCTTCCACCCCGAGATGAAGGTAGCCCCCGTTGCAACGTCCTGGGTATTACCAGGCACGATTACCAGAATTCCAGAGGGCTGCGCACCACGACTCGGAGCTCTTAACAACAGGGTGGTCCTTGACATGGAAACACCTGAGCATGCCAGTGGTGTGCTCTACAAGCTGGGTGCCAATTCAGGCGGTCTCACCGCATTCATGGATGAAGGAATTCTCACCTATGAATACAACTTGTTCCTGATCGAACGCACCAAGCTGAGCTCCGCTCAGCCGCTGCCGGCCGGTCGCCACAAACTGGAAATCGTGACCCAACACACCGACGACAATCCAAGGGGTCCGCTGTCAATCAAGTGCACCCTCAATGGCAACAGACTCCTCGAGGGCATTGTGCCCAGACCGGCAGCACTGCTATTCACCGCCAATGACTGTCTTGATGTTGGTCAGGCTCTCGGATCCCCGGTTTCCCTGGACTACCGGGAGCGTGCACCGTTTAAGTTCAACGGAACAATCCACACCATGCAGGTTGAGTATCTCAAATAAGTCAGCTAATCCTGTATTGGCAGGGAGAACAATCCAAGACAATTTGATTAAGATATTTCAACCGAATTCCTGATTCAGAGCAGACTTCATCAAGGAGTCTGCTCTTTTTCTTTGAGCTCCAGGCTTAAAAAGTAATTCAGGAATGTACGCACTAATGCCACAGCTCCCAGCTGAATCAATGCCGATGCTTCGCGGCTGATTGTGGTCTGCACCACATCGGCGCCAAGCTGAAACTCCAGCGCAAGAGCCACCCATCCACCGAAGGTCAGGCGTGCTGCGGTGAGCGGTCCCCGTTGCATGAGATGAGGTGGAATGGCCCGTAAGCGCAGCGGCCCGCCGCGACTGAACACCGCAATCAAACCAACCCCAACAGAAAGCACCGACAGGCACTCAAGGATCAAGCGCAATGCTTCGGCTGAATGCGTCAGAAGATGTTCAGCCCATTCCATCAATAATTGCTTGCCGTTTGGGGTGATTGTGAATGGCAAAGACAACGATCAACAGTTGGTGAATCGCAAAACGCTGCAATCCAGCACAATCGGGAGCAGTTCAGGCTGACGTCAATCACGGCAATTTCTACCCTGTCGACAGCGGTCAGCCCTTCCCACACGGATGAGCAATACCAATACGGAGCTGGCCAAAACCCGAAATCGCGCCGCAGCTGAGCGCACAACCCTGGCCTGGATTCGCACAGCCCTGGCTCTGATCAGTTTTGGATTCGGTCTCGACAAAATCATCAGCGCCATTCGCGATGCAGGAGGCGAAGCCAACTCCAGCAACGACATGGGTGTGCAACTGATGTCGATGGGATTCATCGGGGTTGGCATTTTCACGTTGCTGATTGCCATGAGGCAGCACAAACGTGAATTGGTCCGCTTGCGCAATGACCCATACCTCTACCGCGATGAGCCATCGCTTTCGATTGCTACAGCAACCGCTGTGCTAGTGATCGGGGTAATTGCATTTTTCTTACTCCTCGCTGGGTTTATCTGAGCCGACGGCTTCTCCCGCGTCACCGTCAAATCTCTCTCTCTTTCCATGTCACTGCTGATCTCACTGGCCCTGTTTTTCATCATGGTGTCTCTGGGCCTGAATCTGCCCAGCCTGCAGTTCGACTTGCTGAAACACAGACCAGCACTGATCGTGCGCGTGTTATTGGCAACCTGCGTGGTCCTGCCACTGGCGGCTTTGCTGCTGCTGCGGACCCCACTCGGACAAGGTCTGTCTCCTGCCATCACTACAGCGGTGATGCTGATGGCAATCTGTCCCAGCGCGCCGATGATCGCTCTGAAGAGCAGGAAGCTGGCGGAAAACCCTCAACTGGCAACAAGGTTGCAGTTCTGGTCAGCCTGTGCAGCCATTATCAGTGTGCCGCTGTGGGTCACTCAGCTGCCGTTGGAATCGGGGGAGACGATCTGGAGCGTGTCCGCCAGAGACGTCGCCTTCCAGGTCTTCACCGTGCAACTGATTCCGTTGCTTGTGGGCGTGTCATTGCGGCGTTGGTGTAAGGAGTGGGCTGAACGCTGGAATCCGGTGATTCAGAAAGGCGCAAGCATCCTCTTACTGGTGCTGCTGGCCCTGATCCTGTTCGTGGCATTGCCGAAAGTGACGCCGATGTTGATCGGCAACCTCAGAGGAGCCTTACTGATGTTCATCCTCACCTGGGTCGGCATTGGGCTTGGATATGTCGTTGCAGGAAACGACCACGATGAACGCAGCACACTTCCTTTGGTGCTGTCTATGCGAAATCCAGGCCTTGCCCTGCTCATCATTCAAGGCATGGCTCCTAACGCAATTGACATCAAAGCGGCTGTGGTTGGGTACGTCGTCGTGACGGCCGTGGGTACGGCACCGTTCATGAAATGGCGTCAAGCCAATGCAAACCAGGATCAGATCACAGGAGACGCTTAGAGCGAGTCCATGAAAACCCCATCAGATCCGAAGCTGCTGCTGAAACAGAACCCTCGCAAGGGAGCCGATATGGCTGCTTTGCTGCTCGGCGCCGGGGTTGGCTACGCCATCAATCTGAGTCTGCCGCTGCTCGCAGATGTCACGGTCAGCTGCATCTTCTTGATCCTGCTGAGCAGGCTGCGCAATCGCCTGAAAACACCAGCGCAGTGGTGGGGCAGCATCGGGCTTTGCTCCGGCAGCTTCCTAGGAACAGCATCCTCGATGGTGTATGTGATGCAGCGAGCCGGCGAAACTGGATCTGCCTACTCAGCCTGGGAGCGACTAGCTCTGATCGTGATTCTGGGCATCACAGGTGTTCTGGCCGGTCGCCATGTCGGCATCGACCCTGATGCTGTTGAGGGCCGCTCGATCGGTGACCTGCTCAGGTCCCTCAGTGGAACGTTCACAGGAGTCTTCGGTGTTCTGGTCGCCATTGCGTTTGTGTTCAACGGACTGGAAGAAGCAAGAACTCTCTCCAGTCGTCTCACCACAACACTCACCATCATCATTCTCGGCCTGGTTGGGCCTGGCTGGATCAGCCATCGCTTGAAAACTTACCAACGCAATCAACCGCATTGATCCCACCACAAGCCATCAAGACCATGATGCTGCGTGGATCTTTGAGACATACTTGATGAAGAGCTGGATGCTTTTAAAGGCCCTTCGATACAGATCCAACGTTGTTCTGTACCCCGGCACAGCTGAAACGCATAGTGCCAAGAGAACCAATCGCTGAAACATCGGATCAGTAATCCGAAGCAGCTGATCAGCAACACTTTGCTTGACCAGAGCAGACGGCCACCAAAAGAGAGATTGCACAGACACCACAGCCCTCTCATTCATGACAACAAGCCAACGCTGCAAATCACAATTCATACACTCACAACTCATAAAAAATGGTGATACTGCTCAGAGGAACAACATCACCATCCAACAGCTGATGATCGACTCAATCAGATCTTCTTGGCATCAGTCTCCTTGGGATAGATCTCAAGCGTGACCTTGTCAATCTGTCCGCCATAGGCGCTGTAACGCTGGGGTCCGATGTTCTTGACGGTGACCGCCGAACCACGATCAAGACCAACATCAGCACCTTCATCAATGGAGAAACGTGATGCGATGGTCTTGTCAAGTCGACCAAGGGCAACAACTTTATCGTTGATCTTCATCCGCACATCGGCGCCTTTGCCAACACCGCCACCGTCGTAGTCGATCTCAAAGCGAAGTTCAGACTGACCAATTGGCAATGGCTCATTACTGGTAAAGGTGTAAGGCTTACCCATATAGTTGTAGGTGTAGGCAGGCACATTATTCTCCACATAGAGAGACCAGCCACCAAAGCGACCGCCCTGGGAGAAGATCACGCCACTCTCCTTCTGGCCAGGCTTGATGTCCAACTGAGCCGTAATGCTGCTGGAGGTATTCTTCACATTAAGGATCGAATCCTCGACCATGTTCCAGGCATAGGGATACAAATCCATGGACGTCCGATCACCCAAAAGTGTCGGCCGACCGGCAACAGAAGGTACTAGACGCTCGAGAAGACGATCATCAAGCGGCAACACCTGATTTGCAGTGGCCTCTTCGATGAACTTCTTCTTCATGGCCACAAGGCGTTCCGGCTCCTGATCAGCGAGATCATTCGAGAGGCTGAAATCCTTGGTGGTGTCATAAAGTTGCCAACCACTATCGTCGGCAACTGGATTCATTCTTTCCGGCGCCATCCAGGGATACATCACTGTGGTTCGCGCCATCCAACCGTTGTGGTAGATGCCTCGGTTGCCAATAACCTCAAAATACTGCGTATTGTGCTTTTCTTTGGCATCAGGAGCATCAAAGGTATACATCAGACTGGTTCCTTGCATTGGAATCTGATCAATGCCATTAATTGTGTTGGGCATCGGCAGATTGGCCGCCTCAAGAATTGTTGGGGCCACATCATTTACGTGCGAAAACTGTGTGCGTAGACCACCACCTTGTTTAATGCGTTTCGGCCAATGAATCACCGTACCGTTGCGTGTTCCACCGAAATCACCGGCCACTTGCTTGGAGAGAGCAAAGGGTGAGTTGAAGGCGATCGCCCAGCCCATGTGATACATGGGATAGGTGGTAGGCCCGCCCCACTCATCAAGCTTGGCCTCCTGTTCGTCAGGCGTTTCTTCAACTCCATTGAGGTAGTGGTTCCAATTCCACTGACCAGTCCTATCCCCTTCAACACTGGCGCCGTTGTCTCCGGTGATATAGATCACCAATGTGTTATCAAGCTCACCAAGATCGTCGATCGCCTGGATCAAACGACCGGCTTCATAATCAGAATACTCCGTGAAGGCAGCAAAAACCTCGGCCTGACGCGCATAGATTTTTTTCTGTTGTGGCGTGAGGCTGTCCCATTTGGGAATACTGTCTGGCGCTTCAGCCATCTGAGTGCCCTCAGGAACAATCCCTGCCTTGATCTGATTCTGAAGATTGCGCTCTCGAAGAACATCCCAGCCTTCGTCGAACTTACCTTTGTATTTAGCAATCCATTCCTTGCTCACATGGTGAGGGGAGTGGGAACCAGCGGATGAGTAATAGATAAAGAACGGCTTATCAGGCTTAATGGATTTCTGCTGCCGCATCCAACCAATCGCCTGATCGGTCATGTCTTCGGTGAAGTGATACCCATCTTTTTTCGGTGCATCCACAACGGTGACACCATCGTGGATCGTTGGATCCCACATGTTGTCTTCGGCCCCAACAAAGCCGTAGAACTTCTCGAATCCCTGCCGCGTTGGCCAACGGGTCTGAGGGCCGGCTGCCGTAGTCTCACGACCAGGCGTTTCATGCCACTTGCCAAAGGCACCGGTGTTGTAGCCGTTCAATCTCAGAATCTCGGCAACCGGCTGGGCATAGTCGGGAACCACGGTGGAATTACCCGCATAACCAGTTGCGATCTCTGGGATCGACCCCATATTCACCTTGTGGTGATTGCGTCCGGATTTCAAAGCCGCCCTGGTCGGCGCACAGAGGGCAGTGGTGTGGAATTTGTTGTAGCGCAAACCATTATCAGCCAGCTTTTCCGCCGTCGGCATGTTCACCGCACCGCCGAAGGCGGAGGGTGCAGCGAAACCCACATCATCAAGAAGGATGATCACCACATTGGGGGCATCGGCTGGTGCCGCGACCTCCCATTGCTTGGGCATGGGCACATCGGCCGGCAGCACTTTGGTGACCTTTTCAGGTTTTGGCTCAGCAATCGGTAAATTCGTGCGATCCAGGTTTCCGCCTAACGCCTGCTTCTGATCCGTGCAGGAGGTGGAAAGGCCAGAGAGCAACAGCAATCCACTACCCACAGCTAGGTGGCGGATCAGCTTGGACACTTTGACTTGATCAAGCATGCGGAAAAAGCGAATGAAAAAGTGAACAGGCGTAGAGGCCAATGAATGCCTCACATTCAACTCAGCGTGCACTGACGGCTTGAGGAGCCTCTACATAGGCGTGACTCACAAAAGAACATGACAACAACCTCAACACCCTCTGCTAGCTGCGGGTTTGGGGTGGCGAATTAGTCGCAGCACAGATCTGCACAATTGGGACCAACAGACCGAGCGGAGTCGCTGATGTCGCAGACCATCAGCCATCTGCGGCTGGCCGAACGAGGGTTGCCTAGCTTTCCTGCAAACCATTGGCTGAGGAAGACGCCTTGCCTGTTCGTTCCACGCTCTACCGCCTGGCCAGCGCGATTGAACTGATCACGGGAGTCACTCTCCTGTTACTACCAGCCATCGTGATGCAACAGCTATTCAGCTCGCCAGCAAGCGATGCTGGCGAACAACTGACACGTTTGTACGGCCTGGCGCTGATCGGACTGGGCGTGGCCTGCTGGGGATCCCCCTGTCCGTTACCAGCAAAACGTGGACTGTTGGTTTACAACTGCAGCGCCGCAGTGCTTCTCATCATCCTGGGCTCACAGGAACTATCGGGCGGGGCAGCGGTCTGGGCCGGTGCTCTCATTCACGTGGTTCTTGGCCTATTGATGATTCGCGACCAGCTGGCCAATTCCTCAGGCTGAATCGGTTGCACATCGGAAACCCATATGACAGGTGGCCGTATCGGTGGTCTGCCCCATCAATGCCGCCGGCCTAAAACGATGGCAATAGTTTTCAGCACAGAGAAAGGATCCACCTTTGATGATTCGTCTCTCCTGTTCACCCTTGGGTACTGGGAACAGTGTGGAAGTCCACTCCCACACATTGCCGCACATGTCGACCAGTCCGTAGCCGTTAGGTGGGAATGAGCCCACCGGGGACGTCCAGAACCACCCATCCGTCTGCTCATTCGTCCAGGGGAACGGACCCTGCCAGACATTGGCCAGCCACTGACCATCTGGCATCATCTCTTCACCCCAGGAGTAGCTCTGCTGCACCAGACCACCTCTAGCAGCAACCTCCCACTCTTCAGCGGTGGGCAAACGTTTGCCGGCCCAATGGGCATAGGCCAGCACATCGTCGTAGGCGAGATGCACCACGGGGTGATCCATCAGGTGGTCAATACCTGTATCAGGGCCCTGGGGGTGGCGCCAATCGGCGCCTTCAATCAAGGCCCACCACGACATCGGTTGATTGCGATCAACAGATGGTGGCGGCGGAATGAACACTGCCGATTCCGGATTCTGCTGATCCGGCGGAAGATTCGGATACAGCACCGGATCGGGTGGCTTTTCCGAGACAGTGACGTAGCCGGTCTCCGACACGAAACGCGCAAACTCGGCGTTGGTCACCGGAGCAACATCGATCAAGAATGAGCGGATCTCGATTGAACGAACCGGGGCCTCCTCCGGATAAAAAGAATCAGATCCAATCGCATATTCACCCGCAGGGATCGTGATCATTTGATCGCGCTGGTCAGTCATGTCAGTCAATCAATGAAATCAGGGTATTGAGGCAAAGATCAGAGAGCAGCAAAAATCACATTTTGTGAGCAGACTTAAATCCTCTTCAAAAGAAAAGCACCCTGCTTGAGTCACTATGACTCCAACAAGATGCCTAGTGATCGAACAGTCAAATATTCAGGTAAATTCAACCACCAGTTGGGAATAGGAATTGTGCTTGAAGCCGGAAGGTCCAGTCTCCGGCGAGGGTTTCACCAGCAATCTCAGGCTTGACAAGATTGTAATAAGCACTGAGCGAGGTATTGATAGGCTGAGTGCCGAGTTTAAAAACACGGCCCACGCCAGCACCAATAGGAACCATCCAACCTTTATTATCTTCATTCATCCAATTGGCGGTAATAATTGGCGAACTGGTGAGATACCAACCTTTCGGCAAGTTGTAATTCAGGAAAGGCTGAATCAACATCTTATTGACATCGCTTCTACCTCCTCCGGCAAATGACCAAACATTATTAATCAAACCACCGGCAACAATTTTACCTTTGCTATAAACCAAAACACCCGTAGGACCTGCACTCCAACGACCCGACGCCAGCCTGGAGTCGGTCGCCGAGGGGATAATCAGGGTTGGTCCCACCCCGACAGTGAAGTTCCCCTTCAGAGTCGGTACGAAAAAGACCGAAGGATTGATATCACCCATGGCCTGGATATTGGTTCCACGTGCCCATGGCTGAGAGATGAAAGGAACGATCGTTCGGGTGACCAATGTCAGCCCATCGCTCACCTTGAAGGGAACAACGGGCTGCACATTGACAACATTCTGAGTCTGATTGTGCTTGGCACTCGGATCAAGCAAATTCGGAGCCCATTGGCTACCGGGAGTGCTGTTCCATTGAATGGGCAGACTGATCAAACTGGCGATCGGATTCTGTGCCGCCTTGGCCAACGAGGCGTCCTCAGCAGAAGCTGACTCCCCAGGAGTCACCGTAACCGGTTGATTATCGGTACCAGGCTCTTGTGAGTCTGATGGGGCCTGTGCAATTTCAAGCTCACCCAACACCAGAGGGGTGAAATCAAATTCAACTGCCTCATCAACCAGGAATCGAGACTGTTCCTGAGCTTCAACAGTTGAAGGGACTAAAAGAGCAGCAAATGCAAGCAGCCACGCAGGTCCGATACATTTCAAAGAACGCGCAGCCATCGAAAAAGTGCAAAACGTATGCTTTTTATTGCATTTAGAGGAAAAGCCAAGCCCACTCAACAAAATTCAGCACGAATGGGATCAGATTTACATGCATCAAGGGCGTACGCCACCTACGTTTCAGCCATTCTTCATCCGGCTCCGTGACACGCCTCCTGCCCCTAGCTCTCATCGCAACACTGAGCACACTTTGCGCTGAGGCAGTTGCAAAACCATCAGAAGACGTGATCACAGCTGAATCCAGCACATCTGACGTCAACCAAAAGATGACTCCCAGCGACGTAGTCGCTGAAAGCAAGCCTGGCCTGATGACGCCCCTTGTGCTTAGTCAGGCCAGCGAAGAAGCAACTGACGCCTCGCAGCAAGAAGACGAAGAAGACAGTTGGCGTGTTTATCTCGACCTTTACGCTTTCTTACCTCCAATAACACGCAGCACATCAACAATTGATGGCAACACAACAAAGGTAGACCTTCCCCTTTCGGATGTGATCAAGTCAATCGATGAAGCGTTGACTTTAAAAGCTCAATTTGAATACGGTCGATTGGGAGTTTTAGCTGCAATCAATTATGCAACCATATCTTCATCCACTTCAAGATCATCCTTTTTAGAAACACAAAACCCGTTACGAAACAAGCTAGGCATTGCTTCACCACTTCGAAAAAGCACTATTCGTATTCAAGGAGATTTAGACGTTGACGTTGATGCCAGTCAAACAATTTTTGACCTTGCGATGCGGTACCGAGCTGGTGCAATCCAAAAACCACGCATGAAAAAAGGCAGCACAAGCTTCCTGGGTTTAGTGGGCGCAAGATTTATTGATGCAAATCTATCGACAGATTTTAATATCAAAGGCAAGTCAGATGTAACTGTTGAAGGAGTCAGAGTCAATAAATCAAACTCTAGAGAACTCGAAAAATCGTCAAATGTGAGCTGGGGCAACACTTGGGTACAGCCAATGGTGGGAATGTTTGGCACTTACGCAATCAGCGAAGATTGGCAAGCTTTCGCTTATCTCGATGCAGGCGGGTTTGGACTCAGTGGCAGTGAGGATCTTAGTGGAACAGCCCAGGCCGGGATTGCTTATGCACTTGGAAATTCTGCACAAATTTCACTTTCCTATAAATACTTTGGAATTGCTTATTTTGAAGGAGGTAGAGAAAATAATGGCTACAGTTCCTATCAGAGCGGAGTTAACCTAGGCCTGCGCTGGCTGTTTGATTGATTGTCGTTGCTAAAAAGATAGGAGTCGTTAGTGGTTGAGGCTCGCTGCTACAGACACTGCGGTTTTGGACCCACTGGAAATGGCGCCTTCGATGAAGCCGCGCCAACCCTCGCCATGATCACCTGAGGCAAAAAATAGATTGTTGTCTTGCTTAGGCAGTTCATCAGCGAAGCGCACAAAGGTGCCTGGTCGATACGTGCACCAACTCCCCTGGGAGAGAGCATCACTACCCCAGTCATGCCCAAAGGTCGACAGCAGCCGAATACCGGGCACAAACTCCTCAAGAACAGGTTGCCAATCAGCAACTGATCGTTCGAGTGCATCCGGCTCCAAACTGAAACCAGCCAACACAGAATGCTGATAACCACGCTGATAGGTGAAGCTGCCAATCAGATCAGAGTCGGTTGATCTGGCCAGAGTCATCACCGCACCTGGATCTCCTTCAACCTCAAAAAACACCTTGGCTCCACCGCCCACATGCTTGAGCTTTGAAGCCTCCACTTTCACTGGCTTCAGCGGTGGATCAAACGCCACGTTGTGAAGCACATTCAGCGGCACGGTGACCACAGCGCGCTTGGCACTCACCTGCTCACCAGCTGCCGTCGTCACCGTGACCCCGTTGGCCGTTTGTTGAACGGATGCCACTGTGGTGTCGAGCATCACATCAAAGCCACCATCACTGGCCATCGCTTGCACCAGTGCGCCAGTGCCACGCTTGAGTTTGTAGCGGGCTGCTGAGTCATTGAACAGGGAATAGTTCCACCCCGTGAGCGACCAACAGCGCATCATCTCCAGATAGGAGGCATTCTCCGGCTGATTCATCGACAGAATCTCAAGAAAGCCACCAATACTGGTGCGCTGTAATGGCGTGAGATCCAGAGCAGCGAGACGATCGGCCACACTCAAGGAATCACGTTGCTCAATCGCGGGCCAGTTGTAATGGGAGTCGTAGGGGCGCTCCCACACCTGTTGAGCTTCAGCGAAGAATTGCTCAAACCCTGAGACAAACTCACCAAGTTGATCTTCGCGCAACTCCTGAACCTTCCCATCCACCTTGATCACTACCCGCTCGGCAACACAACCGGGGGTTTCCTGAATTTCAAGCCCGTAGCGTTCCTTTTCGGCCCATACAAAAGGTTGGGTCCAGTGAATCCAGGTGCCACCAAGCTCCACATGGAACCCATTGCGATCGGTGCTCCAGGTGCGACCACCCAAACGATCGCGCGCCTCAAGCACAAGCACCTTGAATCCACGCTTCTGCAAATCCCTGGCAGTGGTCACGCCGGCGAAACCACCACCGATCACCACAACATCAACAGTCTTCATGATCACGACTCCAAAAATCAGTCAGTGGTCTTCCTAAATGAGGTCGAACGGAAGGAACCCGCCCCAAATCAATCAGCACAGTGTTTGAGGTCGAGACAAGGTCAGACCTTTTCGATATCGCCAAGTTTCCAGGTGCGATCAAACCACTCCTGCCCCGGGCCGTAGAGACGGAAAATGCCGAACCATCCCTTGCCAGGAACGGTCTTCACCCAGTTAGCCTCCATCCCAGCAGGTGCTTGCGGGCCGAAGTAGAGATCAATGCTGCCATCAGCATTTTTCACCATGTCAGCGTTGCGCTTGTTGTTTTTGCTGGGATAGGGCATGTCGCCGCTCTGCAGCATCGAACGGGTCTGCGGGTCATAGACCACAAACGACCAGAATTTCTCTGCTGGCGGATTCGCCGGAATATTGAGTTTGTAGGTGTTGGAACCGTTGAGATAGGCGCCACTACCGTCCCTTGAACTGAAGGCGTACTGAGACCCCACACCCGGAATTTCCAGAGCCATGGCCGGTGTGTTCACCGTTGCCAGATAGAAGAACAACGTGCGGCCATCCATGTCACGACCACCATTGCCCTGATTCACCAGGTACTCATGACTACCCCCGGGGAAACCGGTCTGCCAGTAACCCGCCTTGCCGGGGTAGATGTAGTTCTTGGGATCCTTAGGTCCAAACAGAATCGAACGCGCCGTGGCATTCCCGATAGCGACGGCTTCAGTGAGTAAAGCTTGCTGCTCAGGCGAGGGGTTAAACGGCTTGCCTTTCTCAATCCCGATCGACGATGCCATACCGAGCAGCTCAGGCGAGAACAGATCGGAAGGCTCCCGTTGAATCACCTCATCAAGCTCCTCATAGAACTTGAAGTTGTTGGCATGGATAGTGTTCGTCTCCCAATCCGTGAGGTTTTTGAAGTTGTTGGCAGGGGGATTGGCACGCTCTGCGTAGGGATAAACCTTCAAACCACCCTTGAAAGCATTTCTGGCGGTGTCTGTTTTGCCCTCCTCATCCAGAAAACCACGCAGGATCAACCAATTGATCTTGCTTGGAGTGTTGGCCACAAAATAGCCATCGGTGTTGGCCGGGGTTGCTTGCCCTGGACCAACAATCAGATATTTTCCGCCCTTACCTTTATCGGGGCCGGGGCCACCCATATCGACCACAAAGCGGAAGAAGGCATCATTGACCGTGCCGGGGCCCGTGCCAGCCGGCACCTCAACCACGATGGGACCATTGGAGAGATCCAGGAAGGCAGTGGCGTAAACCGTGTCGGTATTGCCGGTTAGCCAGAGTGATTTGGAACTCATCAGCTCTTCAAACAAGCCAATATCCCGGTTCTCACGCATGCCGTAGCCATCACGGTGCCCCACGTAGAGCATCTCGAGCGATGCCGCCGGCATGAAGTTCAGGAAGGTCTGCACGCCACGGCCAAGATCCACCTGACGGCGGGCCTTGGCCATGGTGTCGTCGTCGGGGAAACCATCGAAATAATTGAATGTACCGATCCGGGTCTTCACCCTGTCAGGCGTCAATACATCCTCAGGAATGGTGGTGTTGTAGCCCTTGGGGACGACATCAGCGGCCTGCAAAGCTGAACCACTGCAGGCAAGCAACAATGCGGAAAGGACAGCGGATGGGAAACGAGTCAGAGGAGTCATGGTTGAGAATGAATCGTGGTGTTGATGGGTTCAGGTCTCAACCGAGAGGCTGAATGTCGTTGAGCTGCCAGGTCTTGTCGAACCAAGGCTCCAGCGGTCCGTAAAAACGGAAAATTCCAAACCATCCCTTACCGGGAATGGTCTGAATCCAGTTAGCTTCCTTGCCCTGCGGTGCAGTGGGACCGAAGTAGAGATCAATGCTGCCATTGGCGTTCACCACCATGTCTTTATTGCGCTTGCTGTTTTTGCTGGGCAGCATCTGGGGCGTTTGCAATTCAGAGCGCGTCTGGGGGTCGTAGACCACCATCGACCAGAAATCCTTGGCAGGCACGTTGGCATCCACCGTGAACTTGTAGTTCTTACTGCCATCGAGATAGAGGCCATCAGCATCAGTCGCCACCACCCCGTACTGAGATCCGGCACCGACCATCTTGAGCACCATGGCAGGGGTGTTGACGGTGTAACCCCAGAAAAAGTTGCTTCTGGCATCAAGGTTTCTGCCGCCCCTGCCGCCATCGATCAGCCATTCATGGCTCCCGCCGGCAAAAGGACTGAACCACTGCTTGTCCTCATAGAAGTAGACGTCGCGATTACGAGGCTTACCCATGTCGGAGCGCACATAGGCGACTCCAACCTGCACAGCTTCCTCGAGAATCCTGCGATCCTCAGCACTGGGATTGAAGGGTTTGCCTTTTTCGAGTCCGATCGCCGAAGCCAGTCCGAGCAGTTCTGGGTCAAACAGATCGACCGGTTCACGCTGAATCACCGTGTTCAGCTCTTCAAAGAAGTGGAAATTATTGGCATGCACCGTGTTGAAGACGAGATCGCCTCCTTGCACAAAAGTCATCGCCGGAGGGTTGTCTTTCAGTGAGAGGGGATAAAGACGTACGCCATTTTCATAGTTGGCAACCGCCTGATCAGGCTTGCCTTGATCATCGAGAAAAGCACGCATGATCAACCAGTTGGAGTAGCTGGGTGAACGAAACACGAAATAGCCCTCGGTGTTCGCGGGCTCTGCGTCGTCGGGACCAAGGATCAGATACTTGCCGCCTTTGCCCCGATCTGGGCCGGGAGCACCTGTATCGGCCACAAATCGGAAATAGGCGTCATTGATCGTGCCAGGGCCGAGGCCGGCTGGGATTTCAATCACCATCGGCCCCGTGTCCTTCAGATTGAAGAAGGCGGAGCCATACACCGTATCGGTATTTCCGGTCAGAAACAGAGGGTTGGAATTCAGCGGGGCCATCAACATGACCTTCGTGTAGTCGTCGACCCCCTGCTGCGCATGGCCGACACGCATCATCTCGATGCTGGCGGCCGGCATCAGCGTGAGAAACGTTTCATAGGCGCGGATGAATTTGAGGTAGTCAAAACTGGCATCAACCGTGGCGGCATCCGGCATGCCATCGAAGAAACGAAATGTGCCAACACTGGTCTCGACCTGATCAGGCGTGAACAGCTCAGCGGGAATGGGAGTGGTGTAACCCTTGGGGACAGAACCAGAGCTGTTGGCCGTGCTCTGGGCCAGAACTGGCGCACACAAACTGGCAGCAAAAGCTGAAGCAAGAAAAACAGCGGAAGATTTTTTGCGCAGATTGCTCGCAAATCCTTTCATTGACTGCCATACGGAGCGTTCTTTTTTTGTTTAAAGAAAATCAGGTGATGCGACTGCGCAGCAAAAAGAAATTCGCCCAAATGGGATCAGACAGATCTTTGCCGCTTTTCAACCGATTGCACACAGCCACAAAAAACGCGTGCGGACCAAGCCCACACGCGCTGAGTTAGCTGGTTTTTCCACCAGTAACAAGGGCCCAACTCACTAGAAACTGCGTCGATAGAAGAAAAAAGCTATGACGCAAAGCCTTATGAGATCATTCATTTTGCAGGTTCGAATTGAGGAGAAGTCCACGAACCATCAAAGTATGCTTTAGTTGGTGAGTAGATGCGAATCGCAGCATTCCATCCCGGATAAATATCAAGATAATTGTCCTGATTTTTATCACCACCAAGATGAATCACATACTCGCCTTGCTCATTCTGCTTAGCAAAAGCACTGTTGATATTATATTTTTCACCAACAGAAAACCCATCCTTATCATAAATAGTCACTGACCAGAACGCCCGCGGATCAATCGGAACGTTTTTCAGAGTCAGCGTCTGAGGTTCTGTCGAATCAACCACCTTTGGGAATGGATAAACAGCGCCTTCCTTGGGGAGGCCACCCCAGCCGATGGCAACCCCGAAGTTACGCATTTCAGGACTGATCTGCCCTTTCTTACCAAAAGCCATTTCCGATGTGATCCCCTCTGGTTGCCGTCGCGCGTTGTAGTCAGCTCGCAAGGCCAGAATTTGCTTCATGTCGTACTTATGACCCACAACAAAAGACCCCTTCTCGCTCTGCTCAAGCTTGATCTGGTCCTGCACAGCTGCTGCCCGCTTGAGATCTTCGGGATCTTGCATGTTCACCTGAGTCCGGACGAAGGCGAACACATAACGACTACCCATAGAGTCCTTAGTGAGGGTGTAGCTCCCCGGCTGATCACTGATCAGCGGAATCCAGTGTTCATCATCTACGACCTCGAGAATCTGATAGCGATCGGTGTCGGGCAACACCACAGTGGCCGGACTGTTGAGATCCAGCACAGCGAAGGAATAGAGCGTGTCGAAATTGGGCCGCAGAATCGAACGTTCTTTTGGATCCTGGGCCGTCTTTTGGTGGAAGAACACACCAACGCCATCACTACAGGTGCCTTTGGCGATCTTGCGCACATAATCGGCAAGGATCACTTCGGTTTCCGCAAAGGCATAGTTGGCCTTCGTGACCGGAGTCACCACCGTGGCGGTCTGTTCAATAGCAGCTTCAGGGCAGCTCTGGCCGCTCGACGCCAACCTGACGGTACCCGCTTGGCCGCTGAGCCCTGCCAAGGCAGCGCATCCCATAGCTGAAGCAAAAAGAAGCGAGGCTCCGCGGCGTAAAGACTTGCTCACAGACAGTCGTTGTAGGAACTAAGGACCTACTAGCAATGCTGTTGGTCGCCGGCAACGCAAGGCCTGACGACATGAGTCATCAGCATCAGCATTGCTAGCGCCCTGATGATTCAAAATAAAAATCTGAATTACAATGAATACGCCTTTAATCCAGGGAAAATTCTTTTACCAGGCTCAGAAGATCACGCATATCTCCCTCTGACAATCGGCAGACATTTTCAACCCATTTTTCCATCATTTCTTGAATTTCTTCGCCCTGAAAATCATCACTAAACGTGGAGTGAGCTTGTCTCAACATCACACCAATATCTTTATGAGGCAACCACCAGTGAACACTGGAAATCCGATCGACTCGACTCGATGTCATTCGAGATCAATCGCAAAAGCTTATTATAAGAATTCAGAACATTGACTTAAAGTTGAATGCATCGATGGCGAGTAGTGATTGATGCGGACGCTTGGGGCACAATTGACCACTACGGCCATGCTCAACATGGCAAGCATCAAGCCATCAACTTAACGCTGATCAAATGATTACTGATCAAGCGTTATGGGCAGCAGATTCGGTTGTTCCGAGAAGCTCAGCCAAGCGTGTGGTGTCTCTTGCAAAACTGATCGCACCGGCCATTGTCATTGAGATTGGCTGAAAAGCATGGAACCAACGATCAATCGCTTCATGCTCTTCATCGCGACATTCAGACAGGAATTGAATTAATCTCAGATCCATTACGCCACAAAATCTGGGAGAATAATGCAGGCAACTTTCAGTCAACCTTGATCAATTGTTGCTGTGCAGAAGACCAAAATGTATCTGGGAGAAGTGATTGAGTATTTGTTCCCCAAAACCATAAAAAGCAGCAGCAATACACTCCGCAGTCAATGTCAGCCATCGTTCTGGGAACAATGAGAGACCAGCACAACAGCAAGGGATCACACTGCACGGACTGATGTCAGTGAAATGGCCTCAGCGACCGGGGCCTGGGCCGCTTCTGTGGTGAAGACTGCCACCGAGCTCTGAACTGCAGAGGCTCGGCACTGGCGTGAGAATAAGACCATGATTGATGTGATCGGTACCGATGCCGGTGCCCCTGACTCGCTGCCAGAAGCACTCCAGGCCTTGGTACGACAAGCCGATCTGATCGCTGCTCCACAAAGGATGCAACCAGCACTGAAGCAGTGGCTGGAACGTTGCTCCTCAGCAAGGTGCATCAACAGCGACGATCCGATCAGCCTCTGCCAGAGCCTGAGAGCTCTCGGCTCAGACCAACGAGGTGTGGTGCTGGCCAGTGGCGATCCGCTCTGGTTCGGGATCGGCCGGATCCTGATCGAACGTGTGGGGCGAGAGAGTCTGCGCTTTCATCCAGGCCCCTCATCACTGCAACTGGCTTTTGCAAGGCTGGGCATGCCCTGGCAGAACGCGGAATGGATCAGCCTGCATGGGCGTGATTCAGCCCCATTGATTCAGCGGCTGCAGAAACGCCCATCAGCCCTGGCTGTGCTGACGGATCCCAAGCGCGGCGGGGTTGAAGAAGTGCGGCGCATCCTCAGCAGCAGCGGGCTGAAGGCCAGTTATGCACTGTGGCTCTTTGAAGCGCTGGGCCATGGTGATGAGCGAGTGCAGCGTCTGAGTGCAGCTGAGCCAATCCCCTCAGACCTCAATCCATTGCACCTGGTTGTGTTGGTGGCAGAGCCAACAGCCGACCCGATCCAAGAGTCATTACCCCTGTTCGGTCTGGACGACGGCCTTTTTCTGCAACACCAGGACCGTCCTGGCTTGATGACCAAGCGTGAAGTGAGAATCCAGCTGCTGGCTGATCTACAGCTGCCACAACAAGGAGTGCTCTGGGATCTGGGCGCTGGCACCGGCAGCGTGGGGTTGGAAGCACTGAGGCTCCGGCCGCAACTGCAATTGTTTGCCGTGGAGCAGCGCAGCGGCGGCGGCACGCTGATTCAGGCCAATGCCAAACGCCTGGGTGTGAAACCAGCAGACGTGATCGAAGCCAATGCCCTCACTGTTGTTGATCAGATACCGAAACCTGATCGCGTGCTTCTGGGCGGAGGTGGTCGCCAACGAGCTGAGCTGCTCCAGGCTGTGATCGATCGCATGAACCCAGGTGGGGTGGTGGTGATTCCAATGGCCAACGTTGAAGCACTGGCGGAACTGCGGCCAATCCTGGACAACGCCCGCTGGTTGATCCAGATCAGTCAGCAACAGGCCTATCGCGGACAACCTCTGGCCGATGGCACCCGAATGGCGCCCATGAACCCAGTGCTGATTCTCAGTGGCACCAAAAGCCAAAGCTGACAAGCAGAATCAAGACCATCCCGATCGAGATCAATGCCGGTGCAGAAGGAGAAGCAGGTGTCACCCCTGCGGATGAAAATCACACTGCTGATCGCTGGATTCGGTCCACTGCTGGCCGTTGGCCTGTTTTTGCAATCCAAAGGATTCTTTGGCTGATATCCACTGAATTGCTCTGCTAGTAAGGCTTTTCAGGAGAATTGAGTTTTAAGGAAGTGCTTTTCTGAATCCTTACAGGAAGGAAGCGAGTTAGACCTAGGCAGCTTCACGGATCAGAGGGCTCCAGGTGTGCCGTCTAAAGAACAGACGATGGCAAGACCTACAGAGAGTCACTAGGCACAAGAGATCACGACAACGCGATGAGACTTTGGCCTGATCTGTGTGGTCAACGCTGATCTAGTGACCCACATTCTTGCTCAGAGGATGGGCTAACGAACTGATGACAGCTATAGATGAGAGCAAAGCCCTTAAAAAGACCATTAACAATTTTTCCCTGAGATGAAACTTTTGAGAGTCTATTTTTTGCTGGTATTTGGATTGGCAGTTAGTACAGCATTTCAGCCAATCGCAGCAGACGAACGATTAGGAACAATGCCTGGCTCAGCTGCACCACGTGCTTGGCGGACAAACACTCCCGAAGGATTTATAAAAGACGACTTTTGCTTCGAAGACGTATGTACTTACGACCGCATTGTATCAAGAAAAGGTGACATTGTAGTTACAGATAGAGTATCCGAAAAGGGAGAGCCCCGTTACGAATATTTGGAAATCACAAAAAGTCAATATCTTTGGAATTGTCGAGACGGCAGCATGGGATGGAGAAACTATAAGCGCTTAAAAAGTGATCAAGGAAATTGGGGACCATGGCATTGGGGAGCATGGAGAACAGCTAGTACAAAATGGCCTGATAGCCCACATTTAAAACGTATTTGCCAAGGCAGATAAGATCACCCCGACGCCATCGCCCGACTGGGAATCAGCCTCGCGGAAGCCTATGACGCCATGGCTCAAGGGGAGCAGTCCTTTCTGTTGTGAGATGCAGGCATACCAAAGTAGATCAGCCATTTGGTTTGATCCCCCAAGACCCAGCCGAAATTTCTGAAGCCCTATGACTTACCTCCAAGGACGCTGAAAGCCCTAAGGCCCCTTTTATTGATCTTCAGGGAGCGCTGCTCAAGTGCTTAGTCCTGATCTGTCATTTTTCTTTCGCCATCTGTTGATTAGTCGTTCGCTACCAACGAGCAAGGGAAGGTGACGTGCAGACCCTCCTCAAGAGTCGTTGAAGCATGAGATACGAAGACGCCGTTGTTCTGTGGTTTCAGCTCAAAAGCTATGGCTGGACATCCTGTGACACCACCTGGTGATCAGGCTATGAACGCTTATGGAGCGTCAGGACATTGGGAACATGATCCGAAGGGTGTCAGAGATGAATGTTTTGATCCTGTTGCTTGCGGTTGGTGGAGCAGCCTTTCTTCTTCTTTTCAATGAGGTGGCCCAGCAGTCCAGGGACCACAACCGCTGTGTGTCCATCAGCAAGAAGGCACTGATGGCGAAAGGGTTGGCGGAGCCTCACTCCCATGCTGTCGCTGTAAGCGAGTGCAATGGCAATCCACATTTTCTCAGCAATTAATACCTCTAGTCACATGGCTGGACCTTGGCGATGGCTGGACCTTGGCTGAAGTGGCTTGGCAACCCCGAAAGTGAGTTCTTAGATGAATCTCTAAAACAATAAAATCCTGTCCCATACATGCATGATCAAGTTCTATCAACCGATGAGATTCTTTGGCTGACATCCGCTGATTTGCCATGACCAAGAAAAGGTTTATCAGCACACGGAGCCCTTAAACGAGGCGACCTAGTGAGCCCTGATGGATCGGCATCGGCTGGAAGCACCCACACTTCATAACCGAGCAGGACAAGGAAAGCTCTCAAAAGAAGCCACAGACCATAAGTTGATGAAGTTTCTTACCTGATGGACTCTGATTAACCTCTACCAGGATCTTTTTTAACGTTCAGAGAGCGCTTTGAGGCTTTACAAGAAGCCTTAAAGCACAACAGCAAGACGCATTGACGTCAACCCCTTGAATGACCAGCAGAACCTCGTGTAAGACAGATGTGAGCTGGAGCACAGAAGATGACAAAGAAAGAGGCAAACACCTATTTCATCAAGGAAGTCATCTCGATGGCTGACAAAGGTCACTGGACTGATTCTTTCCGAGTCAGATTGGCTTCCAGGATCCTGCTTGGGCATGCCTATAAACCTGAATGACCGACCATCACCGTCTCGGTTGCTTTTAAGTGGATGCCAAGCATTCAGCAACTGATCCAGACCCAGCGCCTCGGCCACTGCCTTCAGGAGCACGCTGATGTGCAGATCCATGTGAAGGTCATGTCAAGGAACTTACAGGAGTTCGACATAACCAGTTCTATTCCGAACAGAGCGACAAGTGATCGGGTCATCACTTCCGATACAAACTGTTCCATAAAAGCTTGATCAAGACAAAGACTCGTTCTTCTGGATCGAGCAACGCAGATCTGCTCATAGACACCGATGATCGATCCATCCCGAAAGACAACATCGATGCCTGAATCTTGAGCCGGCATTCCATTGACTATCCAGCTGTGCTTTCCCAAACAAAGAGCGTTCAATGCATCTACTCCAAGCCCAAACAATCACATAGGACGATGGAAACCAGGCATCAGAAGCATGTCTGAACCAATGCATGAAGGAGAGGCATTGATACAGGCTCAGACATCCCTTTCTGTAACGGCCAGGGGGAACAGCAACTGCACCGTTAGATATTCAGCAGTATTCATAGGGGTGGGAACAGCCCAATCAAAGCGGACGCAGGATATCTGACTCGACGACAAAGCCAAGGCCGATCATATGTACAAAGAATGTCATCCAAAAGCACTGATCACGCATGAGTTGGTCAAAATACGTGCGCGATATTCTGACTCAATCCTCATCAATTTTAGAGAATCAGGAATCCGTCTAGAGGATTGATATCAAGACAGCTCAGAACAGGGTGATCACTCACAAGCCAACTCACGACTCATACTGTCTTTGGCCTGCTGGCTTCATTCAAAGTTCCAAGCAATGCCCTTGGCAAAGTCAAATCTTCAGCCTGGGCACTCGCGCTTACTGTCTTTTTTGCTTTCAAGCAGCTAAAGCGATTCAAAAACCTTGACACCGAGCTTTGCTCCGACTGGTGGGCACTGCGGTCATCGCCGGATGGGTGCAAAACATTCAGAGCTCTGTATTGAAGGGTTACCAGTACCGCTGATGTCGCAATCACAACCATGAAATGCTTCTCCACCATCACAGCCACTACCACTGCCTCTCTACTGATCGCTGGCTGCTAGTCGAAACGAGACCTCTGCCTTGAATAGCTCGTTAACCCTTTCCCTAATGGTTATGAGAGCTTGGAGCACTTCGCTGGTTACTGGAAACGACTTGGCATCAATGCAGAGGCCCCAGACAACTACAACGGCGGTCTTAGCGGGATCGATGCGTTCTGCGAACCCCACAAGAACTAGAAACAGTACGCCTGTACTATTACTATCAGTGCTGACCGCTGAGGGCAAAAAGCGATGGATGGATGGCTGAAGGATCCAAAAGGATGCTGGTACGCCAGGTTTCACAGAGATCCAAAAGCCTGGGCACTGAATGCAGGAGTCGTTGTGGACAATGGGAGACCCATGCCTGGCGATGAGCCCGCTCTTCTGAAAACCCGGCGAAGCATGAGATATGAAGACGCCGTTGCTCTGTGGTTCCAGCTCAAGCAATACGGCTGGACTGACACTGAGGCAGCATGGTGAACCAGGGAACGGCGCTTGCAGCAGGCAAGAAACTGGAATCCTGACTGGAAGAACGCTTCAACGACCTTGACTCAAGACCTTGGTTGTCCTGGGTGGAGCTGTGGCCCTAGCTCAACTGGGCTCAATCAGCGGACAAGCCAGAATGCGCAATAACTGCATGCACAATCAGATCAAACAAGCCAAAGACCGGCACCCCAAAAAGCCATACAGAAGTGATGAATAAGCCAATTCACTTCTAAAATCGCAGTGAAAAACAAATTACCAAAGAGAGCACCTAAACCTTTGAGAACCCATTCCAATCAATAATATCAAGCAACATTTATCCCAGCGATTCTTCGGCCAATCAATCGCGACACCCATAATATTTGACAACTGCATCAGACTCTTTAATCAGCAAATCCTGACTTGATATCAATCAGCTCTCATCAAAAAGCCGAAGACGCTCACCTGATTTCATCACTTTCAGGCTTAACAATCGTCAGTTTTCGTTCAAGTTCAAAATCCTCAAACAGAGCTGCAGCATCATAAGCCTGGCCATTACCGATCAAATATCGAATCCTTTCTTGCCACCATTGCTCAACCTCACGGCAATAATGGTCATCCGCCTCATAGAAAAAGGATGACATGGGAGATATCATGACTTAGGCGCTTTGGCAGATAATTGCTCGGACCGCAAGCCGCACAAGCATGATTTATCACAATAGCCAATATCACATGAAGCGGGGCTGCCTTTAATTGTTATCAATCGAAGTGTCAATCGCCAAAACCCACTATCTCTAGCGCGCGTAACGATTAATCAACATGGTCATGTTCGAGCTGTAAAGCCTTGGCAGTTTGTTGTCATGAATCAGACCAACATCAATCGCTTTTTTATAAGCGGCAGCCTGTCTTCTGTAGCGATCTTCAAGAGCCTGAACTTTTTTAAGGCAGTACTTGGTCTTCTTGCCTCTGGAGGCAGATTCGAAATTGGTTTCAAGATCTGATGCAAGAGATGCTACTTCCTTGAGCCAGGCCTCTAGACCCGCATTACCACCAGACTCAATCACATCCTTGAGATGAAGCCACTCTTCATTGGGCTTTGATCTGATTTGAGCAACAAGTTTCTGCAGATAACAGGAGATCATTTTTTACAACTCCAAGCAGTTTAAACATAGCTCTGCTGAGCCAAAGCTGCATCATCCGCCAAAAGAGTACAACTGATAAATGCCGTTCTGCTGGAGCTGCCAGCTACCAGCAGGATCATCAACGGCTCTCAACATCAAGGAAACTCAAGCAGCCTTCAACTGAGCAGTGCGATAAGGAACAAAACTTGCTTTTGTAACACCGCAGATTGGACAACTCCAATCATCAGGGATGGCTTCAAATGGCGTACCTGGAGCAATGCCTGAATCAGGATCACCAGCGACAGGATCATAAATCATCGAGCATTTCTTACAGATCCATTGATTGGATACTGGTTGCTCCGACTCGCCAGGCTCTCCATCACCTTTCAGTGCAGAAAGAGCCACTCCGTAGCGTTCAGCGTGATGTTTTTCAATCGCAGTTAGGAGTCCAAAGTTCTTAGCAGCTGAATGGAACATATTTGCATGCTCTTTTGATTCTTCACCCTGCTCTTGGAATTCCTCACCTGCAGCATGATCTTCATCTTGAAAAGCTTCAGCTGCAAATGCTGGATACATCGTGGTGTATTCATACACTTCACCTTCAATCGCCAACTCGAGGCATCGGGCTAGCAACATCTGTTTGAAGTCCTCACTGAGGTCCTCAGGATTGTCAAACACCAGTTCTGGATGCAACAGACGAAAGTGTGCAAATGCATGTTCTGTTTCCTGTGCTGCAGTCTCTCGAAACAAACGCGCCAGTTCCTGATTACCGAGCTTTTTCGCAACATCGGCAAAGAACAGATACTTGCGGCTCGCCATGCTTTCACCACCGAAAGCCGCCTCGAGGTTCGTCTGAGTCGAGGATTGAATTTTTAGTGTGTTCATCACCGCCTCTTCAAAGGACTTTTTTGGTCTATTGCCCCGACATCCATCCCTAAAGGGAGGATAACCGTCATCCAAGGTTCGGTTAAAAGAACAGCTGTTTCCACGTCTTATCAAGCAGTCATGACTCAGGGATTCTGAGTTCATCAATTTCCGCGATTTTCAGCAGATAAAGTTATGAGAGCGACGTTAATTGGCGCTGACTGCTTCAATCGTCACTGCATCGCCCGAACGAATGTTCAAGCGCAGTGCTTCACCCGCGCCAATTTCGATCACGCCATCAACAAAATCCGCTCGACCATTGCCATCAGCATCAGCCCAATAGGAAGGACAAGGCAATGCCGCACAAATCGGCACGTTGGCTGCGATGTCGAGCACCCTGCCGTCACGGATAAACACCATGTCCAGGGGAGCGAGGGTATGACGCATCCAAAAACGCAGCGGCTGAGCCGATCGGGCCGGAAACCACATCCCTCGGAGGGGCGGCAGGGCAGGGCGCTGCATGAGTCCCTTCCGCTGCTCTTCAGGCTGATCAGCCACTTCCAGAGCAATACAACTCGCAGGGCGCTGCTCCAGGCACCAACGCGCTTCGATCGGCAAGATCTGAGGAGGCAGAGGTGGCTGATCCATCACATGTGGCGCAGGCTCGGGAAGCCGTCGTTGAGGCAATAGCCCCGACCACGGATCGTATGAATCAAACGAGGCTCCCCGCCTTCCTCGAGTTTCTGGCGCAGGTAACGGACATACACCTCGATCACGTTGCTGGAGGAACCCTGGTCATCCTTCCAGACATCCCGGAGGATGCGATCTCTGCTCACAACCCTGCCCCGCTCCTCCAGCAACAGCACCAAGAGCGCATATTCCCTGGCCGTGAGGACAAGAGACCGAGAACCGCGACGCACCTGCCTGGAACTGATGTCCACGCTGAGATCAGCGAGCTGCAGCAGCGGAGGTCTCAGTGCACTGCGGGATTGAATCGAAAGATGCAAGCGCAACCGCTGCAGCAAATCGCTCGGGGCACTGAAAGTGAACCAAAAATCATCCGCACCGAAGGCCAACACCGACTCCCGGGCGGCAATACTGTCGTCGCTCACTCCGATCAGAATCGGCAGTGCCTCAAAACGAGAGCGCAGCTCGAGAACCCTTGATCCCTGGTCGCTAGCCAGGATCGCAGCAACCGGGGCTGGGTCGGAACCGTTGACCAGATCGCTTTCAGCACCAACGGTCCAGTTAATCGGAGCGTATCCCGAAGCCCTCAGACGTTCCGCCAGTGCTGCCGCCTCGGGGCCAACCAGCAGAACAACGGCATCTTGAAAGCTGCCTGCCATGGAGCCATGCACAACGGTCATGAACGATCGGGCTTGGCCACATGGGGCAACCCCCAGCCCAGTTTGTTGCGTAGAACCTGAAAAAACTCATGGTCCCTGAGACGCACAAAGCGAACGGGATGATCACTGCGGCGAATCAAAACACGATCTTCCGGCCACACATAACAACCTGCACAGCCGTCCACCACCATCATCAGGCGTTCAGGTGTGGCGGGGAAAACGGTGACAGGCTCAGCATCACTGAACACCAACGCCCTTGAAGCCAGCGAATGGGGAGCGATCGGCGTGAGCTGCAGCACCGGGCAGTCCGGCGTGATCACCGGTCCCCCGGCACTGAGTGCATAGGCGGTAGACCCCGTCGGGGTCGACAAAATCACTCCATCGGCAGAGATATCCACAGGAGCATGGCGACCGATGGCGATCTCGAAATGACACATGCTCGTGAGCGGTTCCCTGTGTAACGCCATCTCATTGAGTGACAACGCTTCCCAACGGCGCTGATCACCGCGCATCACACTCACCACCAGATTGGCCCGCTCTTCGATGGTCCACTGCTGGGTGAGTACCTGATCCAGAGCATGATCCAGATCATCGAGATAAGCCTCTGCCAAGAAGCCGAGATGTCCTGTATTGATGGTGAGAATCGGTACTCCCACAGGAGCGGTCTGACGCGCTGCGGACAACACCGTGCCGTCGCCACCCAGCACGATTGCCAAGACCATCGAGTGATCAAAGCCCTCTGGGACGCAGGCGTTGTACCCCAGCATGCGTAGGTGCTGATCGGGATTCGCGAACCCAACCATCCCGCCTGAGCTGCTGGCACGGATCACCTCGTGACCAACCAGCTCAAGACGCGAATGAATTTTGCCCGCGATTTCTACCGCCAGCGGCTTGCCGTCATTGACGATCAGTCCGACACGGGGCACCGATCGCTACATGCAACGTTGCGATCACTTTATGAGAAGGATCCTGCCTTAACACGCGTGTGGAGACTTTTTGATCAGCGTCTGCTGGGTTTCAGCAGTGACACGATCAACCAGATCCCGAACACGGTCGCAACAATGAATAGCGCCTCACTCACGTTGCGCAGCAGCTGCTGTTGAGCAAGGGTGGCCATCAGTGTGGCGCTGAGCAGCAGAGCCGCCACCAGAATCGCCAAAGACACCCGTCGCGACAAACGATCCAGGGTTCTGCGCAGGGATTCGAGGCCCTCGATCTGCAGGGCGAATGACAGCTCATCACTGCTAAAACGACGCAACAACTGACTCAGTTGTCTGGGTGAGTCAATTGAGAGGTTGCGCAGGTCAAGGCCGAACTGCATCAAACGCTGCTGCGGCAACATCACCGATCTCGCCAGCAGTTTGGCCACAAGAGGCTGCATCTCACCGGTGAAGCTGAATGCGGGATTGAGCGAACAGCCCACGCCCTCCAAATTGGTGACCGACTTCACAAACAATCCCAGAGTGCCTGGCACACAGAGACCTGTGCGGTTGGCCAACTGCAGCAGCTCCGCCAAGAACAGCGCGAAATTCAGCTCTTGCAGCGGCTTGGAAAAACTGCGAGAAATCAACTGATCGAGCTGTCGCTGCAGCTGCTGGCGATCCACCCGCACGCCACGTGCAGGCGGCGCAATCTGCTCAAGAAGATCAGTGGCGCGCGCAGCATCCTGATTGATGAGCGCCAGCACCAGATCCAGCAGGTTGCTGCGGGTGCGTGGATCAAACTGACCCACCATGCCGGCATCAAGCAGGATCACCGTGCCATCAGCCTGAACTTTGAGATTGCCGGGGTGAGGGTCGGCATGAAAGAAACCCTCAACGAAGTACTGCTCGACAAAGGCACCCAGCATGGCGCTGGTGGTGGAGGCAATGCCTGGACCAGCCTCAAGGAACTGTCTCGCTGCTGCAGTCAGGATCGAGTCACCATCAATCCACTCGAGCACCAGCACCCGCTGACCGGAGAGGTTTTCCTCCACGTTTGGAAGCCTCAGCTTTCCATTGGGCACAAAGCTGGAAGCCGCCAGGCAGCGCTGTAGCCGAAGTGTGTTTTCAGCTTCAATCCGGAAATCCAGCTCGCGACCAAGAGCTTCGAGGACTTGGTCGGCAAGCCCCACGAAGTCGTATTGGCCACCGAGCGCGGTCGCCGACGCCATTGCGGCGATTTTACGCAACAGACGACCATCCTCCTGCACTTGGGATTCGATACCAGGCCGCAGCACTTTCACCGCCACCTTCGGCCCGTTTTGGAGATTGGCGCGATACACCTGGCCGACACTGCCTGCGGCAATGGGTTCTTCCTCAAAACTGCCGAAAACCGAGCTGACGTCGGAACCGAGCTCCTGGGCCATCTGTTCACGCACTTCTGGCCAGGCCGCCGGAGGAACATTGGCCTGAAGCCGGCTGAGAGCCTCGATGTAGTCATCCGACAGCAGGTCGGGACGCGTGCTCAGCAGCTGGCCCAACTTCACATAAACAGGCCCGAGCTCGGTGAGCAGATTGCACAGCACTGAGGGCAACGGCAGACGCGTCTCAGCGGCATGACCGCGGCGCAGCAACTGGGATAGAAATGACCATTCATGGCGACTGACGATCCGCACGATCTCCACCGCCCGCGTGGAACCGTCGAAAACAGAGAGCACGGACATGCCTGACGCCGAGCGAAAACAGTTCCCGCATGTTGAGCCCTGTGCGAAAGAGCGTCAGCGCTGAGCCGCCAATACGGAATAAACGGGATCAGCGACCGCAGAGCGACGCGCAAAGTCGAACATCAATCGTCTGCAGGGGTTACTGCAGCCTGATCAAAACTGCTCCAGAAAACGAAGATCACTGGTGTAGAGACGGCGAATGTCATCAATTCCGTGGCGCACCATGCAGAAACGCTCCACTCCCACACCAGCGGCAAAACCGCTGTAACGCTCGGGATCCAAACCCAGACCCTCCAACACGGCGGGATCAACCATGCCGCAGCCCATCACTTCCAACCAGCGGCCGCGCCACTGCACGTCCACTTCGGCAGACGGCTCCGTGAACGGGAAATAACTGGCGCGAAAGCGCACGGGCAGATCCCCGAAAAATGCCTTGAGGAAAGCCATCACCGTGCCGCGCAGATGGCTGAAATCGAGGTTCTCATCAATCGCGAGCACCTCCACCTGATGAAACACCGGCGAATGGGTGGCATCAACCGCATCCCGGCGATAAACACGACCAGGCGCCACAATCCTCACCGGCGGCGCATGGTTTTCGAGGTGACGAATCTGCACCGGCGAGGTGTGGGTGCGCAGCAGCAGATTGTCCTTGAGGTAAAAGGTGTCCTGCATATCCCGGGCGGGATGATCCGGCGGGATGTTCAGAGCAGTGAAGTTGTGGTGATCGGTTTCCACTTCAGGGCCTTCAACCACCTGGTATCCAAGGCCGCAGAACAGGTCAACGATCTCCTCGGTGGTCGTGACCAGGGGATGGCGATGACCCATGGGAATCCCCTGGGCAGGAGCGGTCACATCGAGGGTCTCAGACGCGATCCGGGCTTCCATCGCCGCCTGCTTCACCGCCTGCAGTCGGTCGCTCAGCAGAGTTTGAACCTGGGATTTGAGCACGTTGGCGCGCTGACCAACCAAGGGCCGTTCTTCACCAGGAAGCTTGCCCATGGCACCCAGCACTCCTGAGAGGCGACCCTTCTTGCCGAGCAATCCGATCCGAAGCTGCTCAAGGGCCTCAGCATCAGCCGCTGCAGAGATCGCTTCAGCAGCCTCAGCTTCAAGCGCCTCTAGCTGGTCGGTGAGCTGCTGCAGGGACACGGTGGCGCTCAAGGCTTTGACATCACGACAGCTGACTGTAAGCAGTGATCACGACTAGGTTCGCCCCACCGGTACGCAACCCCATGGCCCCGCTGCGGATTCTGATCAGCAATGACGACGGCATCTTCGCCGACGGAATCAAGGCCCTGGCCCTGGCCGCCGCGACCCGAGGCCATCAGGTGGCCGTGGTCTGTCCCGACAAAGAACGCTCGGCAACCGGCCATGGCATCACCCTTCAGCACCCGATCCGAGCTGAACGGGCCGACCAGCTGTTCGGCCAGGGCATTACAGCCTGGGCCTGCAGTGGGACCCCTGCCGATTGCGTGAAACTGGCCATCTGCGAACTGCTAGAGACCCCGCCGGACCTGGTGCTGTCGGGGATCAACCACGGCCCGAATCTCGGCACCGACATCTTCTGCTCAGGCACCGTGGCAGCGGCGTTGGAAGGCACCCTGGAAGGCCGTCCGGCCATGGCGGTGAGCAGTGCCTGCTTCAAATGGCGGGAATTCGAGGGGGCCGCTGTGCTCGCCATGGATACGGCCGAATCAGCGCTGCGGGAGGGATGGCCTAGCAATCTGCTGCTCAACTTGAACCTGCCCCCTTGCAAGCCTGAAACCATGGGCCCCATGCGCTGGACCAGGCTGTCGATTCGTCGATACAGGGAGCAGTTCAGTCCGCGAACAGATCCGCAGGGTCGTTCGTATTACTGGCTGGCGGGGAAACTGGTTGAAGACCTGAAGTCAGGGGGCGATGGTCCCCGCGACTGGCCCACGGATGTAGCCCAGATCGGAAGCAATTCACCCTCGCTCACACCGATTGAACCGGAACTGTTCTGGCGTGGATCACTCAGTGGCCTGCCACAGGTTGAAATTGATGGTCAACGGGTCCGGTAGATCCGCTGCAGCATCCAGAGGGAGAACAGCAAGCCGATCAGATGGGCGAACAGCACCTGGGTGTTGCTCAACACCGAGAGCATCTCCAGTGAAGTGATCGCCAGGTTTTCTGCTGCACCAGCACCACCGATGGCAATACCAGGTGTTTGCGACGACGCCTGAACAAACAGGGCTCCGGCCAATGATTGATACCCGATCGACGCGAACACCAACCCCAGCAGGTCAGCCAGGATTCCGCGTTTGAGCAGACGGCTGGCCTCGCCGCGACTGGGGCGGGCGCCACTATCGAGCGCACGGCCAAGACGCACGATCAACCACCCTTGCCAAAGGCTGAATAACAGGACTAAAAACGAAAGCGTGGTCAGCGACAGGCCCGGGCTCAAGCCAACGGCCCGATCTGCATTGCGGGACAGGCTGCCGCCGATGTTGTTGAACAACAGCACCCCCACCACCACCACACCGAGAGCGGTCTGAATCCAGAAACGAATCCAGGCAGTGCGCCGCAGGCCAAGGGCCAGCAGCTGGAAGTCGAGCCGATCGGCCATGCGGGCGAGGAGGTCTGTCGTCCAAACTTGCCATCAACCATTGCACCGTGCACGGCCCGTTGATTCCTCTCTGCTCCCCTGAGGAGGCCCGCATGCCCACCGCCCTGGCGTTGGGCAGCTTCGATGGGCTACATGCTGGCCACCGGCGGGTCATCGAAGCCGTGTGCCAGCACCCGGCAGGTGGAGTCCCCACGGTGGTGAGCTTCTGGCCACACCCGCGCGAGGTTTTGCATGGCGAACCAAGACTCCGCCTGGATCTGCCTGACGAAAAGCTGCATCTGCTCGAACCACTTGGCATCAGGCAGTTGGTGCTGGTTCCCTTCGACCGCCAACTAGCCCAGTTCAGTGCTGCCGAATTTGTTGATCAGATTCTGGTTGGCACGTTGCAGGCACGTCACATCGCCATTGGCGCCAACTTCCGTTTTGGGCGAGGACGCGAGGGGGGGGCTGACACGCTAACCAGCTTGGCGGAGGCCGCTGGTGTGATGGTGAGCGTGCTGCCGATTCTGGAAGACCCTGGTGGTCGCATGAGCAGCAGTCGGATCCGTGAGGCACTCTCAGAGGGCGACCTCACAACAGCCAGTGAACTCCTGCAACGGCCCTACCGCTTCCAAGGCGAGGTGGTTCAAGGCCGCGGCCTCGGCAGAAAGCTTGGATGGCCTACCGCCAACCTGCAAGTAGATGGCAGAAAATTCCTGCCGGGATTGGGGGTCTATGCCGCGCGAGCCTGGGTCGACGACGAGACGCTTGCACTCCCTGCCGTGATGAACCTCGGCCCTCAACCCACTGTGGATCCAGCATCGCCTTCAGCGGTGGAAGTGCATCTGCTCGACGCCAGCCGCGAACTGGTGGGCCGAATTCTGCGGGTGGAACCCGTGGAGCGCCTGCGCGGCCAACAACGCTTCTCAAGCCTGGAGGAACTCAGTGCCCAGATCAGTCGTGATGCCCAGCAGGCGAGAGCTCGGCTTCAAGACACCGCTGGATAGGCGTTGGTCAAGCCCCACACGATGAAAACGCCGATGCCACCGAGAAGACCAATGCCCCACACCAGAACGTGCATCGTGCTTTCTGATCCACCGTTCTCCATCGCCACACCAGACATGAGATCCTGCCCACAGTGCCATGGAATCGATGCCCGTCGCCCCCTGCACTGACACGCGTATCGCCAGGCTGATCGATGCCAACCTCGACCGAGCCCGGGAAGGCTTGCGGGTGATCGAGGACTGGTGTCGTTTCGGACTGGACCGACAAGACCTGGTGGTGCCGCTCAAGGACTGGCGACAACAGCTGGGACAACTGCACGCCGACTGCTACAGACAGGCACGTTCCACGGCCACCGATACGGCTGCAGGGCTGAGTCATCCCGCTCAGCAGAACCGTACCGACAGCACCCAAATCTTGAAAGCCAATGCCAGCAGGGTCCAAGAAGCCTTACGGGTGATTGAAGAATTCGCGCGCACTGGTGATACCGAACTGGCCCAGACAGCTGCGCTCGTTCGTTATGCGCTCTACGACCATGAAGTGCGCATCTTGGAGGCCTGCGGGCAAACCCAACGGCAGCAGCGCTTGGAACGCGCACGGCTTTGCCTGATTACCGATCCAGGCGGGAAAGAGGCAAGTGCTGAGATGTTGAATCGGGTGGAATTAGCCCTGCAAGCAGGCGTCTCGCTTGTGCAGTACCGGCGCAAGCACGGAGCTGATGCTCTGCGATTGCAAGAAGCACGTCAGCTTGCCGGGCTGTGCCAGGCCCACCAGGCACTACTGGTCATCAACGACCGCATTGATCTGGCATTGCTCGTGAATGCCGATGGGGTGCATCTTGGCCAGGGGGACGTGCCCTATTCAGAGGCACGTCAGTTGATGGGTCCCGAAAAACTGATTGGTCGCAGCACCCACCGACTCGAACAACTGCTCGTGGCCCAGGAGGAGGGTGCCGACTATCTGGGGGTCGGTGCTGTCTATGCCACCGCCACCAAGGCTGATCGGAAGCCGGCAGGATTGGATTGGGTGCGGCAAGCCCAGGATTCAGCCAGAGTTCCCTGGTTTGCCATAGGTGGCATCAACAGCAGCAACGTTGCCGAGGTGCTGGCTGCAGGCGCGTCCCGTGTTGCTGTGGTGAGCGCAATCATGGGGGCCAATAATCCAGCTGCCGCCAGTCTGCAGCTGTTGGAATTGCTCAGCTGATCTTCAACATTGATGGTCTGGTTTCATTCATCTCGGTTCAGCCCATGCAGCTCACGGTGAACGGCGAACAGCGCCAGCTCAAAGCAGGTCTCAACCGGCTTGATCATGTGGTTGAAGCGCTCGGCCATCACCCCAAGTTGGTGGTGGTGGAATTCAACGGACTGATCCTCACCCCTGATCGCTGGGCAGAGCAGCAGGTCAACGACGGTGACAGCCTCGAGATCGTCACCATCGTTGGCGGGGGTTCCTAGGATCGACTCAGTCTTCAACGCCACTTTGGCCCAATTGCCGAAACGTTCCACCCTGGTTCAGCTGCGACGCTGGCTTTCCGGCCTCATGGTGCCGGTGCTGATGATTGGGCTGCTGATCTTTCATCCGCTGCCGAGTGACGCAGCACGCGGCGGGCGGATTGGGGGCGGCAGTTTCCGGGCACCCTCCATGCCCCGCACCGGCGGATACCGCGGTGGCGGTATGGGAGGTGGTTACAACCGTGGCTACGGCGGTGGCATTGGATTCCCCTTCATCATTCCGTTCTTCGGATTCGGTGGTGGCGGTCTCTTGGGCTTCATGGTCCTGATGGCGTTTGTTGGAGTCCTTGTGAATGCCTTCCGTGGCGCTGGAGCAGGATCTGGTCGTCCAGCGATGGGCGGCTACGAGCGTCCTCGTGAGATTGCAATGGGCCCAGTGTCTCTGCTGCAGCTCCAGATCGGTCTGCTTGCCAGCGCCAAAGACCTACAGAGCGATCTGCGTCAACTCGCCAGTAGCGCTGACACCAGCAGCTCCAGCGGTTTGCAACGGGTGCTGCAGGACACCACACTTGCACTTCTGCGTCAGCCCGATCTGTGGGTCTACGCCAACGTTGAGTCTGGCAGTGTGCCATTCAACGCAGCGGAATCAACCTTCAACCGACTGTCGATGACCGAGCGCAGCAAGCTGCGCGAAGAACTCACCACCAATGTGGGTGGTGTTCAATCCGCCGGCAGCGACCTCGCATCGCGCGGCGATGCGGACGCCACCAGTGAATTCATCGTTGTCACTGTGCTGGTGGCCAGCCGCAGCGCGGTGAAACTGAAGCAGGCAGATAACGGCGAACAGCTTCGGGAGTCATTGCGCATTCTTGGTTCCACAGCATCCAGCGATCTGATGGCCCTTGAGGTGATCTGGCAGCCGGATGGCGTCGGCGATGTTCTCAGCGCTGATGAGCTAGTCACGGCGTATCCGAATCTCCAGCACCTTTGATCGATCGAAGCCGCTAAGCGACTCAACCGACAACAATCCGGAACCTGAATTGTCCCCACTTGCTGAGAGGGCGACCTGCATCCAAGTTTCGCGTGTCGCTCAGCAACGATGCGCGCACGATCACCTCATTGGGTCAACTCAACCGTGTTGGTTGAAGCGCTGCATCGCTACGAGCAAAACCTTTTGCCGCGATCGATGCGGCTGTGGGTGGAAACGATGCTGGACATCGACCCCAGTGAACCGGCGCAACCGCTGTTACCCAGCCCGCCGCATCCTTCTCAGTCCTGAGAATCCACTCCCTTGAGGATGCGCAAAGCCGCCATCGCAGCGCCATAGCCGTTGTCGATGTTCACAACGCTCAGACCTGGAGCACAGCTGGCGAGCATGCCATCGAGAGCAGCCCTGCCTCCCGCACTAACCCCATAGCCCACAGACACCGGCACACCGATGACCGGCTGAGGGGCAAGACCTGCTAGCACCGTTGGCAGAGCTCCCTCCATCCCCGCACAGGCAATCAGCACCGACATCGGTGTGAGATCAGGCAGCACATCCAGCAGACGGTGCAAACCAGCAACCCCCACATCCAGGAAAGACTCGCTGGCAACCCCATGAACGCTCAGAGCCAGAGCGGCTTCCTCAGCCACGCGACGATCACTGGTCCCACCACTGAGAACTGCCACCTGAGCGGCATGCCTCGTGGCTGGGATCTCACCGAGGGTGAGACAGGCCGCCTGGCCATGAACCTCAACAGCAGGACAGCGTTCCTGAACGGCAGCCGCTTTTGCTGCATCAACCCTTGTCACCAGAGCGAGCTCCCCGGCTGTCTGCATGGACAACAAGATCGCCACAATTTGATCCACGCTCTTGTGTTCACCCCAAACGGCTTCGACCATCCCAAGCCGGCGACGACGCTCCAGGTCAAGACGTGACTCCTGCGCGGTCACGGCGGCAACAATTCGCCTTCAAACACCAGTGGAAATGGATTGCCCTCTTTCTGTCCAGTGGACTGGCGAGCAATCTGCTCGAAACGCTCCTGGACTGCCTCCACCTCGAGCTGGGGGATCGCCTTCCAGGCTTTACGGCTGCTCCATCCAACCAGGATGGTGCCTTCTTCGGTTTCAGGATCCCAGAGCAGATCACGGCCGACGAATCCTTCTTGCCTGGCAAGCCAGGGCTGCCAACTGCCATGTTCCGCGTCTATCCAGGCCTTGCGTTTCTGACTGGGAACCTGAATGCGCAGATGCTCGACCACTGCGACGTCGTGGCCGCCGTCCGGGTCTGAAAAACAGGCCAGACTGACATCGGGATGGCCGGAAATCAGGATCAGGACAACCACAACAGGGGAGATCAGGGTAAGGAGATCTCTCCGCAAGTGCTTCAGGGTCATGGCCTGGTGAGCAGAGCGACTGCATGGCATGACATTCCCTCCTCCCGTCCTTCGGGTCCAAGCCGCTCGTTCGTAGTCGCCTTCACACCCACCTGATCGGGGTCCAGCCCCATGCGTAGCGCGATCGCCCCACGCATGGCCTCGATATGTGGCTTGAGCTTGGGACGTTCAGCAATCACCACAGAATCCACATTGACAACCTGCCAACCGCGTTCTTTCACGAGCGCCACGACCTGCTCCAGCAGAACCAAGCTATCCGCCCCCTTCCAACGGGGATCCGTGGGGGGGAAATACTTGCCGATATCACCGAGCGAAAGCGCTCCAAGCAGTGCGTCCATCACCGCATGGACCAGCACATCGGCATCGCTATGGCCATCGAGACCTAGGCCTTCGGGATGCTCCAGAAGCTGACCACCCAGGATCAAAGGGCGCCCCTCCACCAACCGGTGCGTGTCGTAACCATTGCCGATGCGGAGGTTCATGCTTACTGGCGGTCAGTTCGTGCCGACGTTGTCATTCTCGGCGTTAGAGCGCCGGTTCCAGCGATCCAGCAGGTCAGGGCGTCGATCAGCGGTGCGCTGTTCACGTTGCTGCTGACGCCATTTGGCAATGGCTCCATGGTCCCCACTGCGCAGCACGTCTGGCACCCTCATCCCCCGAAAATCGGCAGGACGCGTGTAATGCGGGTGTTCCAGCAAGAGGTCGCTATGGCTTTCCTCAAGCAGCGAGGCCGGCGTTCCCACCGTGCCGGGTAACAACCGCACCACGCCGTTGATGATCGTCATGGCCGGCAGCTCCCCGCCGGTAAGCACGAAATCTCCAAGCGACACTTCCTCATCGGCCAGTGAGCGAATGCGTTCATCGAAGCCTTCGTAGTGACCGCAGAGCAGCACCAGCTGGTCATAGTTGTCAGCCCAGCGCTGCAGATCGGGCTGGGTCAAAGGCTGGCCCTGAGGCGTCATCAGTAGCACCCGGCGCCGAGGGCTGAACGGAATCGACTCGAAGGCAGCGAACACCGGCTCAGGCTTGAGCACCATGCCCGCACCACCGCCATAGGGCTCATCGTCAACCTTGCGGTAGCGATCGGTGGCGTAATCGCGGGGGTTATGAAGATGCAGCTCTGCCCCTCCAGCAGCAAAGGCTCTGCCGATCACCCCAAGTTGCTCGAGCGGCGCAAATGCCTGAGGCGCCAGGCTGATCACATCCAGGCGATAGGCCGACATGGCTCAGGGCTGAGGAGATGACACGCGCCGGATCTCGGAGCAGAAGCGCGCCTGAAGAGGGGTCCCATCTGTCGCGATAGCCGTCGTGCTGCGCAGGCGCAGATTGGGCTTAATGAACCAGATGCGTTCCAACACGGTCGCAGCCGAGACACCATCTTTGAGTTCCAGCTCAAGGCTGGCATCTGCTCGCAGCTGCCAGCGGCCACTGCGCTCTTCCCCCCCAGCCAACACCACAAGACCCCCATCGCTAGCAAAGCGAAGTTCGCTTGCGGCTCCATCCGCAGACTGCACCGACAAGACCGAATCAACAGACTGATCACTCAGGGTCACAGTTACCTCGCCACGGTCGCTGGTATGCCAGTCATCTTCTTCGGAGCCACTGAGGTCAAAGCGGCTGCGCAGACTCATCCAGCAGCCAACACACAGTGTGAGGAACGCCTTCAGATCAGCTGGAGGAAAAGCGGTCTCATCCATCAGACCATCTTCGCAGGGCAACGATCTGAACCAGAGGATCGCTCATGCTCCTCCCATGCGTTTTGGCCAGGCTGTTGCAGCAGAGTCAGATACGGCTGACGTCAAAACCAGCTGCCGATCGTCGCTCGGCATTGCTTCCTGCTGTAGCAGAGCTACCAAGAAACAGTCAGGGCAACCAGCTGAATCATTCTTTTAGAGCCATCGTGAAAGGCATGAGCATTGCCCTCGCCATCAAACTCACGATCTAATCGTCGAGCTGGCGTGTTGGATCAGTGCAACAAGATGCCGAGAGAACAGCTGATTGAGATTGGCTCAGAGAGCATTGGACGAACAAATGGTCTATTAACTCCAACTTTGCATCGACAACAGAACCAGGACAGAAAACGACCACTAAGTATCAAATTTTGCGGCGTCACCGATGACAGACGCAGTGAACAAAGACCTTCACAGATCAAGAAAAATTGCGCAACAAACCCTGCATGCCATGGCATGAACAACATAAGGATTCTGGAATTTTCAGGAGTAATTCGATGAGTCTCTTTGGACGGCGGGCCTTCACGCTTCTTGCAGGCTCCCTGGGACTTGGTGTTGTTGCATCCACTCCACGCAAGGCTTTTTCGTCGTCTAGCAAGGGGCCGTGCCTCTCCCTGGAAGACCCACGAGTGAAACGTTTCAACGCTTATCGGGAGATGGCCTTCCAAGATCCAGCCAAGGCCGTGGAGACTTACACCTCGCCTAATTTGAGCTATACATCCGCAACTGGACAGCAATTCAACCAGCCTCAGTTGATCAAACGAATCGGGCAGTGGAATAGCGGCTTCCGTCGAAATGCAGTAACACCAATTGTTGCCACTGCTCTTGAAGACGGATCAGTTGTGATTGTTGTCGAACAAAATATTCTCAACTCAGGCAACTTTCGGGGTACTTCCGCGTCCAACAATACGCTTGATCTAACCAGCATATTCAAGGTTTCCTACGATAACGAGGGGTTGATTTCGGAGTATTCCTCATACCATGATTACGGACACCTTGCCAAAAACATTGGCTCCGAAAACTCAGTGCAACTTTTAGAGCTTCGCTGAAAGAGAACCAAGATCTCAAATCTGCTATCGAGTGTAAAGGATGAGCCGCAATCCTGCATCTCCTTCACGAGCCTGCCAAATCTAACCCAACAAAGATTTAGCAAGCCAATAAGGAGCTCAGATTGGCCGTCAGCCAACATCCACTCGTCCAAGCATTGGCTGAAAACAAAGATCAAATCCCACAAAACACCCGCACGAAAAGCAACTTCGATTTGAAACATTCCAACGCCTTGCTTCAATTATTAAAACAAATAATTTGCAAAAACAGATCCCAAATCAGGACCTAGAATCCTTCGTACAAGTCAATATCAATTCAACCATGAATCGAAGAGAGATGATCAGCGCACTCGGATTAACCGCTGTAGGAGCCGCTGCACCTTCTGCAGCAAGTGCACTCACTCACCAAATAAAAAATGGTTCAGCTTCCACCCAAAAGAATGCTCCTGTTGTTGCCTCTTCCGGCAACACTTCCGCGCCAAACCCCTATGCCAATTGCATCATAACCGCCAAAAATTGCGTGGCCTCGGCCGAAATCTGTTTAACCAAAATGGTGGAGCTGCTGGCAAAAGGTGAGGAGACATTTTTTGAATGCGCTGTCGCCACAAGACAAATGCTGCCGATCTGCGAGGCCCTGCTTAGCCTTTCCGCACAAGAGTCGCCTTTAACCACAGGGATTGCCAAGCTCTCTATCAAAAGCTGCACGGAATGTGCTGCTGCTTGCAAGCCACACATTGATCACCACCCATCATGTCAAGAGTGTTATCTATCATGCTTAGCATGCATTAAAAGCTGCAGAGCGATTACCTAGCCCTTTGAGCACATCCAATTCATTCCTGCCGAACTGAATAACCAACAAGCCATTCAATCTCTGACCATAAATAACATCATAGCTTGTCATACTCAGGGTGCTGAGAACAACATCGGCAGAGTTTAGACCGATCTTCGATCAACACCATGGCCAGGAAAGACGTGGGATATTTGTCTGTCAAGAAAACTTCGACAAGTTCTACAGATTTCCGTTTCCCCTGACAAGCATCAGAAAGCATCACCGCTGTAGCCAAGCTCATTAAGGCGTTGTGGCTTGCTGCGCCAGTCCGGCACCACCTTCACAAACAGCTCCAGATACACAGGACCGTCGATCAGGTTCTGCATCTGCAGGCGAGCGCCCTGGCCGATGGTCTTGAGCATGGCGCCGCCCTTGCCGATCAGGATGCCCTTCTGGCTCTTGCGCTCCACCAGCACGGTGGCCAAAACGGCGGTGCGAGCTTTGCCTTTTCCCCTAGCCGGCATGTCTTCCACCCGATCGATGCTCACCGCCACACTGTGGGGGACTTCTTCGCGGGTATGCATTAGCACCTGCTCGCGGATTAACTCAGCCATCAACAGCTTTTCGGGCTGATCACTCACCATCTCGGGTGGGTACAGCTGGGGGCCTTCAGGCATCAGAGCACTCACAGCGTCCACGAGCTCAAGGCAGCCGGCACCGTTCAAGGCTGAGCAATGGTGCAGCGGCCAATCCGTCTCCACCAGCAGTTCGCGATAGGCCGCATCAGCCTCGGGCTTGCGATCACCCGGGACCCGGTCCCATTTATTGAGTACCACCTGCACCGGTAAGCGTTGCTGACGCAGGAGGTTGACGATGAATGCGTCACCGCGACCAGGCGGTTCACAGCCCTCCAGCAGCAGCAACACCTGATCCACTTCGCCAATCGCAGAGCGTGCGCTCTGAACCAGACGCTCCCCTAGTAGGTGATGCGGCTTATGAATGCCTGGAGTATCGACAAGAATCAACTGGGCACTAGGCGTGGTAAGAATCGCTCTGAGGCGGTTGCGTGTGGTCTGGGCCACCGGTGAAGTGATCGCCACCTTGTCGCCCACCAATTGATTCACGAGCGTTGACTTACCCACATTGGGACGTCCGATCAAGGCGACAAAACCCGAGCGGTAGCCGTCAGAGAGCGACGATGAAGCTGCATCCATGCCTTCAGCATCGCCTGAAGGCCGCACCCTGCCCATAGGCTTGTGAGGCCAATCAGTTGCTGTTCATGACCCAGCGAGAGCCGAGCTTCCAGGAAGCCATGGAGATCGCCGCCGGCTGGATGAAGCAATGGGACCAAGAGGAAATCAGCGATGAAGTCATGGCCGACCGCGTCGGAGCACTCGTGGCCAGCCGTGATGGCGCCAGAGGCTTCTTCGTCGTAAGTCTTGCGGGCGACAGTGCCCTGATGGACAGGCTTCCGGATGCCCTGTTGATCACACTGCGCGAAGCGGGCGACGGCGTGGTGGATCTCACGGCCCGCAATCTCGCCATGAGCGCGGCCATGGCTTTGCATCACCGCAATAACAACGACAATGAGCAGGCTGCAGGATCAGAGCGCGTGAATCAACGCTGCTTAGAGCTCCTGCGTCAGCTTGATTCTCAGCGTGTCAAAGCGCGTCTTGAGGTGCTGCTGGAAGCCGCGAACCATTGTCGCGGAGAGGATCTGGCCTTTCTCGAGCGCTGGGGTTACGACGATCATCAGAGACGAGCGATCGGCGATGCAGTGCAGGCCGTTGCTGAGTGAGCTCAGTCACCAAGAAGCCCGAACTGAGCAGCCCCAGGCCTTAGCACCAGGATCCAAAACCTCAGCCAGACCATCCGCAAGAACCATGCCCCAGATCTGGTGTGACGAACCATGAAGATACTGCTTGCAACACTATTAGGGCATTCTGAAGTTGAGACAACTTTCGTCGCACACTGATTACTGTTAACGCCATCGGCCGGGTGATGGGGATCAACCGATGTCGATGCCTCGGATTTGATCCGGGGTTTTTTATTGGACATCGATCAGAACAACACGGTCATCTGCACACCGATGGCAATGGAATCAGGAACCTCACCAGTTCCATCCGGATTGAGAATGAACTGAAGATTGGGTTGGATACTTGCGTTGTCCCCAAGGGCGATTTGATAGCCCAGTTCAAGGATCGATTCCCAATCCTGTCCGCTGGGAGCCTGAGAACTCCAGCTCGCATGGGTGACCCCCAACACCAATGCGTCATGGGGTCGGCGACGCAGCACGCCCTTACCCACCCAACCAGCTGCAACAAAAACAGGAATCGTCTGAACGTCGGGATTAAAGCCGTAGGAGGCTGTAGCCCACAGGCGACCATCCAGCGCCAGATCTCCCAGGGTTAACGGGAGTGACACGAGTCCATACACACCATCGTTTCGAGCAGACGATTGCTCTGGATCCACCAGTTGCGGAAAGTCCCAACGGCCAAGCCAACCGCCCAACTGCACACCAGGTGCTGGAAGACCCGAAATGAAGTCTAAGTCTTTCTCATCTTCAGGCACTCGAACAACACGTCCATCATCGAGTTGCTTCACAGGAAGGGCGAGAGTCCTCGAAAATGGCCAATCAATCTGCAGAAACTGAGCCACGCCATCTCGTGATGCATTCAGCTGAAAGTCAGCACCGTGATATTCAGGTTCAAATCCATCGGGGTTGATCTGATAAATCCCGTAGCGCAGTGTTGTTGAGTCGGTCGTTCCTAGATGCGCTACTGCACCGTATTGATTCGCCGGGTAGGCGGCCACGGGAAGCGAGTTAGGAATTCCCCAGATCTGCCCACAGAAACCATTGTTGGAGTAAAAGCAGAACAGGGGCGATGACGCAAAGTCATCAAACGTTGCCACTTTTCCAGCTTTGATCTTCAGCAGACCTGTTTCGGTCTGATGACGCTCCACCCAGAGTCCAGCGAGCCGAAAGGTCTGGCCATAGCCAAAAATCTGCTGCACCGCCTGAGCGTTGGGAATGGATTCAGAAAGACTTGTTCCCGATCGCTGAGACAAATTTGCCGTCAAACTCCAGTGGTCCCACTCCTGCCAGTCTTCGACTGAACGAGCAAGACCGCTGGAAGCAGTCATGTTCAGTGAAAGATTGTGGGTATAAGTTGCCGTCTGCTCAAGGCCACCCCAGGGATTGCCATTGATTTCATTCACATAGCCAAAAGAGAGCGACAACCAGTCGGGAACATCCAGCCAGTTTTGAAGAATTGGCTCAGGCCTTAGCTGCAAAAGCGGAACAGAATCCTGAACAGTGGGAAGTTCATCCGAACGGGCGCATTCTGTCGGACTGAAACAACTGATCAACAGTGCCAACCCGAGCAAACGCTGCAGAGGATTTCGGCGTTTCATCAATTCAGGCCATTTCCTCCAGTTCCTTGCCACGCGTCTCCTTCACCAGAAACAGCACGAAGAAGAATGAGATGGCACCGGCTGTGGCGTAGAGCCCATAGGCGAGGGCTGGACCCGAAGATTTCAACAGTATCGGGAAAGTGGTGGAGATCAGGAAGTTCGCAAGCCAGTTCACCGTGGCCGATAACCCCAGCGCTATCGCTCTGATGCGGTTGTTGAACATCTCACCCAGCAGGACCCACATCACAGGTCCCCAGGAGAATCCGAAGGCAAATACAAACACATTGGCTGAAACCAGTGCAACCAGAGATGGGACTCCCGTCAGCTGAGGCATTCCATCCACAAGAGGGGCTCCGGAGAACGTCCAGCTCATCAGCCCCAAGCTGATCGTGATCACCACTGAACCCAGAAGCAGCAGCGGACGTCGACCGAGGCGGTCAATGGTGGCAATGGCCAGAAACGTAGTCACCACATTGGTCACAGCGGTGATCACGGTGACGCTGAGACTTTCGGTGGTACTGAAACCCACCGACTGCCAAAGCTCGCTGGAGTAGTAGAAGATCACATTGATGCCGACCAACTGCTGGAAGATCGCCAGCAGAACGCCGGTCCACACGATCGGTAGCAGTCCGGATCGACGACTGAAAAGATCCCTGATCGAACCGCCACCGCCCTGGCCTTGACTGGACTGGATGCGATCAATCACCTCTGTGGTGGGTTCACCAATCGTGCGACGAATCACGGCTCTTGCTTGATCCAGATCGCCGATCTGCACCAAATAACGAGGACTTTCAGGAATCCGCAATACCAAAAAGCCATACAAGAGAGCAGGAACAACCTCTGCCATCAACATCCAGCGCCAGGCCGCCATCGGGCCCACAAGCGACGTGGGCTCCTGGTCGGATGTGACCAGCACGATCAGATAGTTGAACAGCAGTGAGATAAAGATGCCGAGCACAATTGCCAGCTGCTGGAGAGATCCTGTGCGTCCCCGCATCGCCGCTGGAGAAATCTCAGCGATATAGGCCGGGGCGAGCACACTGGCAAAGCCCACAGCCACACCCCCCAATACACGCCAGATCACCAGGTCGACCAGCCTTGGCGCCAGAGCCGACCCGGCGGCACTCAGGATGAACAGCACGGCGGCAAGCAACATGCTGGGTCGACGCCCAAAACGGTCTGCCAGCCATCCGGCCCCCAAGGCACCAGCTGCGGACCCCAGTAGGGCCGAAGACACAGTCAGTCCCAGCGAAGATGCCGAGGTCTTAAATGTGGCCTCAATGGCACTCACCGCACCATTGATCACGGCCGTGTCATACCCGAAGAGGAAACCACCCAGTGCAGCGGTGATGGAAATACTCAGGATCGTGAAAATCCGCTGTTGATCTTCAGCAGTGCGAGGTTGCATGCCTAAAGGACAGCAGCAGTGACCTCAATTCAGCGAAAGATTCTGGAGTTGTCCGATCAATGTCACACCCTGAGATCTCGGACATCAAAAAACCCCGGGCCTTGCCGGGGTTGATTTGCACTAAAACAATCTGCCCCGACTCAGTCGCGGCGGCCGCCGCCTTGAAGAGCAATGATCAGACGCAGAAGAAACATAAACAGATTGATGTAGGTGAGATACATCCCAAGTGCACCTGCCAAGTACTGATCATCTCGGTAGGTGCGAGGCATCGTGTAGAAATCGACGAAAGCCATCCCCACAAAAAGAACGGTTCCAAAGCCGGCAATCATCAGCTCGAAAGTGCCTTGCTGGAACATTTCGGGAGCAAATAATCCGCCGATGATTTGCACCACCATGGCAATGAGCAAACCGACTAAACCAAGACCAACCACCCCGGAGAGCGCCTGTCCGACGCTGTCGCTCATGTTCTTGCCAACAACTGAAGCAATCACAAAGGTCAGGCCTGTCGCGATCACAGCCGTGGCAATGGAACCCATACCCGCGACTTGATAAGCAAGGCCAACAATTCCACTGAGCGTGAAGCCAGTGAGCAAACTGAATGCGGAGAGCAACGGAAGTGCTTTGGCGTTGTTGGCATTATTTGCGGCGCTACTTGCCATAAAGAAGAGAACAATCTCTCCGATAAAGGCAACAATGAATAAAGGGAAAAACAGAGGACTGCCTGCCTGACCAAGGGCAGGCATGGGCTGCATCGAGAGACCACCGAGAACCCCAAGAGCAGTCAAAACCATGCCACCACCCACATAAGGGAGTGCTTTGTTGACCACATTGGGGCCTACCAGTGCGCTGGATTGCGCCTCGCGGATGGCGTTTTGGAAATTGCTGCTGGCTGGCATGTTGCCCCAGATCACTGAACATATCTTGGCAGCTGCAACAAGGTTGTGGCTTTCAGCCCGGTGCGGATCTCCCCATCGACCGCCGAATCGGCCTTGCATCCCGACGGGGATGGCTCTTGTCACGTCGTGCATAGGCATCCACCACACGCTGCACCAGCGGATGACGGACCACATCAGCCGATGTCAAGCGGCAGACAGCCACACCTTCGACCCCATCCAGCACTTCCGAAGCTTCCACCAAACCGCTGAGCTGGCCTGGCGGTAGATCCACCTGGGTGATGTCTCCAGTCACCACCATGCGGGAACGCTCTCCCAAACGGGTCAGCACCATCCGCATCTGTGCCGGAGTGGTGTTCTGAGCCTCATCAAGGATCACAAACGATTCCGCCAGGGTTCGGCCACGCATGTAGGCCAGTGGTGCCACCTCGATCACACCCTTCTCCAACAATGCTGCTGTTTTCTCCTGTCCAAGCAGCATGTGCAGGGCGTCGTAGAGCGGACGCAGATAGGGATCCACTTTCTGCTGAAGATCACCAGGCAAAAAACCCAATCGCTCGCCCGCTTCCACAGCAGGCCTGGTCAGCACCAAACGCTCCACCTTGCGCTCGGTCAGCATGCGCACAGCCAAAACTGTTGCCAAAAACGTTTTGCCTGTGCCTGCAGGACCGAGCGCAAAAGTGAGATCGTGACGCTCCATCGACTCCACGTACGCCTTCTGACGTAGCGTTCGCGGGCGCAACAGACTGCCACGCTGATTGCGTGCCAGAACCTGCTGGCCCATGGCTTCGTGCTCATGGTTGCGGCCGGTATCGAGCGCCTGCAGGGCTGACTGAAGATCTACCGGCGAAATGGTTTCACCCTCTTCCCAGAACTTGCGCAGGAGCTCAATAACAGCAGCAGTGCGTTCCAGCTGATTGGGGCGACCGCTGATCTCCAGTTGCAGTCCACGCAAAACCAGAGTGGTCCCCGTCAGAGCCTCGAGTTGACGCAGTGTCTGTGAAGTAGGACCACCCGCCAGAGCGAGCGCAGCCTCTGTATGCGGCAGATCAAAGACGAAGCGACCAGGCGAGGTTGCCTCGGACATCGTGTCTATCAGCCTTCAGCGCTGGCTGCGTCATCTCCAGCTGGTTGCTCAGCTTCAGCTGCAGCGGCCTTGGCCTCAGCCGCATCCTTGGCGGCCTGTTTGGCATCAGCTTCACGTTTGAGAGCCTGCTTGGCCTTGCCGACCACTTCTGCAGGACGGACTTTCTTCTCGATCAACCCACCCTTTTCAAGCAGGGTGCGGACGACATCCGTAGGCTGAGCGCCCTGGCTCAAACGCTCGCGCAGTGCCTCAGCATCCAGACGGGTCTCTTTAGTGCGGGGGTTGTAATAACCCAGCTCCTGTAAAGGACGACCATCACGGCGTGAAGTGCTGTTGCAGGCCACGAGGCGGAAGCTTGCTTCCCGCTTCTTACCGAACCGCTTCAGGCGGAGCTTGATCATCGTGGCGCTGGCTGTGGGTTGGGACAGTTCGGCGCATCTGACAGAAGCGCCAAACAACCAACTTAACCTGCCGCCCGTCAGAGGTCGCCAAAGCCCTTCTTCTTCTTGAACGGTCGCTGACGCCGCGGGGGTCCACCGCCGCGGCCGGCCGGCATTCCACCTGGCATTCCAGGCATGCCGCCACCCATGCCAGGCATTCCACCCATACCTGGCATGCCTCCCATACCAGGAATGCCTCCCATGCCAGGCATCTGGCCCTGAGACATCTGCTGCATAAAACCGCGCATCTTCTGAAAGTCAGCCAACACCTTGTCGACATCGGCGGGCTGGTGGCCGCTGCCTCGGGCGATGCGACGACGACGGGAGGGCTCGCTAGCCAGCAGGTCGGGGTTCTCCCGCTCCCGCTGGGTCATCGAGCCGATCATGGCTTCGATCTTCTTCAGCTGCTGCTCCCCCTGCTTGAGCATGCCGTCGTCGATCTTGTTCATGCCAGGGATCATCTTCATCAATCCACCCAGCGATCCCATGCGCTTGATCAGCCGCATTTGCTTCACAAAATCCGAGAAGTCAAAGGTGGCTTCCTGCAGCTTCTTCTGCATCTGCTCGACATCGGCGAGTTCCACCTCCTTCTGGGCTTTCTCAACAAGGGTGAGCACATCGCCCATCCCGAGGATGCGGCTCGCCATCCGCTCGGGGTGAAAAGGCTGCAGGGCCTCCACCTTCTCCCCCGTACCGATGAATTTGATCGGTTGGCCGCTCACCTTGCGGATCGACAGAGCGGCACCACCTCGTGAATCACCATCGAGCTTGGTCAGCACGGCTCCGGTGATCCCCACCTGGTCGTGGAAGGCCCTGGTGAGATCGGCCGCTTCCTGACCGATCATTGAATCCACCACCAGCAGCACTTCATCCGGCTGCACGGCGGTGCGGATCCGCACCATCTCGTCCATCATGTCGGTGTCGATCTGAAGACGACCAGCTGTATCGACCAGAAGCGTGTCGAAGCCTTCCTGCCTGGCTTTTTCAAGACCTGCCGCTGCGATGTCTTCCGGTTTGGCGTCATCACCGAGACTGAATACCTCGACACCGATCTGTGCACCAAGCGTCTTCAGCTGCTCGATGGCAGCAGGTCGGTACACATCGGCACCCACCATTAGCGCCCGTCTGCCCTGATCCTTGAGGTGGAGTCCGAGCTTCGCTGTTGCCGTGGTCTTACCCGCACCCTGGAGGCCGGCCATCAGCACCACCGTTGGAGCCGCCTCGGCCTTAGCAAGAGGGGCGTTGTCACCGCCCATGACCTCCACCAGCTGGTCATGCACCACCTGAATGAACTTCTGATCTGGACTGACCCCGCGCACCACCTCGGCGCCAACGGCCTTTTCACGCACCTCCGCGACAAAATCTTTAACAACCGGCAGACTCACATCCGCCTCCAGCAGAGCGCGGCGCACATCCTTAAGCGCGCCCTCGACATTGGTTTCGCTGATCTGGTCCTGGCCTCTCAGCCCCTTGACCGCGTCTTCAAAGCGGGCTGACAGCTCATCGAACATCGGCCGGACATCGGTTTCAGTTCTCTGATCGTAAAAGTGGCAGGGGGTGGAGGTGCAATCTGCTCAAAGCTGATCGGTCGATCAGACCGGTGCATAGGCCTGCAGGCGCCAGCCATCCTCATCTCGGCCAAGGATGTAAGTCACCTTGAGTGATTTCGGCGCTGTGCTGTTCACCACAGTTCCAGCTGCGTTGAGCGTTTGATCGCTGTAGTCCACATCGGCACGTAGCTCGATGCGCTGGGGCGTACGGCTGATGACCCTCATAAAATCGATTGAGGCATCAATCTTTTGGGTCAGTCCTGCTGACTGATCAGCAGATCGCTGCTGGCGCACCTGATTGATCAGCCTGGATCTGGCAATGGGTTGAAGACGTTCATCCGCTGAGCCATCACCACGCAAAACAGAGGCTTTGCGATCCAGCCAGGCCTGAAGCAGGGCCTCCAGCTGGGCATCGGAGGGACGCTCAGAACGAAGCACCGGATCAGATTCAGCCACGGCGGCGGAAGCAGGCTCGGGCTCAGGCGCTTCCGTGAGATCTGGCACACCATTCTCAGTGGAAGCATCAGCGGCATCCTGATCAGAGCTCTGCTGCTGCGCATCTGAAGCCGGCTGATCAACAGGTGCATCCATTGATGTTTCATCAGCCAGCTGGGGCTGCTCAGCTTCACGGCGAAGACCGATGACACTAAAGACCCCGATCACCAGAACCACAGCAAGAAACACCCCGGTTCCGATCCAGGTCGAACGACTGGGTTGAGGCAGCTTCGGCCATTGCAGCTGCGGCATGGACTGAAGAGATGGACGAGGCAGAGAGGGCCATGCGAAACCTGCCACGGCCCCATCCTCTTGATGAGCCTTGTCATCCACTGGAGAATCGGAATCAAGCAGAGGCAGCGGCAGCGTTCCGTCTGGATCCACTGTTAACGGAGACAAGTTTTCGAGTGACCAATCTCGAGGCTGCTCCTGACGCTCCAACCGCTCGACGTAAGCCTGCACATCCCGATCAGCAAACCAGGCCTCCAGATCGATGGCTTCGGCATCGACATCTCTATAACCGGGCAGCACATCGCGTCCCAGCCAAGTGCGGCAGTAGTCGCAGAGCGCTGCCAAGGCGTCGCCAGGATGCGCTGAGAGCCAAGTCTTGAGGGCAGGATCAGGACTGCTTGCAAAATGACGCTCGGCCCGATCCACATCGCCGAGAAGAAGATCAAGACATCCCAGAAGAGGTTGGGTGTCAAGACCGTCAAGCGTGAGTTCTTCCAAACGGGTGCGGGCGTCCTGAACCCGTTCAGGTTTGCGCTGGGAAAAACCCGCAGCCGCAAGAGCCATGACAACGAGGAACGACGCATCTGCTGAGCCCGCCTCCTGCAGGCGTCTAAACAGATCCACTTGCTCCTGCACGGTCAGGAAGCGACGAATCTGCTGAAAAAACAACTCAAAGGCGCCCTGATCCATACCTGCGGGCAGTTCAGCGGTCTCCAGCCCCTCAAGGGCACTCCCTTCGAGACCGCCCCGATCGCTGATGAAAGCCTCCAGCATCATCAAGCCTTCATGTCGCGCCGATTGCTCAGCAAGATCACGACTCAGCAGATCAAGAATTCGGAAGGGACAAAGCCTGAAGAGATCGTGTTCCAACACCTGCCTCTGCTCGGGAAGCTTGCCCATTCGCTGAAGCAGCTGCATCCCCTCCTGCAGCAGATTGGCTGCCGATTCATAGCGGCGCTGCTCTTGGTCCTGAACTGCAGCGTCGCGGGCTGCCAGAGCGGCCAACAAGGCCAAATCCGACTCCCTGCTACTACCCAAAGCAGGAGCCTGAGGCGGTTGCAAGGCCTGACGAGCCAACTGAAAGGCCTCATGGGGTGCATGGGCTTCCCAAAGGAGCATCAGGCCGGCGACCTCCAGATTGGAGGACAGTTCCAGGCCAGTGGCGTCGCCTGGATGATCCTGACCGAGTTCCAGCAGTGTTGCTTCGTACTGGCCACGGCGCTCAGGATCCGTAAGCAGATCGGCTGACAGGCGAAGCAGTTCAGCCCTTTGATTCAGTGCCTCGTGGGTGAAACCTTGATCGGGACAACGATCCAAGCGCAACTGAAGTGTGCGCAACACTGCCTCAGGTTCAGCCGTTGGACTAACCCCCAGCAGACGGAAATGGTCGATGGGAAGGTCCACCAGCATTGCAGCCATTGGCTGCAGACTGTAGGCAGTGTCTGGGATTTTGCCCATCGATCCGCCATGGACCCTTAAAGTTGGTGGTCAAATAGGTGGTGCCATGGGTCAGGACATCGCAATCGGCACAGAGTCACGCAGCGCCACCGCCTCCGACGGCCAGTCCCTGCTCGGTGCCCATGCGGAACGGCTTTCGACCCTGGTGACAGCCCAAAGGGCCACCGTTGACAGGGAGACCGGCCTGGCGCTGTATCGCGACATGACCCTGGGACGCCGCTTTGAGGACAAATGCGCGGAGATGTACTACCGCGGCAAAATGTTTGGCTTCGTGCACCTTTACAACGGCCAGGAAGCTGTGAGCACCGGTGTGATCGGCGCTATGAAGCGACAACACGACTGGTTCTGCAGCACCTACCGCGATCACGTTCATGCCCTCAGTGCTGGGGTTCCAGCCCGTGAGGTGATGAGCGAACTGTTCGGCAAGGAAACAGGTTGCAGCAAAGGGCGGGGAGGCTCGATGCACCTGTTTTCCAAAGAGCACCATCTGCTTGGCGGTTTTGCCTTCATCGGGGAAGGCATCCCGGTGGCCCTCGGAGCAGCATTCACCAGCCGCTACAAGCGGGATGCCCTGGGTGACCCCAGCAGCAATTCCGTCACTGCAGCATTTTTCGGAGACGGCACTTGCAACAACGGCCAATTCTTCGAGTGCCTGAACATGGCGCAGCTCTGGAAGCTGCCGATCATTTTTGTGGTGGAGAACAACAAATGGGCGATCGGCATGGCCCACGACCGTGCCACCAGCGATCCGGAGATCTGGCGCAAGGCCGGTGCTTTCGGCATGGCCGGAGAAGAGGTCGATGGTATGGACGTGCTGGCCGTTCGGGCTGCAGCTCAGCGAGCCGTTGAACGTGCCCGGGCTGGAGAAGGTCCCACGGTGTTGGAGTGCCTGACCTACCGCTTCCGAGGCCATTCGCTGGCTGACCCCGATGAACTGCGCGCCGAAGAGGAAAAACAGTTCTGGGCCAAACGCGATCCACTCAAAGCGCTTGAACGCGATCTAGTCGGCTCCGGTTTAACCAGCAGCGAAGACCTGCGAGCGATCGAAAAGGACATCGATGGCATCGTGCAGGACTGTGTCGACTTCGCCCTCAGCGCACCCGAACCGGATGGCTCTGAACTCACCCGCTACATCTGGGCCGAAGACTGACGCCCGGCCTCAAAGCCAGAGCCTGATCAACCCATCTCAAACTGATCACAGACCATGCAAACGGGCCTGATCAGCTGCGGCCCTGAACACCAGTGCATGCCGCTTGACCAATGGCGTCATGGCGTCGTAACCACCGCCAATCACTGTGGCCACTGGAATATTGCGGCGCAGACAGGCATCCAGCACCAGGTGATCCCTTTGCAACAGGCCGACATCCGTTAAGGCCAGTCGTCCCAGACGATCATCGCGATGAGGATCAACACCGGCGTTGTAAAGAACGATCTGCGGATTCAACCGGTCCAGCAGATCGGGCAGATGCTCGCCAATCAAGGCGAGGTACTCCTGATCCTCCACCCCATCGCTGATCGGCAGGTCGAGATCACTGTTCTGCTTACGCGCAGGAAAATTGGACAGAGCATGCGCTGAAAAGGTGAATACGCGGGGGTCGTCCTGGAAGATCAGCGCAGTGGCATCGCCCTGGTGGACATCAAGATCCACCACCATGATCTGGCTAAGGCCCTGCTGCTCCAGCAGCACGCGAGCACAGATCGCCAGGTCATTGAAGATACAGAACCCACTGCCGTAACGAGGAAAGGCATGGTGCGTTCCACCGGCGAGGTGGCAGGCCAGACCATGCTTCAAAGCCAGTTGAGCTGTGAGAAGCGAACCTCCAACGGCAAGAAAGGTACGCTGCACCAAAGGGGTCGTAACAGGAAGTCCAATTCGCCTTTGTGCCTGGCGATCCAGCCTGTCCCTGGCAAATGCTTCGTGATAGGCGCGGTCATGCACCAATTCCAGTAGCCGACGAGGAACTGGAAGTGGTCGATGCATCTGAACGTCATTGGCCAGCCCCGTGTCTCTGAGACATCTGTCGAGCTGGCGAAACTTCGCCATCGGGAAACGATGACTACTGGGGAGCGGAGCGCTGTAAACCTCGTGATAAACGAGTGGTGGTTTCAACGATTCAAAGGACCACTGACCTCTGACAAATCAGAAGCTGGGTGCAACGCGACGTGTCAGGTTACGCAGTTTGCGCAATGCCTTGAGCTCCACCTGACGGACACGCTCACGCGAGACCTCAAGCAAACGACCAATTTCGGCCAATGTGTGTCGCTCATTGCCATTCAGACCGAAACGCAGGGTGAGAACGTGCTGTTCCTGATCACTGAGATGGCTCATCCAGCGCCCGAGCTGTTCGTGATGAATGCGTTGCTCCACCTTGTCGAGCGGCTCGCCCAGTGAAGAGTCAGCAATCAGGTCGCCAAGGAAGCTACGACCTTCCTCGCCATTCACAGGTGCATCCAAGCTGCTGGTGGTCAGTGCCTGCCTCAACAGCGAATCAAGTTCTTGAACAGGCATGTCCATCGCCTCAGCGATCTCGAGTCGACTGGGCATCGCACCGAGCTTGTGGGCGAGATCCAAACTCACTTTGCGAATCGTTGTGAGGCGCTCGCTGAGATGAACAGGCAAACGGATGGTGCGCGATTGACAAGCAATGGCGCGCGTCATGCTCTGGCGAATCCACCAAAAGGCGTAGGTCGAGAATTTGTAGCCACGGGTGGGATCAAATTTTTCAACAGCACGCTCCAGCCCAAGCGAACCCTCTTGAATCAGATCAAGCAGTTCAAGACCTTTCCCTTGATATTTTTTGGCGACACTCACAACCAAGCGCAGATTGGCTTTCATCATTCGCTGCTTGGCACGCAGGCCAACGCGAATCATCCGCTTCTGCTTGCTTGAGAATGACTCACTGTCAGGTGGAATCGTTCCATCCTCAGTGAGTTGCATGAGTTGCTGCACCTGGTTCCCCAACTCAATCTCCTCAGCTGGAGTAAGCAGAGGAATCCGGCCGATCGTGGCGAGGTACCAACTGATCGGATCACTACTTCGTCGTTTTTGGGTTTCTGAAACCCCTGCTGCCGATGAGACCATGGGGATGAATCTGTGTCGTGATGCGACTGTCCTATGAATTTCACGATCAGCGATGTGTTTTCAGCAACCCTTCAGATTCATGCGTTGAAAACGACACAAAACCCGGTGAATCTTGTAAAAAATGTAGATATGCCAAACTCATCAGCACATCAAGTCAAGATCGCAACTTGAAACGCGTGAGACTCGCTAATTGATCTGAAATTGCGATTGCACCACTGCCTCGATCGCATTGTTGAGCCGCAACGGCGTGTAACAAGGCAGATGCGGCAAGGTCTTCGAAACTGAGATAGCCCTTGGCCGCTAGACAGCGGGATCCCCAACCAGCGGCGTGACCAGCCAGAAGATCACCCAGGCCTGTGCGAGCCACCTCTGGATCAGTGCCTGTTAGTTGCCTCACGTCTCCGCCAGGGGAAGCAATCACGGTGTGAGCACCCTTCAGCAACACAACCGCACCTGAGCAATTTGCCGCTGCCGCGGCCTTGTCCAGCGGAGAGGCCTGCAGGCAGTCGGGGAACAAGCGCTCAAATTCACTGCTGTGAGGCGTGATCCACGTCGGTCCAGATCGTTTCAACAACCAGCGCCAGCCGCCATCAGCGGCAGCTAGTTGATTAAGCCCATCGGCATCAAGCACAAGCAAGCCGGTGAAACCAAGCAGGGGATCCGCCCACTGGTGCCAACATCCCTGCACCATTCCCAGACCCGGCCCAAGCAGGACGGCATCTAAACGAGCCAGATCACACTCATCCCAGGCCCCTCCCCACGCCAATGCCCCACGGTGGTCCGACGAGAGACGCGCCCTTAGAACCACCTCAGGAGCCTGCTGCCAGAGATGTTCCGCCACGCAATCAGGGAGACAGGCCTCGACACTGCCAGCACCACTGGCCAGGGCCCCACGCAGTGCTAGGTGGGCTGCACCCCGATAGCGCTCGCTGCCAGCGATCAACAACAGACGCCCCCTCTGATATTTCGTCGCCACCGGCAACTCCGGAGGACGCGGCAGTTCAGCAAGATCATCAGTCCGTAGAAGCAGCTTCGCCGGTGGTGGGAGCGACTGCGTGAGCTGCATGGGCACAGCCAGGTCAATGCGGTGCAGGCGGCCCACATGCGCCAAAGCAGCGTCCTGCACGAGTCCGCGCTTGATCAATCCCACGCAAAGAGTGTCCGAAGCAATCGCGGCACCACCCTCCATCGGGCAGCCGGTATCGGAATCCAGACCAGCGGGAAGATCCAGACTCACCAAACGCCCCGGGCAATGATGTTGTCTGCGTTGCAGCAGATCAGCAAGATCTGCAGGCAATGGACGCTTCTGACCCAGACCAAACAGCGCCTCGATCCAAAGACCCTGTTGAGCTGGATCAGGACAAGACTGCAAGGAAGCGGCGCCAAGCCAGTGCAGGTGGCGCCAATGCTCCAGCGTGAGGGGCTGACGCAAAGCAAGAGGCGCCCAGACCCTTACATCCACATTCGCTTCCAGCAGCTTGCGACCAACCACCAGTCCGTCGCCACCGTTGTGACCTGGTCCAACCAGCACCAAAACGCCGGAAGCCAATAACTCCGGACGTGCCAGAAACCAGTCAGCCATGCGCTGGCCCACCGTTTCCATCAAAGCCGCTACCGCAAGGCCACTGGCCAGCCACTCCCTCTCCAGAGCGAGCATCTGATCGGCGGAGACAAGAAGATGGTCTGCATCAGCGGGTGGCCAGATCACTGCCGAGACCCATGGCACCTCACTATGGAAAGAGAATCCTGTTCATGCCCGCCCAGCCATGTCGGCAACGACGCCCAGCATTGCCGCCACGTCAGCCGGTGCCCAGGCCCTGGAGCGCCTGCACGCCTGGCCTGGTGAGCACCGCGTGGCGGTAGGGCTGTCCGGAGGAGTTGACAGCTCCCTCACCGCTGCATTGCTGGTGGAGGCAGGCTGGGAAATTGAAGGGCTAACGCTCTGGCTGATGAGCGGCAAAGGCGCCTGCTGCGCCGAAGGACTGGTGGATGCGGCAGGAATCTGCGAGCAACTGGGCGTCCCCCATCACATCGTTGATTCGCGCGACAACTTCGCACGCGAAATTGTGGAGGGCTTGATCGAGGGCTACCAAGCTGGGATCACGCCCCTGCCCTGTTCGCGCTGCAACAGGTCGGTGAAATTCGGACCGATGCTCGAGTGGGCACGGCAAGAACGGGGGCTCGAACGCGTTGCCACAGGTCATTACGCCCGGATACGCCTGGATGAAACCACAGGACGCTGGAAGCTTTTAAGGGGTCTGGACACCCGCAAAGACCAGAGCTATTTCCTGTACGACCTCAACCAGGATGTGCTTTCCCGCGTGGTCTTTCCGCTGGGCGAACTCACCAAACCCGATACCCGACTGGAAGCGAGCCGCCATGGACTGCGCACTGCGAAGAAACCAGAGAGTCAGGACCTCTGCCTGGCCGACCATCACGGCTCCATGCGAGCGTTCCTCGATGCCTATCTGCCGCCGCGACAGGGAGAGATCGTGCTTCAGGACAGCACAATTGTGGGCCATCACGATGGGATCGAGCACTTCACCATTGGCCAGCGCAAGGGACTGGGTGTGGCATGGAGCGAACCTCTGCATGTCGTGCGCCTTGATGCGGCGATGAATCGCGTGGTGGTGGCACCCAGGGCCGAGGCAGGTCGCGCTTGTTGTGAGGTAGGAGCCATCAACTGGGTCTCGATCGCACCACCGGATGCAGGTTTCAGCCGCAGAGTGGAGGTGCAAGTTCGTTACCGCAGCGGCCCGGTGATGGCCGATCTCACCTGCATCGAGGCCAGTGATGCCGATATTGCTGGGCAACGTCCCCATCGCTGCCGACTGAGGTTCGACGAGCCTCAGTTCTCAATCACCCCCGGCCAGGCGGCGGTGTTCTACGAAGGCGAGTCCGTGCTGGGAGGGGGCCTGATCCAGAACTCGTTCTAAGCAGAACACCGGCAGCCACCAAAAGCATCAGCCAGAGGGGCCACTCACGCCAAAGCGCATACAGCGTCATGCCCTGCACCGGTTCCAGTCGCACCGACAGCAGCCCAGGGAGCATGGCTGGAAGCTCTGACTGAACCACCCCCATGTCGGCAATCAGAGCCGTGGGGCCCGTGTTAGCAACCGAGACGAGTGGCCTGGCAGTCTCCAGGCTGCGCAGTTGTGCCAAGGCCAGGAACTGACTCTGTAGCAGCAGCGGATAGGGGTCGAGATTGGCTGCTGCCAGGATCCATTGCGCACCATCCGCCACGGCCTCGGCCAGGGCTGTTCCATTGCTGATCTCGTAACAGATGGCCACCGCCGCAGGAGGACCACCCCAGCGCCAGAGCCTGGAGGGCTCACCTGACTGCAGGCCTCCGACCGCCGACAATCCGGCCAGTCCAGGCCAAGACGGAGCCCATTCCCCAAGCGGCACCAGACGGTGCTTGTCGATGCTGTTGAACGTTCCTGGCGTCTGAGATGCCATCAGCAGTAGTGAGCTGCGCTGCTGGCCCGCCACGAAACGAAAGCCTCCACTGATCAGGGGAATCCCCTCGCCGTGTTCAATACCAAAATTCACTGGGAGCGTGCCCTCAGGAGCAATCAGCAGTTGGGCCCCGCCTCGTTCGGCGCTGTCCAGGGCCTGACGCAATCTGCGAGGCAGCTCGGTCTGCCGACGAACGCTGAACTTCTCACGGGTGGGGATCGCCGTTTGCCAAAGGGCCATCGGCAATGCAGCTTCGTCGTTTTCCGAGCCCTGAGCGACTCCCTTCAAGGCCACGGCACCCAAACCATGGGCGAGCACAAGGGCAAGGACACCCCAGCGAAGCAGCCGCCAGCGCTGCTCACCTTCAAGGCGGACTGCACTCCACAATTGCCAGAGCCACCAACCCAGCAGGAGCTGAACAGCTGCCAGACCTCCGGCACCGAACCAACTGGCTAGACCTGCAAGCCAGTGGTCAGCGGGGAGAGCGCTCCCGCCAACACCAATCCAGAAGAGTGGCCCCCTGGCGAGAAGTGTCTCGCTCAAGCCCCAGACCAGAGACAGAACCACGGCCTGCGCTAAGCGGCTACGACCGGGCAGCCAGCGCGCCAACAGACTCCATCCCGCCACAAGCAGGGCTGCGGAGAGGACGCAGGCCAACCAGACCATCAGAGCAAGGGGGAGACTCAGTGGTGCTGGTACCCCGAGCCAGGTCAGGGGGTGAAGGGCAATCAACCAGCGATGGCTGATGGCTATGGCCACCGCGGCCCACAGTGCCGCCGCCAGAGGAGATCGGACCACAGACCACAACAACGCCAAGGCTGGAACCATCCACCAGGGACCTGAAAGACAGAGGCCTAGTCCTGCCAGAACGCCTCCGCTCAACCCCCTGAGCAATCGCAGGGATCGGTCATTGCCCATGGTCAGCACCATTGGATGCCGTCATCCTGAATTCGGACTGAACTGCGATTCTCGATGGAGACCGCCAACCCCCTTCAGCAACTGCTGCTCCGTGGTCTCGGAACCACCACCCTGGTGGCTGACCGTCTTCGCTACGTGACCCAGGAATGGGTCAGCAGTGGACGCCTGGATGCAACTCATGCCTCCGCACTCGTGGACGACGTCCTGAAGGCTCTGCGCGGGGAAACACCCGAGCTTGAGCAGCAGATGGGGCGCAACCTCGAACGCAACCGTGACAACTTGCTTCAGGATCTGGGTCTCGCCAGCCAGAAGGAGCTGGATGAACTGCGGGGCCGGATCGACCGACTCGAGCAACAGCTGCGCCAACGTGATCGTCAGGAGTGAGCCTGCCAGAATTAGCAGGAACGAACAGATCTCCAGTGCGCGACATTCTGATCAGTTCTGCCGTCTGCGTGGGATGCCTGATCGTGGCTCTCGTCAGTCAGATCGTGGCTCCATCCACCGTGATCGCCGCAGCTCCGGCAGCGCAACCCGCCATCGTTCAGACCGCTGGTCTGAGCAGCGCATCCAGTCCGATGGAACTGGATCCCGATGAGACCAATCCAACCCTTTTCGCTATGGCACCCGACACCAACCAAGCCGACGCGTCGGCACTGGGAGGCGCCATGAGCGCCGATAAATCTCAGATCCTCGCCAACGGTTTGCGCATCACCGACCTTGAGGTCGGCACCGGGCCTGAAGCCGTCGCCGGGCAGACCGTTGTGGTCCATTACCGAGGAACGCTGGAAAACGGCGAACAGTTCGACGCCAGCTATGACCGCGGCAAGCCCTTCAGCTTCCCGCTCGGACGCGGGCAAGTCATTAAAGGATGGGATGAAGGCGTCCAGGGCATGAAGGTGGGCGGCAAGCGCAGGCTGGTGATCCCACCTGAGCTCGGCTACGGCACCCGCGGAGCCGGCGGCGTCATTCCACCCAACGCAACGCTGATTTTCGAAGTGGAGCTGCTCGACATCAAGTCTTGAGCGCCAGTTAGGCTGAGCGGACGGCAGTTGACCCTCAACCCACGTGTTCCGCTCGGCACTCACAGCCATCGTTCGCGCACTACCTGCTGAAGCAGCACAAGCCCACTGTGACGGTCCTTGTGGGGTCTATGACCCAGCTTCAGCTCGCGTAGCTGCAGAGGCTGTCCTCTCGATGACCAAAAAGCTCAAGGCCATCGAGGCTCCTGCAGCAGGCGACGCTGCAGCTCTGGCGACCTACAACAACACGTTTTCGCGTTACGTCGCGATCAAGGAAGAGGAAGCCACCAAGGCCAAGAAAGAACTGATGATCCTCTGGACGGATTACTTCAAGCCCGATCACCTCGCCACCTTCCCCGATCTGCACGACACCTTCTGGAAAGCAGCCAAACTCTGCAGCGCCTGCAAGGTCAACATCGATCAGGGCAAGGCAGAAGAGCTGATGGCTGCCGTTGAAAAAATCCATGGCATGTTCTGGCAGTCGAAGGGCCGCAACGACGCCTGGGTCACCGCATCCTGAGTGCCCCAGAGTCTGGGTGAGTCACAGTGAACGCTCCAGTTCCAGCAGCAGGTCTTAAAGACATGCTGCTGTTTTTTTTAGGCAGACGAAGACTGTTCCAAGTGGAAGGTGACTCCATGCTCCCCGCTCTTCAACCCAAGCAACGGCTGCTGGTGAAGACTCTGCCTAAAACAGCCCAGCCGCCCTCACCGGGCACTGTTGTGGTGTGTTTTCACCCAAGCGATCTCAATCTGGTAATCACAAAGCGCGTCTGGCAGTCCACAGAAACCTGGCTGGAGCTCAGGGGCGACAACCAAGACGGAAGCACAGACAGCCGCCACTTCGGACAAGTTCCATTGAACCGGGTCATCGGGGTTGTAACAGCTGTGATTCCATCAACAGCTCGGCAGATCGACAACAACTGAATCTCAGCCTGAGATCAAGCTGCGAAGGCCCTGTTCAACGTTCTGCTGACGCATCAGGGCTTCACCCACCAACACCGCTGAAGCACCTGCGTCTTGCACACGATCGAGATCTGCTCGCACGAACAAACCCGACTCGCTCACCAGCAACACGCCTTGGGCCTTCAAGTCGTCTTCAAACTGTTGGGCCAATTGCTCAGTGGTGGAGAGATCGGTCTCAAAACTGGTGAGATCCCTGTTATTGATACCAATCAATGGGAAACCACCAAGAGCGAGAACACGCTGTAATTCTTGCGAGTCGTGCACTTCCACCAGCACCGTGAGTCCGATCGCCGCAGCCACTTTCTTCAAGTAGGACAGATCCTGATTCGAGAGGATGCCGGCGATCAACAGAGCTGCATCAGCGCCAGCAGCACGCGCCTGATAAAGCTGATGGGGGCTGAGGATGAAGTCTTTACAGAGCAGCGGCACATCCACTGCTTCGCGCACGGCAACCAGCACATCAAAACCACCCTGAAAAAACGCCTTATCCGTCAACACGGACAGGCAGCTGGCACCACCGGCCACGTAGGAGCGTGCGATCGCAACGGGATCGAAATCCTCTCGAATCACACCTTTGCTGGGACTGGCCTTTTTGACCTCAGCAATCACAGCTGGTAAGACCGGAGCCGATCGCAACGTTGCCAGAAAATCTCTTGACTTGGGAAGTTGAGCGACGCGTGCTTTCAGCTTGGCCAGCGGCATGCGCTGACGAGCTGTTTCAATTTCCCGGTCTTTCTCCCAAACGATCTTCTCCAGGATGTTGCGTGGCTCACTCTCCTCGTGAGGAATCGCATATTCGAGATGGGCCACCTGAATCTTGGGGTTGGGTGGACGACGACGAAACTCCATAACGGCAGTGGTGGGAGGTAATCAGGCAGCGGCGATGAGGGAAGCTGCAGCCTGCTTGTAGGCCACTTCAACCACTTCGCTGAGGGTGGGATGGGTATGCACTTCAGTGGCCAGCTGGCGCACACTCTGACGACGGGCCACCGCATTAGAAACCTCCTGAATCAGGTCGGCAGCGTGCAATCCATAAATATGGGCACCAAGCACCTCACCTGTGACCTTGTTGAAGAGCAATTTCATCAGTCCGTCACTTTCCAGTTCCGCCAGAGCCTTGGAATTGGCCTTGAAGTAGCTGCGCACCACCCCAAGCTCAAAGCCCTGATCAGCAGACTGCTGCTTGGCATCGGCTTCGCTAAGCCCCACTGAGCTGATTTCGGGGTGCGTGAACGTGGCTGCAGGAATACTGCGGTAGTCGATCTCACGGGCGTGGCCAAGGATGTTGTCAACAGCCACCGTGCCCTGAGCAGCAGCGGTGTGGGCCAGCATCAGCTTGCCGGTCACATCCCCAACGGCCCAGAGATGGGGTACTTGCTGACCAGTGGCCAGAACATGCATGCCATCGTCGATGGGCACAAATCCCCGGTTGGTTTCAATGCCCAGTGCCTCAAGATTGAGTCCTTTGCTGCTAGGCACCCTGCCCGTGGCCACCAACACCGCATCGACCTCCAAAGTCTCAACGGGTTCACGGGTCTGCATGTCAACCAGTTCGATCAAAGCGGGGGAACCGGGCTTAATCGACTTGGCCAGCACGCCTGAACGGGCATCGATGTCGCGCCCATCAATCAGCTTGCGCGCAGCAAGTTTGGCAATGTCTGGATCGAAGGTGGGCATCACCCGATCCAGAGCCTCGATCATGGTCACCTCGCATCCGAGCGCGGTGTAGACGTCGGCGAACTCCAGGCCGATGTAACCACTGCCAATGATGGCAATCCAGCGCGGCAGCCATTCCAAGTTCACGGCCTCATCACTGGTGAACACGCTGCGTCCATCCGTCTCGATACCGGGCGGGACGAATGGATCGGAACCTGTTGCCAGGATGACATCACGAGCCGAGAGAATCCTGTCGACACCGCTGATTTCACGAACTCCAACCCTCTGTGGAGCATCCAAGCGTCCCTGGCCACGAATGATCGTGACCCCAGCCCTCTCCAGCGTCTTGGTGAGGTTGCTGCGGATCGTGGCTACCAAATCATTGGCATGATCAGCAATCTTCTGGCGCTCAAAGCGAACGGGTGCCGCATGGATGCCGAAGCTGGAGAGATGCTGCGCATCGGCCAGCTCTCGCACCCTGCCTGCTGCGGCCAAAAGGGCTTTGGAGGGAACACAACCGCGATTGACGCAGGTGCCACCCATATCGCGCGACTCGATGATCGCCACCTTCAGTCCGTGATCGGCGGCATGTTTGGCCGCATCGAAACCGCCATAACCGGCACCGATCACGATTACATCGAAGTCGAAACTGGCGTCGCTCACCCGGACAGCTGCATGGAGGCCGTCATTGTCGCCCGTCGGCGTTCCAAGAGGAGAGGAACAGCTGCTGAGGCGACATTCAGAGACTCAACCTTAGTGCTGTGGGGAAGGGTGACCCCATGGCTGCAGCAGGCTTGCAGTGATGGATGCAAACCTGCTGCCTCATTGCCGAGCACCAACACGGTGGGACGGCACCAGTCCAGCTGCCAGTAAGGAATCACCGGCACCCCGACCACTGAGTCAGGCACCAGAGCCGCCACCACCTGAAGGCCACGATCTCGGGCTGCACAAAGCGTGCAGGCCAACTGTTCCACTCCAGGCACATCCGTTGGTCCCAAACGTCTGAGCGGCAGTCTCAGCACTGCTCCAACGGCTGAACGCACCACTTTCGGAGCCAGAGGATCGGCGCCGGCGGCAAGCCAGACCTCCTCCACATCGGCTGCCAGTGCCGTGCGCAGCAAGGTGCCCACATTCCCGGGATCCTGTACACGATCCAGCGCCAACACAAACGATGGAGCTTCAGTAGACGCCGGCAGCTGGTCGATCGGCCAGAGGCAGGCCACTCCGTCTGGGTTGACCGTGGAGAGCGCTGCCCTGAGGGCTTCATCGGCCATCGGCTGCAGATCGATGTGATCACCCAACCGATCGATCAGATCCGAATGGGAATCCAGCCAGGCAGGCGTCGCGATCACCTTGACGGGCGTTGTCAACCTTCTTGTCAGAGACAGCAGCTCCTGCAGCTGATGTGTTCCTTCAAGTAAAAGATGGCCATCCTGCTGACGCCCTGAGGACGTCGACAGGGAGCGAAGACGCCGCACAAGCGGATTGCGGCGACTGGTAATCAGACCGACGCCGAATCCCGGAACCTGATTCACCTCAGAAGCTGGTGTGCTTCCGCACTTTCAAACCATCGTGAAGGCTGAGCTCGCTTCCGGCGATATCGACACCGTTAACGGACGCAATTTCTCCTTTGATGCCCTCGGCAGAAAGATTCTCCACCAACTTCTTGATGACCTGGTCTTCAACAGCAGCCTGATCAACCTTATCGGGAGTGAGGGCTTCCAAAAACTTTCCTACCTTGGACGCCACAACCTCTGATGAGTTGGAGATCTTCAGAACAATCATGGGCAGTGGTTGAAGCCTTATGAGCACAAGATAGTTCGGATGGAGAGGGTTGAACTATTGCCGCGTTGGGGGGCTAAGCGCAGTGAGCAGCGGCATCAATGCAACACAAGGAAGGCTTCCAGTGGCGCCTAGCCTGTGACCCGGGCCAGAGATCCAGCGCCCCGAAACCTTGGAGTTACCGGCTTGCGGATGAATTGAACCTGGGCTCCGTGTGGGATCTGGGCCAATTACCAGAAGTTCACCAGAACCTCTTGGGGGTCTGCACCAAAGCTATGCAGCGGGGTTCAGCAGAATGGCTGTGAGCTTGAAGGAGTCAAGGGGGCAACACCCCCAAAAAAGCCAAGTCACTGAAGGCGAAGCATTCAGCTTCACAACCACCATTCACGCATCCACTGCTCCAAAAACTTCAGCACCTAACAGCCAAGAAACTCAAGTCAATTACCTATTCAGGCATCGAGCTTATCGGCTTATTTAGCATGTAAAAATCACGATTCAAATGCATCATAAGTTCGATTCATGAAGTGTCAGAACATCTAAACGGGTAACTAATAATTCTAATGTCTAATTTAAATGTATTCCCATATTTGTGGACCACGGGAAGGTGGTCTTAATGCGTATGCCAATAACATCCCTTATTTCCCTATTCGTGATCGAGAGAAGGTCCTGATCGGTGAGAGAATCCCTGAATTTGAAGCACTGAAGCTTCTGGTTAGTCGGAGTAATAAATCATCCCGTTTTACAGGATGTACAGAGCCCACCAACCTACGTTGAAAACTCTCAAATAGGCCCTTTAAATCGTCTACAAGGGGCCTCTGGGGTTATTTTTACTGGGATCTCAAGGCCTACCATACTGATATACCTAACGCCCCAGGATCCTTCTCTAATTGTCGTTAACGCTCCAATTATCAAAGGATCCAATGCTGATTATTGACTTATCAATAGGTGACTCATATAAGGTCTATATTTATATGCTGAACTGTACGTGGAACTTGAATACGACAAGTCTCTGAATCTTGGCTAGAATGTGACACCTGAATCATTCCTAATGTCAGAAGAGCAACTTAAAGCGTTCCTGGAAAAAGTGAAAGGTGATTCCAATCTTCAAGCCAAGCTAAAAGCAGCTAAGTCACCTGAAGACGTCGTGGGCATCGCTAAAGAACACGGCCACGCAATAAGCGCTGATGACATCAAAAAAGTAGAAGTTTCAGAAAGACAGCTTGAAAATATTGCTGGAGGAGTACATGGAAATTCTATATTTGGAAACTGCAACGAGACCAATGAGGAAAGTCTTTGCTTTGAATGCAAGCTGTAATTAACGATAGCAGAAAGTCCATTCTGGAAAATTCCGCAAATTGCCTTAGGTACCTGGCACGATTTTAACAGTCAATTATTTGCCAAAGACATTGCAGCAGACCGTTGCTATGACTGCTAAACAGACCTGATACCCATGACCTTAGAGCAACTCAAGGCATTCCTCGCCAAAGCTAAGGACGACCAGTCCATTCAGGATAAACTTAAAGCGGTGAAGTCACCCGAAGATGTCGTGACTATCGCTAAAGAGCATGGCCACGAATTCACCGCTGATAAGGTGACTTAACTCAGTGAAGAGGAACTAGAAGGCATGGCTGGCGGGGAGTGCATAGGAAGCGCGGCGTCTCAAGTACCTGGCGGCTGCGTAGGCCCCTAGCGATAGAAATCTTTTGCCCTCAAAGCCTCTGCACTGAGAGGGGCTTTTTATTTTTTCAATCTCGCCAATAATCCCACAAATCAGCCTTCAGTACCTGGCACGATTATTGGGTAGTTGCCAATATTAAACCCGATAAAAAATGACAAAAATGTCTCAGGCCATGTCTCAATAACGCAGCGCCTGGTTGCCCCCCTACGCGGTCTGGCTGGCTGCTGGGGCTGAGCAAAGGGGATAGGTGCTCACTAGTCATGACAACCAGTGCTACTGACAGGGCTTGGCACTGGACAGTAAGCATAAATACTTACCAGCCGCAGCCTGGCTCAGAATAATTTATGCACTAAGCATTTATACTCACTCCTCTATTTCACGCGTGTATCTGTGTGGCTTTGGAGAGCCACACGACTTGATCCCGCTCAGGCAATTCTCACCACCGGTGGCGACTGATACAAGACTCAGACAAGACTCAATCAACGCCAACGATTGATGAACTTTTAACTCTTCTCCACTGTCACAAGACTGTTCGTTAGTTTGCCTCACTGATACGACTAGCCGTCGATATCACTAACGATACGAAGTCTGATTAAGGGTGATAAATAGCAATGCACATTATCCTGCAATTGTCAACAGCCACACACTGTGCATCGACAAGCTCAGCTTATCGAAGAACCCAGTTGTATCAACTGATTTGATGCGGATGGGGAGACTTGAACTCCCACGACATTGCTGCCACTAGTACCTGAAACTAGCGCGTCTACCAATTCCGCCACATCCGCTGGCGTGTGTCGCTATGCGACCCGAGAAACATACGACATCGGCACCCGGCTGTTCAGTCGATCAACAAGACAGTTTGGGGGCCGGCCGTCTAGACGGTCTCAGACATAGCCGTCAAGATAAGCATTCGGCAGGAAATAACAGGGATGACAGCCGCGGCGCCCGCGTCTCACGACATTCTCAAGCCACATCTTGAGATCCAAGGCGGGAACAAATTGCACGGAGAGCTTCGTGTAAGCGGTGCCAAGAATTCCGCTCTGGTGTTGATGACGGCTGCCCTTCTGACGGAAGACACGCTCTCCCTCAGAAACGTGCCTCCGCTGACCGATATCGATGGAATGGAGAGCATTCTGGTCTCAATGGGTGTGAAGGTTCGGCGCAGCAGTGAAACCATCCACCTTCAGGCTTCCGATCTCACCAGCGCAGAGCCTCCATACGAACTTGTGAATGGGCTCCGAGCCAGCTTCTTCGCGATTGGTTCCATCCTCGCCCGCATGGGCCACGCCAAAGTTCCTCTGCCTGGCGGATGTCGCATCGGTGCCCGCCCAGTGGTTGAGCACATCCGCGGCCTGAAGGCTCTCGGCGCTGTGGTGACTGTTGAACATGGCGTGGTCTCTGCCACGGTTCCAGGTGAACGAAAACGTCTAAAAGGGGCCTCAATCGTGCTCGACTGCCCGAGCGTCGGCGCCACTGAAACAATTCTGATGGCAGCAAGCCTGGCGGAAGGCACCAGTGTGATCGAAAACGCAGCGCAAGAGCCTGAGGTTCAAGACCTGGCCAACCTGCTGAATGCCATGGGGGCTCGCATCAGCGGAGCCGGCGGACCATCCATCACGATTGAGGGTGTGGAGCGACTGCACGGTTGTGACTACACGGTGATTCCCGACAGGATCGAAGCGGGAACGTTCCTGCTGGCTGCCGCAATCACTCGCTCAACCCTGCGTGTGGCCCCGGTGGTTCCCGATCACCTCAGTTCCGTGCTCCAGAAACTGCGCGATTGTGGCTGCACTCTCGAAATTGATGGTGATGGCATCATCATCACGCCAGGCACCATCAAGGGCATCGATATCACCACCCAGCCTTTTCCGGGCTTCCCCACCGATCTGCAGGCACCTTTCATGGCCCTGCTGGCAACAGCTCAAGGCACCAGCGTGATCACTGAAAAGATCTATGAAAACCGCATGCAACACGTAGCAGAGCTGCAGCGTATGGGTGCGGCCATCCGTGTTCAGGGCAACGCAGCTGTGGTTGAAGGTGTTCCGTCTCTCAGTGGAGCCCCTGTGAATGGAACCGACTTGCGCGCCTCTGCAGCCATGGTGCTTGCAGGCCTGGTGGCTCAGGGCAGAACGCAAGTGAGCGGCCTTAACCATCTCGACCGGGGCTATGCCGGAATTGAAGCGAAACTCACGGCTAGCGGGGCGAAGCTGGAACGTCACTGTCCCTGAGACACTCCTCCGAATTGCATCACCTAAAGTTGAAAAGCGGGAGCGTGGCGGAATTGGTAGACGCAGCGCACTCAAAATGCGCCGCCTTCGGGTTTGTCGGTTCAAGTCCGACCGCTCCTATTCATCTTCAAGGTCTCCAACAGGATTGAGCTAATCACTCCCAAAGCTGCAGGACATTGCGAGACAATGGGTTTGTCTTTGTTCCCCCGGGGAACAGCACTGAACGATCCATGGTGGAGCCAAAGCAAGTGCCCTCGTCCAACGCGGTGATGGGCACATACAACCGCTTCGCGCTCTCCCTCCAACGCGGCAAAGGTTGTTGGGTCTGGGATGACAGAAGCCGTCGCTATCTGGATGCCGTTGCCGGTATCGCCACCTGCACCCTGGGGCACAGCAACAGAGCGATGCGCAAGGCTCTCACCGGGCAGCTGCGCAAGCTTCAGCATGTATCCAATCTCTATCGAATTCCAGAACAAGAAGCGCTAGCGATGTGGCTGGTGAACAACAGCTGCGCAGACAGTGTGTTCTTCTGCAATTCGGGGGCTGAAGCCAACGAAGCTGCGATCAAACTTGCCCGAAAACACGGTCATCTGCGGCGAGGGATACAGCGCCCCGTGATCATGACTGCTTCGGCGAGCTTCCATGGGCGCACGCTGGCAGCGGTGAGCGCAACTGGCCAACCCAGATACCACCAGGGATTTGAGCCCATGGTGGAAGGTTTCGAATTCTTCCAGTACAACGATCTCGCGGATTTCGAACAACTCCTCGAGCGACTGGAACAGAACGGTCCACGCGTGGCCGCAGTACTGATCGAGCCTCTTCAGGGCGAAGGAGGCGTGAATCCCAGTGATCCCGGCGTGATGCAGGCCATCCGCGAGCACTGCGATCAACGCAACATCCTGCTGATCTTCGATGAAGTGCAAGTGGGGATGGGCCGCACCGGCACGCTCTGGGGTTATGAGCAGCTCGGGGTTCGTCCCGATGCCCTCACCCTGGCCAAAGGCCTAGGCGGCGGACACGCCGTCGGTGCACTGATGGTGCGACACAACGCGGACGTCTTCGAACCTGGCGACCACGCAAGCACCTTCGGCGGCAACCCTTTCGCTTGTCAGGCCTGTCTGACAGTGGCGAGCGAAATCGAAAAGCGCAATCTGCTGCGCAATGTGCGCGATCGAGGCGCCCAGCTGCGTGCAGGCCTCAACAGGCTCGTAGACCATTTCCCTGATTATTTGGAGGGGTCACGTGGATGGGGGCTGCTTCAGGGCCTAGTTCTTAAGCAGGACTGCGGGATCACTGCGATAGACGTGGTGAAAGCAGCTCTTGAGGAACAGCTGCTTGTGGTACCCGCCGGTGCTCAGGTGGTGCGTATGGTGCCTGCTCTGGTGATTAATGCGCGAGAAATCCAGGCCCTGCTCACGCGACTGGAACGAGCCCTGAACCGTGTGAGCTGAGTGAATCAGCAGGAGGGCCATACTCCCCATGATTTGAGTGATCTGCTGCCACGCTTTGACGTACGCGGCATGGACTTGTCGCTGGACAGGATGACCATTGCTCTGGAACAGCTGCATCAGCCTGCTCAGTCGATTCCAGCGGTTCAGGTCGTGGGCACCAACGGCAAGGGGTCCATCGCCTGCCTGATCCACCATGGATTGATGGCAGCCGGTCTGCGCTCAGGCCTGACCACGTCGCCCCATTTGGTGAGCTGGTGTGAACGCATCCGCGTCAACGACCAGGTGATTTCCATCGCAGCCTTGCGACACACGCTCGAGCAGTTGCAACCACTGACAGAACAATGCCGCCTAACACCGTTCGAGCAGCTGATCTGCACTGCCATGATTCACTTTGAAGAGCAGAAACCCGACTGGCTAGTGCTCGAAGCCGGACTGGGAGGCCGGCTGGATGCCACCACAGCCCACAGCTGGAGGCCTTTAATTGCTGTGGCGTCGATCGGCATGGACCATCGCGAGCACCTGGGCCCCAACCTTCAGGCCATCGCGACTGAGAAAGCCGCGGCCATCGGTGTGGGTGCACATGTGATCAGTGCCACCCAGGAGGCTGAGGTGTCTGCCGTACTCGAACAACGGGTGAGTGAGATGAAAGGCACCCTGCAGTGGGTCGATGCATTGGATGACAGCTGGACCTTGGGCCTTTCAGGCACCTGGCAGAAACGCAATGGGGCTGTGGCTGCCGCCGCCCTGGAATGGATGAGCTCACGCAGTGAAGTGATCGCAAGCCAAGCCATCCGTGCAGGCTTTGCCATAGCTCACTGGCCCGGTCGCTTGCAGTGGATGCGCTGGAGGGGCTTAAGGCTGCGGGTGGACGGAGCCCATAATCCACCTGCCGCCATTGAGCTGGCACGAGAACGCTGCTTCTGGACATCCGCTGGCACGCGGCAGGTCTGGGTCCTGGCGATCCAGGCACAGAAGCAGGGAGCGGAGATGCTGCAACAGCTGCTCAGTCCGCAAGATGAGGCCTGGATTGTGCCGGTGCCCGGTCATCGCAGCTGGAGCTTGGAACAACTACAGCAATCGCTGCCGCTGCAGGCCCATCAACTGAGATCAGCGCAGACTGCTTCCCACGCACTCGCTCAACTGCTGGATCAGGGCTGGCCTGACTCGGCGCCAGTGATCGCGGGATCTCTCTATCTGATCGGCTACCTGATGGAAAACGGCTTATTGGAGGCAGAGTGAACGACAAGCCACTCACTGCAACCATGAGATCGCTGCTGAAGCTGCTCGCCGCACTCACCCTGGTGATGACCTGGCTGACGCCGGTCACTGTTCTGGCACTTGATACCTCCGCTGGCGTAGGCCTTCAAGACAGAGCGCTGTTTCAAGATCGGGTGGATTACACGCTCACCAACCAGAGCGACGGTGACTTTCACGACCAGCAACTCACCAACACCTCCTTCGCTGGCGCAGTTGGGCGTGGCGCTGATTTCAGCGGAGCCAATCTGCATGGGGCAATCTTCACCCAGGGGGCTTTTGCCGAAGCTGATTTTCATGGAGCCGATCTCAGCGATGCGCTGATGGACCGGGCAGATTTCACGCGTACGGATTTGCGCGATGCTCTGCTGATCGGCGTCATCGCTGCCGGCAGCAGCTTTGCCGGAGCCCAGATCGATGGCGCTGACTTCAGTGATGCTCTGCTGGACCGAGATGATCAGCGCCGGCTCTGCCAAGAAGCTGAGGGCGTGAACACCACCACGGGTGTCTCAACGCGCGACAGCCTCAACTGCTGAAGCCTCCAAGTTTTCCTGGGTTCAGCAAACCGGCAGGGTCATAACGGTGCTTGGTGGCCACCTGATCACCATCCACCACACCGAGGCCACCACCCTCCACGGTGAGCACATGTGGATTGAAGATCAGAGCGCCGAGATCCCTGCATTGCTGCATCAACTGCTCCAGTGCTTCAACGCCGCGCCAGCGCACCAGAGGAAGCGCTGCAATGCGCTGAGCTCCCTGCTGTCGAACAGCCTCCAGATGCCAAAGCAAGTCATCACCCCAGGCCTGCTTCAGAGTCTCCAGACAGTTGATCTCCGGTTGCGGCAGCAGCATCTGCAGGTAGGTCCAGTCAGGGTCACGCTGACGCAGATGCAGGGTGGTGTGATTCCAGCTCAGCTCTCGGAGACCGTTGCCTTGGCGGTCGGCCTCCGCCCCCAGATGGGTTAGGTCAGCACCTACAGCGGCCGCCAGCCGCTGAACCGTGCTCACCGCATCGGGTGCCACGAGCAGCAACAGGCGATCAGCGCGGTGCTGAGGCAGATCCCACTTCGGCAGCAACTCGACCACAGCTGCCTCCAGAACGGTGCAGAGATGAAGGTCGATGGCCGCTGAACTGCAACGCCTTGCCAGCTCCACTGCCGTTGTCCAGTCCGGACAATCCACGACCACTTCCTGCCAATCAACACGCAGTGCAGTGGCCAGCCTCAATGCCGTGATGATGCCATTGGTGCCGTAGGCATGATTCAACGCCTCGGCATCACAAGCTTCGAGCTGTAGGACCCTTGGCTCCTGCTCCATGGTCACCACTTCCAGTCCGAGCAGGTGCCCCGGATCCCGAAGAAATCCCCAGCGCACGGAGCCGATGCCACCGGAACCTCCGGCGATGAAGCCACCGATCGTGGCGCTGCGCCAGGTGCTCGGCATTAGACGCAACTGCCGGCCAAAACCAGCCAGCTCTCTGTTGAGATCCTTCAGAAGACACCCGCACTCAACCACGGCTACGCCGCTGGCCTGATCGATGGAACGCACCGCCCGCAGCTGGGTCATCACCATCACCACCCCAGATTCCAGAGGCACGGACTGGCCGTAATTGCCAGTGCCTGATCCGCGTAGGGTCAAAGGAACCGCGTGGCGCCGGCACGCTGCCGCCACACACACAACCGCCTCAACAGTGTCCGGCCTGACCACAAGCTCCGCTCTGCAATCGGCCAAACGCTTCTGAAGCACAGGCGAGTAGTCATACGCATCACGGGACAACCGATCCAGCTCCTCCGGCTGGGTCAACAACCTGAGGCCGGGGACTGCCGCCAACTCAGTTCGCAGGGCATCAGGAAGCATTGGTCGGTCTTGAGGGCGTTACGCCCAATCCTGCACCCAATCTCCACCGGCAAGAACCCGACGTCGGGATGCCATCGACAGCAACTCAGGCCAGCCCCCAGCGGGCAGATGAATCAGATCCGCTGGTGCACCCGCGCGCAACCGTCCGTCCCACTCCAAACCCATCAGCCCCGTCGCATCAGTTCCGAAGGGCTTCAGACCATGTTCATCCCAGGGGGCGAGCTGAGCCAGCGGCAGACTCATGGCCATCAGTGCCAGGGGATCAAGCTGACCGCCTGGATACCAGGGGTCCTGAACGTTGTCACCACCGACAGCCACAGGAATCCCTGCGCGTTGCAGCTGACGGATCGGCGCCAGCGGTCTGCAGACCGGGGTTTCGTTGTCGTGACGACCGAGCAACCAGCCATTGGTGAGCGGCAGTGCCACCACCTGCAGGTTCTGTCGCGCCATACGGGCTGCCAGCCGCTGCAATGCACCGGCTGACAGCAGCGACAGGCTGCTGGCATGACTGCAGGTAACAGGCACCGAAACAGTCATACTCTCAAGCACACGCAATAGCTGGCGCACGCCCTCTGCAGGCTGGGAGGCTGCTTCGTCAATATGCAGATCCACCGGGCAGCCGTGTCGATCCGCAAGCTCCAGCAGACGACGCAGAGCACGGCGCGTGGCCCGACCTCTACAGGGAGGTGCCAGAACACCGCCAATCAGTCCATCCACCTTGGCTACCGCAGCAGCCAAGTGCTCCCCCTCGGACGTGGACCAGTGCTCAATCGGCACCAAAGCCACGAGCTGCAGCTCAATGCGTTCATGCCAGTGATTGCGCAGATCGGAGAGCACCTCCCAGCTGAAGTTCGAGCCAGGTCCGAGGCTGTCGATATGACTGCGCACGGCTCGCAGACCGTGTTGCCAAGCCAGTTGCAAACAGCGCTCTCCACGTTGCTCAACCTTCGCCGCCGTGCGAGTCTCATGCTCCCTGAAGTTGGCCGCTAGGGCCTGCTCATAGGTGCCCTGAAGATTGGGGTGCTCAGTCCAGGAAAACGCCTTGTCCAGATGGGCATGGGGTTCCACCAGTCGGGGCAACACCAGACCGGTGGCCTCAGACGTTGCCCTCACCGACAGGATCCTGCTGCCTGACCAGGTGAGCAGCACGGGAATCAATCCATCAACCCCAGCGGTTGGCATCGGCTCGGCACCAAGATCGAGCAAAGAACGAGGACAACGTGCTTTGAGCTCACCGGATGACAACGAAACAGCTGCTGTGCTCATTCGAGCTTGCCGGCATCCGAATGGGCATTGAGCACCAAAAACTGGCCTGCAAGTCCCAGGCTGGTCACTGAATAGCGCGGCAACCGCAGGGCAGGCAACAGGTTCTGGCCACCGACAGTCGTTGTATAAACGCTGGCCAGACCAAGGTTCCAGCGACGGGTGAACTGGTCAGCAAGCAACGCCAGCGCCTGCTCCTGATCAGCGATCAAGCGAGGACAGTCACTGATCCAGAGCTGCAGCACCATCGGCAAGGTCTGACGCTCACAGATCTCCTTGGTGGCCAGCTTTGCCAGTGTTTCGCCGGCAAAGACCCGGTAGTCCTCCCTGGTGGGATTGGTGACGAACAATGCAGCGCTACTTCCTACCACCACCAGCAAAGCTGCACTCGCCGTTGCTGAAGGCCAGGGCCAACGAGGCGAAGACATGCGGGTGTGACTGCAGGGCGAATTGATAGATTCTTACTGACGCGGCGGGCGTCGCCAAGTGGTTAAGGCAGCGGCTTGTGGCGCCGCTATTCGGGGGTTCGAATCCCCTCGCTCGCCCTTTCACCTTTTGAGCAGGCTGCGTTTTAAGAAGTGATCAAAGCCTGAAGCAGATCACCCGCTCCATGGCGGATGGGATCCCTGCACAGAATTCCAAGGTGTGCAGCGAACTGTTTGACGGCTGCCGATGCCTGCTGATCGTCCAGTCGGCTCACCGCGCAGGTCCCAGATCCAGATCGCGTTGCAACGCTGGTTGCAGCTCCTGGTCATCGTTCAGATAGGTGTGCAAACCAATGGCGATGGACGAGCCGGCATTGCGTGCCGCGAATCGATCGGTCCTCATGGCATCGGGCTATCCACCTCCTAAGGGAGCCAGAGCGACCACAGCAACAGCTAGTCCATGGGCAAGCGCCTCGTCCAGATTGCGCATCACTGGCACTGGCCTGGCAATCCCCATGACAAGGTCCAGCCGCTGGCCTGCAGGTCAGGATCAATCACGGCCACAATCGGACGAGGCCGATGGCGCTACATCGCCAGCCCAGTTTTACCAGTGAGAAACCTCAGACCTCCGTTCTGCATCAGCACCAGTGGCATGGCAGCAAAGCCTGAAGGGCACTGAGTGATGGATTCAAGACTCAATCGATGGGGCCCACACCAGTGAGCATGGATCTAGCAATGCCCACCAACCTGCATGCGTGAATCACAGCAAGGCTTCGTTGACTGATCGAATGCACCACACATCGAAAACGCAACGCAAACACGCAACAAAAAATCATCAACTCAATGAAAAGTCACGATTTTTTGTGTAGCTGACAGCCTCAAAAGCAGGCCTTTGGGCTCCAATGACACAGAACACTGTAGAAACTTGATTGTCATCGACAGGCAAAAAATATTTTTGTGTTTTAAACAATCTCGAGCTGCACTGCTGATTAATCTTCTGTTCAGAAGGCTGCGATTTTCTGGGGGCACTGCTCATGTCCAAAGGACTGAAAGAAGCAAGTTTTCTCGGCGCCACATTTCTTCTGGGCCTGGCCACACTAGAGACCCTGCTCCATTTGGCTGGCTTTTGAATAGCCTCTCCGAAGCCAGAATCACACTGCTTCAGCAGGTTGCGAACCGCCCAACAAAGCACACGATTACATTCTGGCGATCAACCTTAGATTCCAACAATCCAACCTCGGCTAAAAAAAGCCCGAGACAAGAGGCGACGATGCCACAGATCATCAGTGGCCATCGGCAAAGCACGAATTCAGCTTCACTACTTAACTCTGCAGAGGACACCATGCATGGCCTGTGCATGTAGAGCAATGGTGGAGAACAGGTTTTTTTAAGCCCATACTTGATCCACAGAAGGTCACACAACCTCAGACCAAATCGACTGTCCGTCACTCAGCGCAAAACAGACTTTCATGCAAAAACTTGAAAGCCGTGCAATAATTACCAAACGCCGAAGAGCCCTGAAGGGTCCACTGCGCGAGATCCGATAAGTTGAACTCAAATGAATCGAAGAGAAAGTGCTCCCCATCGGGAGTGGAGAAGGTCTGGCAAACCTGCCAAGGCCTATCAAATCACTGGCTACGAGTCCCCTCAAAGACGTCGTTATCTGCGTGAACTGGCCGAACAAGAGGCCAGCCAATCAGCTTGAAAACGTTGATGTGCTGCTGATTCCTAGACCAGCTGCAAATGACAAGGACAGTCTGTCCTGATCCAGCGCAAGTCCGAGATAAGTGTCGTCAACAAAATTGAGATGACTGTTGAGATCAGGCCAGCGGATCAACGACACCCGTTGAGCTGCAGCTCCGATGGGGAGAGAGCTGTCTGAAATAACACCCCACCATCAAATCAAGGTTCAATCGCCCGGCAACTCTGGCCATCAACAAGGCATCCCTTAGGCCAATGGTTTTGAGCAGTTTGAGATTGAGCCCATCCACCTGGGGGGCGATACGCAGTCGATCCTCCTGGAGATCAAGGCTTGCAGCCGCAGCCTGCTCCAGCAGAACCACTTCAAACGTCAGAAGCCACCTGTTGAGGGCGGGCAGCACACCCTGGAGTTCAGCCTCGATGCCCTGCAATCCATCAGAGCGGTGACCGGTGTCCAGACACCACCGGATTCACCCCGACCGGTGATTCCGTCATGGTCAAGGCACAGTTCAAGCCGTTCCACAACCGACGTGGTGCCTCGGCTGATGGCCAATGGAACCGGCTTGGTGAGCGGAAACCAACGCAGCAACCAGCCCATGCAACCTGCGCAGCGACCCTCAAGGTGACAGGGGACGTTTGTGAACCACACTGAAGGAAGGTTCCCTCGTCGGCGGTCCATCGGACGGCCCTCCGCCTTGACCGTTACCGCCTCTCCCTCAACAGCTCAAGTGCCAGGCCTGGAGCGAGGCAGCTACTGGATCACCACCTTCGGCTGCCAGATGAACAAGGCTGATTCCGAGAGAATGGCCGGAATCTTGGAGTCGATGGGGTACCGGGAAGCCACGGCCGAGCTCAACGCCGATCTGGTGCTCTACAACACCTGCACGATCCGCGACAACGCTGAACAGAAGGTTTACAGCTACCTCGGGCGCCAGGCACGTCGGAAACGCATCAACCCCCATCTCAAACTCGTGGTTGCAGGCTGCGTTGCCCAGCAGGAAGGTGAATCACTACTGAGGCGCGTTCCCGAACTGGATCTGGTGATGGGCCCGCAGCACGCCAATCGGCTGGAAACCCTGTTGCAGCAAGTTGATAGCGGTCAGCAAGTGGTGGCGACTGAAGAGCACCACATTCTTGAAGACATCACCACGGCTCGCCGCGACAGCAGCATCTGCGGCTGGGTCAACGTGATCTACGGCTGCAACGAACGCTGCACGTATTGCGTAGTTCCATCCGTTCGCGGCAAGGAGCAGTCGCGCCTGCCGGATGCAATCAAACTGGAAATGGAAGGACTGGCAGCGCAGGGTTACCGGGAAATCACTCTGCTAGGGCAGAACATCGACGCCTATGGACGCGATCTGCCTGGCATCACTGCAGAAGGGCGTCGCAAGAACACACTGACCGACTTGCTCTATCACGTCCATGACGTGGAGGGAATCGAACGGATCCGTTTCGCCACGAGCCATCCCCGCTATTTCACTCGGCGTCTGATTGATGCTTGCGCTGATCTACCCAAGCTCTGCGAGCACTTCCACATTCCTTTCCAAAGCGGAGACAACGACGTACTGCAGGCCATGGCCCGCGGGTACACGATCGAGCGCTACCGCAAAATCATCGACCACATCCGTGAGCGCATGCCTGAGGCCTCACTTAGCGCCGATGTGATTGTTGCTTTCCCTGGCGAAACCGACACCCAGTTCAGACGCACCCTGCAATTGATCGAGGAGATCTGCTTTGACCTGGTGAATACGGCCGCCTATTCACCACGGCCCAATACCCCAGCTGCAAATTGGGACAATCAGCTACCCGAGGACGTAAAGGTGGCACGCCTTCGGGAAGTCAACGCCCTGGTCGAGCGCTGCGCCAAAAAGCGCAATGACCGCTATGCCGGCCAGGTTGAAGAGGTGCTGGCTGAGGGCATCAATCCCAAAGACCCCACGCAGCTGATGGGACGCACGCGCACCAACCGCCTGACGTTTTTCAGTGCGGAGAGCTCTGACGGACGCCGCTATCAACCCGGCGATCTCGTTCAGGTCCGCATCAGCGCGGTACGCTCCTTCTCTCTCAGTGGCACCCCTGTGCACGGCTGATACGTTTGCGGCGCAGACCGTTGTGCAGCTTGTCCTCCCATGCCGACTTCCCTGATCCGCGTTGGCGTGGTGTTCGGAGGTGCATCCGGTGAACACGACGTCTCAATCCGGTCGGCCTTAACGGTGATCAAGGCCTTAGCGGACGCCAGCCATCAGGGGAGGTTCCAGGTGACGCCTCTCTATATCGACCATGGAGGGCGCTGGTGGCCGGACACCATCGCAAAAAGCGTGCTGGAGAGAAGATCAGCACTGACCAATGACCAACTGCCTCAGCCACTGCCAGCGCGTGGACTGCGCCAGTTGCCGGTGGATCCCGATCAAATCGATGTCTGGTATCCGGTTTTGCACGGACCCAACGGAGAAGACGGCACGGTGCAAGGTCTGTTCACGCTGATGCAACAACCCTTCGTGGGTTCAGGCGTGCTCGGATCGGCCGTGGGCATGGACAAGCTGGCCATGAAAGCAGCCTTCTCCGCCGCGGGCATCAACCAGGTGCCCTACGTCGGAGTCAACGCAGCTGACCTCAAACATCCGCAGCAATTGGAGTGTGTGCTCGCCAAGTTGGAGAAAGAGCTCGGCTACCCCTGTTTCGTAAAGCCCGCCAACCTCGGCTCATCCGTGGGCATCAGCAAAGTACGCAATCGCGATGAGCTGCTGGCAGGCCTAGAGCTGGCAGCGGAACTCGATCCGCGCCTCGTGGTGGAAAAGGGCGTCAAGGCAAGGGAACTGGAGTGTGCAGTGCTGGGGCGTGAGCATCTGAGGGCTTCCGTGGTGGGTGAAGTGCGGTTCGATGCGGACTGGTACGACTACGAGACCAAATACACCGAAGGTCTCAGTCAAACGCTGATCCCTGCGCCCCTACCCGATGAGGTCAGCCAGAGAATTCAGGCCATGGCCGTTGATGCCTGCCGAGCCGTTCACGCCTATGGCCAGGCACGCGTGGATGTCTTCTACGACGACGCAGATGGCCAGATCTGGATGAATGAAATCAACACGCTGCCGGGCTTCACCTCACAGAGCATGTATCCCACCCTGTGGGAGGCCTCCGGTATTCCTTTGCCACAGCTGGTGGCGGAGCTGGTGGCCACAGCGCAAGAATGAGCCTTCTGCCTCTGCTGCTGCCGCGATGATGCACGGTTTGCTCTGGTTCCCCCTGCTGCTGGTGTTCGTGTTGTTGGCGGCCCTGGGCTGGCTGGAGCGGCGACGCCAGAATTTGTTCCGGGTCTGGAGCGAATCATCCGAGCTGGCCAAACTCGACGGCTGCGGGGCTGCACGACTGAAGAACGGCGAACTGTGCTGGAGCAGTTTCCATGCCGGCAGCTTCAAAGATGAAGGGCGCTTTGTGATCAAGACACTCGAGCTGGTGGAGTTGATGTCACTCTCCTCGGGTGATGCACCACTGGCCCATGAATCCCAGGGTCGCTGCCGCCTGAGGTTGATCGGCGAAGGCCGCCAGATGGATGTGCCGTTCTCAGATGCTGAACGGGCTCGACGCTGGATGAATCAATTGATGGCCAAGGCTCGTTGCGATCTGTGATGGCACGTTCGAAAGTTAAGCAAAAGGACAGCAACAGCAGCGTTCCCCTGCCTCCAGGCGTCGAGCGCAGGCGCAGGCTGCGCCAGGAGCGACGGCGAGAGCAGTTGATTCAGAGCTGGCGCATCTTGCTGTTCGGCGCAGTCTCAAGCGGACTGATCTGGGTGCTGCTCAGTACCGGCTGGAGCCTGCGCTCGCAGCAGCAGCTCACGGTCCGAGGCAGTGACCGACTTGGCAGTGAGGCCGTGGTTAAAGCTGCCGGGCTGCGTTTCCCACGCCCCCTTATCACCCTTGAACCAGCTCGTCTCGAGCGCCGATTGCTGGCCGAACTGCCGGTGCAGTCCGTGTCGGTGCAGCGCCGCCTCGTTCCTCCCGGTCTGGATATCGAGCTGAAGGATCGCCGACCTATCGCGGCTGCAAGCCGGATGGGGGCCCGAGGCAAGGAACAGGGCATGGTTGATCTTGAAGGGCATTGGATGCCGCTCACCGTTGCTCGCCAGGGTGAAGCCCCAGATAGTGCGGTGCGTGTGGAGGGATGGATTCCCAGCCGGCGCTCGATGATTGCAACAGTGCTGGCGCGGCGGGATCAGTTAGGCAGTCCGTTAAATGTGATTCATATCGCCCCGGATGGCGATCTCAGCCTGCGCTTAAAAACACTTGGGCTTGTGAGGCTGGGTTCCAATGAACGTCTGTTGGATCAGCAGCTCAGCACGATCGCCCTGCTATCCAGCAGTCTTCCTGAAACCCTGCGAGGCAAAGACAGCAGCGGCATCGATCTTTCCGACCCCTCCAAACCCGAGTTGCAGTTAAAACCAGATCCCAAGCAGAAAACGAGCGAACCCTGACCCGCGGTTGCTCAGTGCTGAAACCACAACGAGTGTTATTTGAATTCGGCGATCGTCGCTCGCAGGGACATAATGCACACGCACCTCAATGGTTCGACGTCGACGATGGAGATGGTGAGCGGTCAGATGTCCCCTTCTCCTGATTCAGCAGGAATTCTTCCCTCTCAATCGGCGCGAATTGAAGTCATCGGCGTTGGTGGCGGTGGCAGCAATGCGGTGAACCGCATGATTCAAAGCGACCTTGAAGGCGTCGCTTACAGAGTTCTCAACACTGATGCACAGGCGTTGCTGCAATCGTCATCAGAACATCGCGTTCAGCTTGGCCAAACCCTGACGCGTGGCCTCGGGGCAGGTGGCAACCCCAGCATCGGTCAGAAAGCAGCTGAAGAATCCCGCGCTGACCTGCAGCAGGCACTTCAGGGTGCTGATCTTGTCTTCATTGCGGCTGGTATGGGCGGAGGCACTGGAACTGGTGCAGCACCTGTGGTCGCTGAAGTCGCAAAAGAAAGTGGCGCCCTCACCGTTGGGATTGTGACCAAGCCCTTCGGCTTTGAAGGACGTCGTCGCATGCGACAGGCCGATGAGGGCATCGCCCGGCTGGCTGAACATGTGGACACGCTGATCGTGATTCCCAACGACCGTCTACGCGATGCCATTGGTAGTGCGCCTCTTCAGGAAGCCTTCCGCAGTGCTGATGATGTGCTGCGCATGGGTGTGAAGGGCATCACCGACATCATTACTTGTCCAGGCCTGGTGAATGTTGACTTCGCTGATGTGCGCTCAGTGATGACAGAAGCAGGCACCGCTCTGCTCGGTATCGGCATCGGATCGGGCCGTTCCCGTGCGATCGAAGCCGCCCAGACCGCGATCAACAGTCCCTTGCTTGAGGCCGCCCGCATCGATGGTGCCAAGGGTTGTGTGATCAACATCAGCGGCGGCCGTGACATGACCCTTGAGGACATGACCAGTGCCTCAGAAGTGATTTACGACGTGGTGGATCCCGAGGCCAACATCATTGTTGGAGCTGTCGTTGACGAACGTCTTGAAGGAGAGATTCACGTGACAGTGATTGCGACAGGCTTTGAGAACGGTCAGCCCTATCGCACCGAGAGAAGCGTTCCGCGCGCAGCAACATCGGCCTTCAGCTCTGCCGAATCTCAGGATGCCGGTGCGCGCATCCCCGAATTCCTCAGACAGCGTCAGCAACGCCAGGATGGCGGGAAGGACAGCTGAATTCAGCAGTCATCACTTCAGATCAACCCTCTGAATTTGACGAACTCAAATACAGATAAAAATGTGGTGACCCGGAGTCCACGCCTGTCCAGAGCATCCCGTGTGGCTGCTGCCTTCCGGTTCTGACCAAGTTTGGGCGTCTGAACCGCATAGGTCCGAGTCACTTGCAATGTTAGCAATGGAAGTCCGCTGATCCGAGAACGCGGTTGCGTGCCTCTGACCTGATCCGGTTCAAGCAGACCGGCCAACCAATCACCATGCTCACCGCCTGGGATGCTCTGAGTGCCTCCCTCGTGGAGGATGCCGGCGCTGATGTGGTGCTGGTAGGGGATTCACTGGCCATGGTCAGCCTTGGCCACAGCACAACCCTTCCGGTCACACTGGAGCAAATGCTGTTGCATACTCAGGCGGTCTGCCGAGGCTTGAGCCAACCGCTGGCCAAACAACCGCTGGTGATCACGGATCTTCCCTTCCTCAGCTACCAGTGCGGGTTGGATCGTGCTGTAGCGGCAGCAGGAACCCTGATCAAACAATCCGATGCGGCTGGGGTGAAGCTTGAAGGTGCCGAACCCGAGGTGTTGGCGGTCATTGAACGCCTGGTTCGCACGGGGATCCCTGTGATGGGGCATTTGGGACTGTTGCCTCAGGCGGTCCACAGCCTTGGATACCGCCGTCAGGCCAAGGATCCACGCAGCCAGGAACGCCTGCTGCAGCAAGCTTCGGAACTGGAATCAGCGGGATGCTTCGCCATGGTGCTCGAGCATGTCCCCGCCGAACTCGCAGGGCAGGTAAGGCGGCGTTTGAGCATCCCGGTGATCGGCATCGGAGCCGGGGACGACTGCGATGGGCAGGTGAGCGTGACCGCCGATCTGCTCGGACTCACCCGATCACAACCCCCCTTCAGCCAGGCCCGAATGGATGGTCGGGGGCTGGCGGTCAAGGCCTTGAGCAACTGGCTGGAAGATCAGCGTCAGCCATCAGCTCCTCCCACCACTCCACCAACTCCACCAGAACCGCATTGCTGACGGCCATCCCTAGAGGATCGGTGAGCTGCCAGCGTGCGCCGCTTCGGCGCATCAGATTGGTTGAAAGAAAATCTGCCCAGCGATCCTCCAATGGAGGCAGCCAACGGCTGCAAGCTTCCAGGGACCAGCCGCAACTCAGGGCTTGCTCCAGCAAGTCAACACCTTCATGTCGCCTTAGCCCCACGAGCAGACGATCCTCCAAGCTCATCGGCAGGGCAAGCGCCTGCAGCAAAGACGAATGCGCACCGTCCCTCTGCTGCTGATCGACCCATTGTCCATAGGTCTCACGGGTGCGCGGTCTGGCAAAGCGCTCACCCCATGGGGCACTGGTTGCTCCCAGACCAAACGCCCACCAACCGGCACCGCTCCAGTACACCCGGTTATGGCGCGACGCATGACCTGGCCTGGCGAAATTGGAGATTTCGTAGCGGCAGTAGCCAGCCTTAGCAAGCCGATTGCTGGTCGCTGCGATCCGATCGGCAGCGCCATCCTCATCGGGCAATTGCAGCTCACCGCGTTGCTCCAGCTTCGAGAACACCGTGCCGGGTTCAACGCTGAGGTCATAAATGGAGAGATGGGGAGCAGCTATCGCAACAGCTCGCTCCAGCTGAATTCCCCAGGCGTCATCGCTCTGATCGGGGAGGTTGCGGATCAGGTCAAGGCTCCAGCTGCGCAGAGCGCCCTTCTCAACAGCTCTGTGAAGCCATTCACATGCTTCCAGCAGATCCGAGCGGCGATGACGGCGACCGAGGGATTCCAGAACTTGGTCGTCGAAACTCTGACCACCGAGACTGACCCTGTTCACACCGGATCGCAGCAGGGCTTCGAGATCCATCTGCTCAAAGCTGGCGGGATCCATTTCCAGAGTGATTTCAGATCCGCTCTGCAAGCCGAAACGCGTTCGCAGTGCGTTGAGGACACGCCCGATCTGTTCAGGGGTCAGCAGCGAGGGGGTGCCTCCTCCGATGTACACGGTGGCCAAGGGCGGACCCGATGGAGAAAGCTCGATTTCATGGAGCAGTTGCCCTAGATAGGTCTCGATCGAGCGACTCCCTGGCCCTCCCTCGGCATCCGCCTTGTCCCCGAGCGGCACCACCGCGAAATCGCAGTAGAAGCAGCGCCGATGGCAGAAAGGAATATGGACGTAAGCGCTACGGGGCGCGGGTGCGGTCATCAGCCCGAGCCAGGAGAGTGAGAATGGTGCATGCTGCCTGCAACTGGACTGGGCAGTGAGAACCCAACCTCATGGTCGAAGCGCTCATCATCATCCTGTTCCTGATCTCCGGAACGGCGACCGGCTGGATGGGTGTGCATCTGCTTCCACAGGAACTATTAGATGACACCAACGCCCAGGAAGTGCGTTTGGGCTTGAGCGCCGTTGGGGCTGTGATCGGACTTGTGGCAGGCCTTGTCTTTCGACGGCTGCGGCAGCGACTGATGAATCAGGTGCGCACGATGCCCACCGATCTTCTGGTCAGCCGGGCGGTTGGACTGATCCTCGGCCTGCTGGTGGCCAACCTGTTGTTGGCTCCGATTCTGTTGCTGCCTCTGGCTGGCGCCAGCTCTTTGGTGAAGCCTCTGGCAGCGATTCTGAGCAATGTGTTCTTCGGAGTGCTGGGTTACAACCTCGCTGAGGTGCATGGACGAACGCTGCTGAGGCTGTTCAACCCAACCTCCACGGAAGCTCTACTCGTGGCGGATGGAGTGCTTACACCCGCCACAGCCAAGATCCTCGACACCAGCGTGATCATCGACGGGCGTATCCAGGGAATGATTGGCTGCGGACTGCTGGAGGGGAAGGTGATCGTGGCCCAGACAGTGATCAACGAGATGCAGCAGCTCGCTGATTCCAACAACCTCGAGAAACGCGGTAAAGGGCGACGTGGCCTGAAGCTGCTCAATGCCCTGCGTGAGACCTACAACAAACGTCTGGTGATCAATACGACCCGCTACGACGGGGCCGGCACGGATGATCGTCTGTTGCAGCTCACGGAAGACACCGGCGGCACCCTGGTGACAGCCGACTTCAACCTGGCTCAGGTGGCCCGGTTGAAGGAACTCAAGGTGATGAACCTGAGCGAACTGGTGATCGCCCTGCGCCCTGAAGTGCAGCCGGGGGATGAGCTCAACCTGAAGATCGTCCGCGAAGGCAAGGAAGAGCACCAGGGGGTGGCATACCTGGATGACGGCACGATGGTGGTGATTGAAAACGCCCGAGCAGCCATCGGTGAGCGGCGGGCCGTGGTGATCACCGGAGCCTTACAAAACCCAAGCGGGCGGATGGTGTTCGGTCGGCTCGATCAAGAAGGCGAAACAACCGCCACCGGCAAGAGCAGCCCAGGCGCAAAACCACCCCGTAAGAACCGTCGCAACGAGCGTCCAACCCCTGAGTCCCGCTAGGGTCCACAGACCACGGCGGCCCGACGCGGATGACTACATCAGCTCCTTATTACGGCGATTCGTCGGTGATGCGGACACCCCCTCCTGATCTGCCTTCACTGCTGCTCAAGGAGCGCATTGTCTATTTGGGTCTACCCCTTTTCTCCGATGACGACACCAAACGTCAGGTGGGGCTGGATGTGACTGAACTGATCATTGCCCAACTGCTTTTTCTGGAGTTCGATAACCCCGACAAGCCGATCTACTTCTACATCAACTCAACAGGCACCAGCTGGTACACAGGCGATGCCATTGGATTCGAAACGGAAGCTTTCGCCATCTGCGACACGCTCCGCTACGTGAAGCCGCCCGTCCACACCATCTGCATCGGCCAGGCGATGGGCACGGCAGCCGTCATTCTGTCTGCCGGAACCAAGGGTCACCGCGCAGCCCTGCCCCACGCCTCGATCGTGCTGCATCAGCCCCGCAGCGGAGCACAGGGCCAGGCCACGGACATTCAGATCCGTGCCAAGGAAGTGCTGCACAACAAGCGGGCCATGCTCGAAATCCTTTCGACGAACACGGGCCGCAGCGTGGAGGAACTCTCGAAGGATTCCGATCGCATGAGTTATCTCACCCCGGATCAGGCCAAGGACTATGGACTGATTGACCGGGTGCTCTCCAGTCGCAAAGAGCTTCCAGCTCCAGTCCCGGCCGGCTGATTCAGCCCACTTCTCTCACATTTCACCCCTTTTTCCTTCAACCCACAAGGACACATGCCGATCGGTACCCCTAGCGTCCCCTACCGCCTCCCTGGCAGCCAGATGGAGCGTTGGGTAGACATTTACACCCGACTGGGAGTGGAGCGAATCCTGTTCCTCGGCTCTGAGGTCAACGACGCGGTGGCCAACAGTCTGGTTGCCCAGATGCTCTATCTCGACTCCGAAGACAGCAGCAAGCCGATTTATCTCTACATCAACTCCCCTGGTGGATCTGTAACTGCAGGGTTGGCGATTTACGACACCATGCAATACGTCAAGAGCGACGTGGTCACCATCTGCGTGGGTCTGGCGGCATCAATGGGCGCTTTCCTTCTGGCAGCGGGCACCAAGGGCAAACGATTGGCCCTCCCCCACAGCCGGATCATGATTCACCAACCGCTAGGCGGAACTGCCCAGAGACAGGCCAGCGACATCGAAATTGAGGCGCGCGAGATCCTGCGCATGAAGGAAATGCTCAACCGTTCCATGGCTGAGATGAGCGGCCAGAGCTTCGAGAAAATCGAGAAAGACACCGATCGCGATTACTTCCTCAGCAGCGAGGAGGCCAAGGACTATGGGCTCATTGACCGGGTGATCGCCCACCCCAACGAGGCCTGATCGGTCAGGCACTTGCGTAAGCTCGGTCGTTACCAAGCTCCACGTTCATCGTCCGGATGGCTCAGCTTTTCTACGACTCCGATGCCGATCTCTCGCTGCTCAGCGGCAAGACAGTCGCGATCATCGGCTACGGCTCCCAGGGCCATGCCCACGCCCTGAACCTCAAGGACAGCGGTGTGAACGTGGTGGTGGGGCTTTACGAAGGAAGCCGCTCCGCAGACAAAGCCAAGGCCGACGGTCTGGAGGTGCTGAGCGTTTCTGACGCTGCCGCCAAAGCGGACTGGATCATGGTGCTGCTGCCCGATGAGTTCCAGAAAGAGGTCTACGACAAGGAAATCGCCCAACATCTAAGCGCTGGCAAGGTGCTCAGCTTTGCCCATGGTTTCAACATCCGTTTCGGCCTGATCCAACCGCCTGCTGATGTGGATGTGGTGATGATCGCCCCCAAGGGCCCCGGTCACACCGTGCGTTGGGAGTATCAGAACGGCCAAGGGGTTCCAGCCCTTTTCGCCATTGAAAAAGATGCCTCCGGGAACGCCCGTGGCCTGGCCATGGCCTACGCCAAGGGAATCGGCGGCACCCGTGCCGGAATCTTGGAGACCAACTTCAAGGAAGAAACCGAAACCGATCTGTTTGGCGAACAGGCTGTGCTCTGTGGCGGGCTATCAGAACTGGTGAAAGCTGGCTTCGAGACCCTTGTCGAAGCGGGTTACCAGCCTGAACTGGCCTACTTCGAGTGCCTGCACGAAGTGAAGCTGATCGTGGATCTGATGGTGAAAGGTGGTTTGTCGGCCATGCGCGACTCGATCTCCAACACCGCGGAGTATGGCGATTACGTGAGTGGTCCCCGCCTGATCACCGATGAGACCAAAGCGGAGATGAAGCGCATCCTCTCGGACATCCAAGACGGCACCTTCGCCAAGAATTTCGTGGCTGAGTGCGAAGCCGGCAAACCCGAGATGAACAAAATCCGCAAACGCGACGGTGACCACAAGATCGAGGAGGTCGGCAAGGGGCTGCGCTCGATGTTCAGCTGGCTGAAGGCATCCTGATCAGCGAAGCCAATGGGCTAACGCAGCAACTGACAATGCCATCAGCATTGAGCAAGCTTATGGCATTGGTGTTGGAACCTCCTTGGCGAGCTCTCAAAAAGTGTTGAGCTGGGCCAGCTGGATGGCTTCGATCAACGTGGTGGTGATCACTTCAGCCTGGCTGCTGGCTGAGACGTCGTCATCTCCATTGATTAACAGTCTCTTGATCGGAGCCCAGAATCTTCCTGCTTTTTTACCTCTTAAAAGATCCCTCAAAGGGATGAATGCCTTTTTTTTGGCAACGATACTGCTGGAACTCATTGTTGTTTTCCTGTACTTTGATCTACTTCCCAACTGGCTCGTCATTGTCTCGACGCTTGGGGTTGCACAGCTCGCCTCCTATGGCAGCCTTATCTGCCTATTACCGATCACAGGGATTGTCCTGAAAGAAGCAGCTATTACCAATAAATCACTACAAAAAACCTCAGACGCTGGAAGCCTGATGGGCACCATTATTGGAGGAATTGTCTATCCCCTTTTTAAGCTATTTCCGCCTGCAGTCTTACTAGCACTTGCACCATTTTGGCTAAGCAAATATTATCCTCAAGCGCCAACCAATCAATCCTTAGAAAACACTAACGCCACCCAATCAGCTCCTCCCATCGATCATTGGTGCCTTTTACAAGGCCTTTGCATCGGCGCTCTTTTTGGTTTGTTACCACTTTGGGTCATCAGCATCAAAAGAGGATCGGCGCTGGACTTTTCCATTGTCTTTGGCGCTTTTATGCTGGGCAGGATATTCACAAACAAAGCTCTCCCAAAGCTGTCTGGAGTCACTCACTATTTTTTATGTGCTGTGCTGATCTTTATTGCATTTTTACCACAGACACCTCTCTGGGTTGATGTCTTCATCTTTATCCCTTTGGGCGCTTCGATTACAAGCATTGAATTCGAATTAATAGATCACCTCAAACAGCATGGTGAACTTTCATTCCGACGGGATATCTTATTTCGCTCTCTAGCAATTGCTTCAGCCATTAGCAGCCTGATCATGGGAGGGATTGGACAGGCCATTGGCGTTACTTCAGCCATGTTGCTGGTGTCGCTGCTCTTTAGCTTTGCTGCCCTTGTTACCTGGCGTTGGCGTCGACCCACTATCTCTCTCAGCACCAATTGATCCAACCGTGTTGCCTTCGATTGGTTTAGTCATCGCTGCGTGCTGTCTTGACCGACTGATCGGTGATCCGCGCTGGTGTCTACATCCGGTGCAAGTGATGGGAGCCGTGATTCAGCAGCTTCGATTGGGGGTGGAAGCCATCGCCGGTGAACGGCCTTGGGCGCTGCGGCTTGGCGGTGGGCTGATCACCGACGACACCAAAGCGGAGATGAAGCGCATCCTGGCGGACATCCAGGACGGAACCTTCGCCAAGAACTTCGTTGCTGAGTGCGAAGCCGGCAAGCCCGAGATGAACAAGATCCGCAAACGCGACGGAGAGCACAAGATCGAGGAAGTTGGCAAGGGCCTGCGCTCGATGTTCAGCTGGCTAAAAGCGTCCTGAATCAACCGCACCATGTGAGGTTGCGCATGATCTGCCACCTCCCATGGTGCGAAGGGGCCGTCGTTGCCCTAACTCCGTTGCTTGACCTGTCAGTGCGTCAGGCCGCACAACAAGGCAAGGTGTTTGAAGAGTGATCTCTCCAGCAAGTCGACGATGAGCGTCCGATTGCCTGCACCTCCGATGCTGCTGCAGGGTTCTTCCCAGGCAGGAGTCAATCTTTCATTGGCAGCAACAGCATGGATGGTGAGCGGAATCACCTCAGCTCCGTTGCTGAACACCATGCTGCCGGCACTGGGTGCACTCCCCTTTCTGCTGCAGCTGAAGCGAACGCCACGCGGCTATGGGCTCCAGATTTTAGGCGTGCTGCTTCTGTTGAGCGTCAGTCTGGCCCTGAAGCCGATGGGGGACCAGCAGACACTGCTGCTGCTGGGCAGCTTCTCAGCGGTGTTGCTGTTCGGGATTGGCCAGGAAGTCTCCATCCTGCCGTTGCAGCGACATCTGATCGTTGAGGCAGGCAGCACGATGAAGCGCTTGCGCAGCGGCCAGGAAATCGGAGCCCTGGTCGGCAATCTGTTGGCCGCATTGCTGTTTCCGGCGCTGCTTCAGTTTCTGCCTGCACTGGTCCTACTGCTGCCTCTCGCCATCGTTGCCTCACGCCCTGCGACGCGCCCGATCGCTGCGCAGGAAGCGTCCAATGCATCCAACACTCCGCCCTGGGACCGATCCTGTGCACTGCAGGGGCTGGTGATGGGTGCCTTGTTCGCTCTGCTGGCTTTATGGGTTCGTGATGTCGATGGCGGGAGGTGCTTCGACTTCGGCATGGTGCTGGCCTCCTACGGGCTGGGCAGAGCCCTCGGTCGGTGGACCCCCCGAGTGCACCGCTCGGTGCCCTATCTGCTGATCTGCGCCCTGTTGCTGCTGAGCCAGGCAACGGTGCCCGCCTGGTTGGCCGTGCTGTTGTTCGTTCCGATCGGAGCCCTGGCAGCTGCAAGCGATGCCGCACTGGTTGAGCGGCTCACGCCTCTTGGGGATGAACCCTTGCGCTGGCAGGTGCTGGTGCGCTCCGGAGCCGTTGGAGGTCTGGTCGGCAGCATCGGCCTGGGATTGATCTGCCAGGTGCTGAGCCTGTCGGCCGCCTTGCCACTGGTCTCGGCAGGTTTCATTGCCCTGGCCATCACGCAACCCCGAACAGCCCCAGCACAGGCATGACCCTGCAAGCCTCAACGCTTGCCACGGCAGGAATTCTTCTTGCAGCACTGCTGGATCGTTGCATTGGTGATCCAGCCACCTGGCTCCATCCCGTGATTGTGATGGGATGGGGAATCCAACGGATGCGCCTGCGTGCCGAGACCTGGGCTCAGGACAGCCCGATCAGGCTGTCGATCGCCGGTCTAATCATCACGTTCACGCTTGTTCTGACAAGCGGACTATGCGGTTGGCTGCTGGACCAACTGGTCCTTGGCCGCTGGGGTGGCAGCCATGACTGGATCAATTTGGCCGCCAGGGTGCTGTGGGTTATTGCCCTGGCCAGTTCGCTGGCAAGCAAAAGCCTGGAAGAGAGTGTGCACAGCGTCCTTGTGGCACTGCCTGCCGACGACGGCGTGGAGCCCTTGGAGGCCAGGCGACGTCTCAGCTGGATTGTGGGACGCGACACCACCTCGCTCAACAGGAACGACATCCTGCGCGCTGCCGCGGAAACGGCCAGCGAGAATGCCGTGGACGGCCTTTTTGCTCCGCTGTTCTGGATGCTGGTCGGAGCGGGACTGTGGATGTCGGGATTCACAGCAGGTCCAGGACCACTGGCTCTGGCCTGGATCTTCAAGGCAGCCAGCACCCTGGATTCCATGTTGGGTTACCGCAAAGGGCGGTTGCGCTGGCTTGGCACCGCTGGCGCCCGACTCGATGACCTCATGACCTGGCTGCCTTGCCGGATCGTGATGCTGTCCCTGCCCCTGGTCAGCAGGTCCTGGCTGCAGTGGTCAGCACTGGTCAGCTCTGCCGAATCGGAAGGCCGGCACGATGACTCTCCCAACGCAGGACGCTCAGAAGCGATCTATGCCCATTGCGCTGGAGTACAGCTTGGTGGAAGAAACCGCTACGGCAATCGCTGGGTCGAGAAACCGCTGCTGGGAGCTGAATTTCCAATAGCCGATATTTTGAGCGTGAAACGGATCATGGGGCTTACCAAGCGTCTTGAACTGCTGTGGCTCATGATCGCTGCCGGCTTTAGCTGGGCCGCTTAACAGGAGACTCAGTAAGCACCACGATCCATCGGCAACAGCAACACGCCGAAGGTGCGCAGGATGATGGCCAGATCCAGCAGAAAGGTTCGACCGCGGGCATACGCCAGATCGAGCCTGACTCGCTTGGGATAGCTGAGGTTGTTTCTGCCGCTCACCTGCCAGAGGCCTGTGAGACCGGGCCGGACCGCCAGAACTTCGTCCATGTAGTCGCCGTAACGGCTGATCTCTTTGCGAACGATCGGTCGTGGACCAACCAAGCTCATCTCGCCACGCAGAACATTGAGAAACTGAGGAAGCTCATCGAGGCTCGAGCGACGCAGAAACCTGCCGATCGGTGTAATTCGGGGATCGTTGCGCAGCTTGAAATCCCGATCAAACTCAGCGCGCATCTCAGGTGAGCGCTCCAACACCTGAGCCAGAACAGAATCCGCATCAGGCCGCATCGTGCGGAATTTGATGCAGCCAAACTGTCGATAGCTACGCCCAACCCGTTTCTGCATATAAAACACTGGACCGGGTGAACTGAGCTTCACCAGAACGGCCAAGAGCAGAAACAGTGGGGAACCCAGCCCAAGCACTGCGGCTGAGAACACAACATCACCACTGCGCTTCAGCGAACGCCCGAGTCGACTCTGCCGGCGAACCAAAGTGAGGGCAGAGAGGCTCGAAGGCGGCGCAGCAACCAACTCAAGATGACGTCGTGAAGCGCGACGGCGGAGCTTGGAGGGAGATGCGGAAAGGACGGGACGACGGGGAGCAGTAACCAATCGTTGTCCCTCTCGTCTCAGACCAATCAACCTCAAGGCTGTGCGTTCGTCAGCAGCAAAGGGCCAGTAACCGCAACGGCACAGAGCCAGCCCAACCACCTCCCGAGCCATCCAGACGTGTCTCACGACGCGACTGATTGATCAAGAAGTCTCTCAGGCGATTGCCGTCCCCCGCCGCTGTCCCGAAGCTTGTGGAATGGCATCCACAAGCACTGCTCTCAACGGCCTCCTCGAAGAGGCTCTCAAGGAAGCCTCCATTGGAGAAACCACCCACTTCCACTGGCATGCCACAGCCGTGGGAATCGCAGCGCTTTGGCAGGGGGATGCCCCCCCCAGCACCCCACCCTTTGACCAGGCCGTGACCGAAGGGCTGGAAGTCGGCCTCGACCTGAGCCGAGAGGAACGAGAATTTCATCAGGTCAGCGATGGCCTCGTACTGCTCTTTCACTCTTAAATCGAATCTCGCTGGCTGAAGCATCACCCTCTTCTCCAGGATCCACTGTTGATTGACCTCTCAGCACCAAGTCGAACAATGGCTTCAAATCAGTGGCTCAAACCGGGCATCCCAGGAGCTGTTTGCTGCCAGCCCAAAGGGGGTTCTTATTTAAAATAGTCAAGAGGCCAAGTCTGGGATGGTCATGATCAGTTTCAGAAAAATTTTAAACTGCATGATCGAAACCACCAACCCAGTACCAAACAGAACCTTGATTGAACTGGCCAACAAATCCCATTTCGGGAATAGTTAGAAACGGAGAGGGTGGGATTCGAACCCACGAGGGTGTTACCCCTACACGATTTCGAGTCGTGCGCATTCAACCGGGCTCTGCCACCTCTCCAAGCGCTCAAGCGCAAGCCCACTTTAGTAGGCAGCCTTCTCACACCCTGGGCACTGAGCCCGATTGGGGCTGAAGGTCGCTGCGGCGCAGTCGTTGAACTCGGCTACCGAAGCGAATATCCAGAAGGCGACCACGGCGCTTAGGGATACCAACACTCAGTCCATCACTCTGCAAACGCTGTCCTGCTGACAGGGGCAACCGTCCTCTCTGTTCTGCCTGCAGTGTGCGCGCCAAGGCGTTCCAACACGGTTGCTGATCTACACCGACCGGATCGAGAACCGCAACCCAGTCCAGCTGCTGATGACCGAGCCCATGACTCAGTCGCATCGCGATTCGGCAACTGAGCTCATCGCCATGGCTGCTCAACATGGCCGCCCGTCCTCGGTGGCGCAACAACAACCACTGGCGCCCCCACTGCTCCACACGAATCAAGTCATCTCGAAACTGAACGCGAACCTGCAGACCCACCACCAAAAGAAGCAACGGCACCGACAGGCAACGCAAGCCCTGTGAAGCGGGCAACAGCCAAAGCAGCAAGCCCAACGAAAACGTCAGCACCAGCAAAGGATGCACCGGTCCTGTGAGCAACTGAGCCCATGGCCACCAACTGATCCAGTGCACCAGGTTGATCAGCAGCCAGCTCAGCTTCTGCACTGGCCAGATCAACCAGGGCAGCAGTGCAGCGCTCAGCGCTGACGGCAGCAGCAGAACCATCAGAGCCAGAGCCATGGCAGCAAGGGTGAGGGGCCCCAGCAATGGCGCTGCCAGCAGGTTACTGAGCACGGCATAAAGCGGTGCTGCGCCGAAATGAAGCAATTGCAGTGGCAGGGTCCAGAACAAGGCAGCAAGGGGAATCGAGAGCGCTGGAGCCAAGCGGTGCAATGGACAAGGCAGGTGCTGCACGATCCACTGCTCGATGGGCTCAGCCGAAATCACCAGGCCAGCCGTTGCCGCTGCACTGAGCTGAAAACCGATAGAACGTGTCCAGGCCGGATGGACCAGCAGCATCAGCAGCAGAGTGAGCAGGAGCACACCCAGGGGGCGACTGCGGTGTCCGCTCTCACGGATCAGCAGTGCCGCCGCACCCATCAACACCGCGCGCACCACGGATGGCTGCGCTCCTGCAAGGGCAAGAAACACGGCCATCGCAGCACTGCCAGCAGCCAGCCGCAGCATCCCAGGCCAGGCACTGGTGCAAGCCAGTGTGCTGCCCAGCAGCACGGAAAGATGAAATCCCGAAGCTGCAAGGGCATGCGACAGCCCCGCCACCCGAAAGCTTTCGCGCAGGCTTTGCGGCAAGGAAACCTGAGCACCTCCGAGCACCAGTGCAGCAAGCAAACCACCCTGCTGCTCACCGGCCACAGCGATCAAACGCTGAGCAATCGTGCGGCGTGCATTGGCCAGGGGGGTCCGGTCCTGCCGCAACACCTGGATGGCATCGGTGCGGAGACGACTCCAAGTTCGCTGCAGCGCCAATCGCTCATCAACTCGGTCCAACAGTGGGTGCGAGCCAGCTTGAGGGCGGCGCATCTCACCTTTCAGCTCAATCCAGGAACCTGTCAGCAATGGAGTCGTACAAGGTTCGAGGGTCAGCTCGGTACGACCTCGACTGATGTGGTCATTGAGGCTGCTGACCTCCAGCAAAGAGCGGCAGCGACCGTTGTTCACTGCACCGTCAGCATGAATCCGGCCTACAAGGCGCACCGCAAGAGGCTTGCCATCAGCAGGAATGAACAGGCTGGGATCGCCTGGCTGCGGCTGGATCATGGCCCCAGTTCCGCAGCGAACACTGACCAGACAGAGCATCAAAGCGAGAACCCCAATCGCCTTGCTCGGTCTGCGACAGGCTCGCCCCCAGGCCACCAGTCCACAGACCAGAAGCACCACCAGGGTTAACCAGTGCATCCAGGAGCGCACATAGGCCGCCCCGATGCAGGCAGAAAGCAGCAACAACCCGGCGCTGAAGACCGGTTTCATTCAGCACGATCGGAGTTGCTGCGAGGGTTCCCCCGCGATCAGACAGCGGTGGCAGCGGCAGCGGGCTGCTCCAGTAATGGAAATCCCAGCGCTTCCCGCTCAGCCAGCCAGGCCTCGGCCACCTTGCGGGCCAAGTTGCGGATGCGACCGATGGTGGCTGTGCGCTCCGTCACCGAGATCACCCCACGGGCTTCGAGCAAGTTGAAGGTGTGGCTGCACTTGAGCACAAAGTCCAGGGCCGGCGCCGGCAGCTTGTTGTCGATCAGATCGGCTGCTTCAGCTTCATAGATGGCAAACAACTGCTTGAGGCGCTCAGGGTTGGAGGCCTCGAAATTGAACTGGCACTGTCCTTTTTCAAACGGAAGCCAAATATCGCCGTAACTGCGCTCGGCATTCCAGCTCAAATCCCAGATGCTTTCCACGTCCTGCAAATACATCGCCAAACGCTCAAGCCCATAGGTGATCTCAATCGACACCGGCTTGCAGTCGATGCCGCCGCACTGCTGGAAATAGGTGAACTGGGTCACCTCCATGCCATCCAGCCACACCTCCCAGCCCACACCCCAGGCTCCGAGGGTCGGTGACTCCCAGTTGTCTTCCACGAAGCGGATATCGTGATCAGCAGCACGGATCCCCATGGCTTCCAGCGAAGCGAGATAGGTCTCCTGGATGCCATCCGGTGAAGGCTTGATCAGCACCTGGTACTGGAAATAATGCTGAGCCCGATTGGGATTGTCGCCATAGCGACCATCAGTGGGGCGACGACAAGGCTCGGGATAAGCCACCGCCCACGGCTCAGGACCAATGGCCCTCAGCACGGTGTGCGGACTCATGGTTCCTGCGCCCTTTTCCGTGTCGTAGGGCTGCAGCAGCAGACAACCCTGCTCCGACCAGAAACGGTTGAGAGTGCTGATGATGTCCTGAAAATGCATCCGTGCGCTGGAGCCAATCCGATGCATTCTCGCGTCAGAGCCGCCTGGGAAGCTCAGCTCAAGGAAAGACAGCGGCGCAGATGGGCGATCGCATGATGACGATGGGGATGACTGCGCCCCGGGCCCATGGTGCCCAGCCAGAAACTGCCATCACCCTGAAACACCAGCACAGGTTTACTGGCGCCTTTGCCGTGGGTCTCCAGCAGAGACATGCAGAGCTTTTCGGCCACCTCAGCACCCCTAGGGCGAGAGCGCAGGCGGCGCAGAACCGGATCCACTTGAGAGAACGAAACGAAGGTGGCCTTCTGTGAGTCGGTGACCAGGATCATCCCGTCCAGCCACTGGACTTCATCCAACAAATCCTCAATGGAGGACAGCAGAGACGGCAACGGAAAGGCCATGCGTTTCTCCCCCGCTTCTTAATCATTCCTTCATAGTTCATCGATCTCACCTGTCGCAAGCGAGGCGCCCCTGGGGGTAACCGTTCAGGTCCAAACCGTAAGAAGACCCATTAGGCCTGCGGCCAGGGGGCGATGAGAGGCTCCGCGGAAACCGGCATCAAGAGCGAGCTGCTGCTGTGCGGGTCCATCGGGAAAACACTTGAGGCTTTCTTCGAGATAGGCGTAGTGCTCAGCAAGGCCAGCCCGAGACGCAACAGGAACCACCACCCTGCGCAGGTACGTCCGTTGGAACACAGCCGCAGCAGTGCCAGACGGCAGTCGATTGAAATCCAGCAGACCGGCACGGCCTCCCTCACGCAACACCCGGCGCAGCTCCCTGAGGCCAGCCGCTGGATCAGCCAGATTTCGCAATCCATAGGCCATCAAGGCCCCATCAGCGCTGGCATCCGGCAGCTCCAGATTCAAAGCATCGCCCTGCTGCCAGTGCACCGGCAGCCAGGGTTCCCGTGCCGATCGCTGGGCCGCGATCACCAGAGGTTCAGCCGCCGCATCCACACCAACCACGCTCCCACCAGGTCTCAAACGGCGCGCGAGAGCGAGGGCCAGATCACCCGTTCCGCAACACAGATCCAGCCATTGCTCACCTGGCTGCGGTGACAGCTGCAGCACCATCTGTCGCTTCCATTGACGATGAAGCCCGAGACTCAACCAGTCATTCAGCCTGTCGTAGCTGGGCGCAGCATCGTTAAACAATTGTTCAACAGCTTCAGCATCGCCGGGTTTCAAAGCGGCAGGCCACTGAGCGTCATGACCATCACCGTCGCAAGTCCGACTGCGGCTGAACACACCATGCAGCCAGCCAGCATGAGCGAAAACTCTCCCTGGTCGATAGCGGATTGCATCAACTGAAGTGCCCAGCCCACAAGGACTACCACCACCACAACCAGCAAGATGCCAAGAGGCAGCACCCAGCCCGAAGGTATTAATGGCTGACCAGAAGAAACCTTCAGTGCCTCAATTGTGGAAAGAAGGAGATGCACTAAGGGGATACAACCGTACGGAACAGTTCTTTACATATTAAGAGACGTCAAGCCTCTAAGGGCCGGATCATCAGGCTCCTGCTAAGCAAATCTGCCTTAATCGCCTCAACGGTGAGGATTCCGTCATGCAGCAGGGATGCCAGCAGTGCAGCAGATGCCTGGCCTCCACTTGGACCGTTGTCGAGAGCCGCAGCGATGTGGTCAAGACAACCGGCGCCTCCGGAAGCGATCACAGGCACAGGCACAGCCTGTGCAACAGCCCGTGTGAGCTCTAGGTCATACCCCGCTTGGGTGCCATCCCCATCCATGGAAGTGAGCAGGATTTCGCCGGCTCCGAGTTCTGCGACCCGCCGTGCCCAACGAATCACGTCCAGACCGGTGTTCTCTCGACCACCCTTGACATAGACATCCCATCCGCCTGCATCCCTGCGGCGAGCATCGATGGCGACCACGATGCACTGGCATCCGAAGCGGTCCGCTCCCTCCTGAACCAGCTCCGGCCTTCGCACCGCTGAGGAGTTGAGGCTGACCTTGTCAGCACCGGCCCGCAGTAGCTCGGTGATGCCCTCCACCGAGGCGATGCCACCACCAACCGTGAAGGGGATGGTGACCTGATCCGATGTTCTACGGACCATTTCCACCAACGTGGCTCGGCCCTCATGACTCGCCGCGATATCCAAAAACACGAGTTCATCCGCACCGGCCTGGCTGTAACGGCAGGCCAACTCAACAGGATCTCCCGCATCGCGAAGTCCCACGAAATTCACACCCTTCACCACGCGCCCCTTGGCGACATCAAGACAGGGAATCAAGCGCAGGGCGACCATGGCATTCGATACACGGCTGTTAAGGTGCAACGTCTTTCCAAGCCTTGCAGGTCATGCTGGGAAATGTTCTCAATCTGATCAAACGAATAACCGGCTCAGAACCTCTTCCAACCCCGAAACTCGAGTCCATTGAGGTCGGAAGCAAAGTTCGCGTAACCCGGGTTCGTGATCGCATTCCTCAGGACATGGTTGACCTGTTGAAAAGTGATGCATTCGGCACCGTGACTGAATTCCGCACGGTCGACGGCAAAGGTATTGGAGTGGTGGTCGAGCTGAGTGATGGATCCAGCTCCTGGTTCTTTGAAGACGAGATCGTCGCAGCCTGAGGCCTTATTTCGTGAGTGACGCCCGTCAGCTGCTCGGCATGAAAGGTGCCAGTGGCACCACCAACATCTGGAAGCTGCGTCTGCAGCTGATGAAACCGGTCACCTGGATCCCCTTGATCTGGGGTGTTGTCTGCGGTGCAGCAGCAAGCGGGAGCTACGAATGGCGGTTTGACCACGTCTTAGCCGCCATCATCTGCATGGTGATGAGTGGCCCACTTCTGGCGGGTTACACCCAGACCATCAACGACTACTACGACCGCGAAATCGACGCGATCAACGAGCCTTACCGGCCGATCCCCTCCGGCGCGATCACCCTCGGACAGGTGAGGCTGCAGATCTGGGTCTTGCTGCTCAGCGGACTAGCAGTGGCCTGGGGGCTCGACCAATGGGCTCACCATGAAATCCCTGTTCTGTTCTTGCTGGCAGTTGGCGGGTCTTTGGTTAGCTACATCTACTCGGCGCCTCCCCTCAAGCTCAAACAGAACGGCTGGCTGGGGAACTACGCCCTCGGCGCAAGTTATATCGCCCTTCCCTGGTGGGCAGGTCAGGCACTCTTCGGTCAGCTCACCTGGGCGACCGCCCTGCTCACCCTGGCCTACAGCCTCGCTGGGCTTGGGATCGCCGTCGTCAACGACTTCAAGAGTGTTGAAGGTGATCGTGCCCTCGGGCTTCAGTCACTTCCGGTCGCATTCGGAATCGGCCCCGCAAGTTGGATCAGCGCTGGAATGATCGATGTTTTTCAGCTGCTGATGGTTGCGGTGCTGATCGCAATCGGGCAGCATTTCGCTGCCGTTCTTCTCGTGCTTCTGATCGTGCCTCAGATCACCTTCCAGGACATCTGGCTGCTGCGTGATCCCGTGGCCTACGACGTGAAGTACCAGGCAAGCGCACAACCCTTTCTGGTGCTTGGAATGCTGGTCACCGCTTTAGCGATTGGTCACAGCCCTCTGACCCAAGTCATGTGATTCGCACCCGTCGTCATTGGTTCCTGATCGGCGGTTCAGCCCTCGTGATCGGCAGTGGTGTGGCTCTGGCCCAATCTGCTGTGGTGAAGGCATTCGATGCCACACTCCCCGATGCACGCGGCATCAGCCGTTTCAACAGACCCGGCACGATCACCCTGCTGGCCAGCAATGGGGCGGTGATCCAGAAACTTGGGCCTGCAACCCGCGAGAAGATCCAACCAGGTGAGATGCCTCTGCTCGTGAAGCAGGCATTCATCGCAGCGGAAGACCGGCGCTTTTATGAGCACAACGGCGTTGATATCTGGGGAATCGGCCGGGCACTGGTGCGCAACGTGCGCCAGGGGGCCGTTCGGGAAGGCGCCAGCACGATCACCCAGCAGCTGGCTCGAACGGTGTTCCTCAGCCAGGACCGCACGATCACGCGCAAGCTCAAGGAAGCTGCACTGGCCTACAAACTCGAACGCCAGCTCAGCAAAGAGCAGATTCTTGAGCAATACCTGAACTATGTGTATCTCGGGGCCAGCGCCTATGGGCTGTCTGATGCCGCCTGGGTGTATTACTCCAAGACACCGGATCAACTCAATCTTCAGGAAGCCGCACTGATTGCAGGACTGCCTCCGGCTCCATCGGTGTATTCACCCCTGGTGAATCCGGAACTGGCCCTGGAGCGGAGAAGCATTGTGCTGAATCGGATGCGCCAGGCTGGCTTTATCACTGCGAGTGAAGCCGAGCAGGCACGCAGCAGCCCACTCGATCTCAAACCAGCCATTCCCAAATATTTCAACAGCTCAGCGCCTTACTTCACCAGTTGGGTTGCTCAGCAGTTGCCGCAGCTGATAACCCCCGAGCAGATCGAGCTGGGAGGCCTGAAGATCCGCACCAGCCTCAACCTCGATTGGCAGAAGAAAGCCCAGCAAGTGGTCCGGAAGTTTGCCCCGTTCAACACTGAAGGGGTGATCGTGTCAATGGAACCAGGCACGGGCCTGGTGCGGGTCATGGTGGGAGGCAAAAACTTCAGTAGCAGTCAATTCAACAGAGCAACCCAGGGCCTGCGCTCGCCGGGATCCACCTTCAAGCTGTTTCCCTATGCCGCCGCCATCAGTTCCGGCGTGAAGCCCGAAGACATCTTTGTGGATGCTCCGCGCTGCTGGTCTGGATACTGCCCCAAGAATTTCAAGAACAAATACTTCGGCAATATTTCCCTCGCTGACGCCCTCAAAAATTCGCTGAACACAGTGGCCGTGCAGCTGCAGGACAAGGTCGGCTTCGACGCGATCATCAGCACAGCGAACAAGCTGGGCATCGGCAACGAGCGCCCTCTTGGCAAGTATTACCCGATGGCGATCGGTGCCTATGAGCAGACCGTGCTCGACATGACTGCGGCCTATGCCGCAGTGGCCAATCGTGGGGTGTACGTGAAGCCGATGGCCTTCGAAGAGATCCGCGGTCCTGAAGGCAATGTTCTCTGGAGTCGGCGTATCGATGGTGACAAGGGAAGTCGAGCCCTCGACAGCGAAGTAGCCGATGCCATGAACTGGATGCTGCAAAGGGTGGTGACAGGCGGAACGGGTGCCGCAGCCCGACTCGACGATCGCCCTGTAGCGGGCAAAACCGGTACCTCGGAAGGAGCCAGGGACCTATGGTTCATCGGCTCAATCCCCCAGCTCACCACCGCGGTCTGGTTCGGCTACGACAACAATGCTGAAACCAAAAGCAGCAGTGGCGAGGCGGCCTGGGCCTGGAAGCAATTCATGACTCAGGTCAAAGGCAGCTACAACGTCCAAAACTTTCCTCCTAAACCGGTGCTCAACCGCCCATTCAAAGGGCCTAAGAAGAAGGGCAACACCCCATCTGGAGACGCAGCATCCGGTGGCAATGGTGATCAACCCTTCAGCAGCGGAGAACAACCGACACCAGTCGCGCCAGCCGCACCTCCCAGGCGCTATGTCGCTCCAAACGACGGTCCACCGGTTGATGAGAACTTCAGGCCGCTGCCGGTGCAGTGATCACTGCGGCATAAAAGCCATCCCCCCCACTGGGATCAGGCCAGCGTTGCTGCTCTGAATTGAGCACGAGATCAGGATTGGCCTGCAGCCAGCCATGGATCTGTTCAGTGTTTTCTGAAGGATGGATCGTGCAGGTCGCGTAAACCAGGCGTCCGCCTGGGGCCAGTAGAGAGCGGAGGCCATCGAGAAGGTCGATCTGCAGTTTCAGCAATTCAGCCACCGACTCCTCCGTGATTCTCCAGCGAGCATCGGGATGACGCGCCAAGGTTCCCAGGCCCGAACAGGGTGCATCGACAAGAATCCGGTCAAATCGGCCCCTCCACTCAGGTCGCTCCTGCCCGAGCTGCGATGCATCAGACGCCAGGGCATGGATGCTGCAGCAGCCCAGTCGCGCGGCATTGGCGGCGACCCGCTGCAAGCGACCGGGTGAACGATCGACTGCCCATATCTCTCCCCTATCACCCATCAGCTCCGCCAGATGGGTGGCTTTACCTCCTGGGGCAGCACAGGCGTCTAACACTCGCTGACCAGGGCATGGGTCCAGCAGCGGAGCCACCCACTGGGCCGCACGATCCTGGACACACCAATATCCTTCGCTGAAACCGGGCCACTGGCGCAGATCACCGAACGGTTCCAGCACTTGAAGCCCATCCGGGCAGCCTGCGATCGGAGCTGTTGCAATGTGGCGTTCGGCGAACAGTGCTGCGGCCAGATCAGGCGTTGAACGCAAGCGATTCACGCGCAGATCAAGGGTCGGCACCTGATTGAAAGCCCTAGCAACGCGCTCAGCCTGCTCCGAACCACACCACTGAAACAACCCACGGCTGATCCATAGCGGCAGCGAATGCTCCTGGGCCAGAGCAGCCGCTGGCTCCTCGGGCAGAGCTAACCCTTCACCGGCCTCACGAGCTCGCAAGGCAGAACGCAACAATCCATTCACCACCGGAGCCAAACGCGCCAGCTTGCCCTGCTTGGCCAATTCCACCGTGGTATTCACTGCGGCCGAGGCAGGAACGCGTTCCATACGCAGCAACTGGTAGAGGCCGATATGCAGGAGCCAGCGCAAACGCGGAGGTTGCTTACGGGCTGGAACTTTGCCCAAGCGATCCAGCCAGCCATCCAGCCACTGACGCCAGCGAATGGCCCCATAGGACAGCTCCGTGACAAATCCGCGATCGACAGGAGCCAGAGACCGGCGGCGCAGAGCCCTCTCCAAAGCCACATCCGCGTAAGCCCCCGCAGCAACCGCTTCAAGAACATCCCAAGCGACACGGCGAGAGAGCAGAGCATCTCGGGAAGAGGATTCAGCAGGTTGAGCCATAGAGGGGCTTCGCTGGCTTCAATCATCTGCCAACAGCAAGCCAGCACCTTCACTGAAACGCCAGCAGCCGGACAGGGCATGACCTGACAGGGCGCCAAGACAACAACACCAAAACCACAAATTAAAAATCAGCGCTTATATCAGAAATCCGCAAAATCACTAAGGGATGAAATCCAAGTTAACCAAAAACTCTGATTAACCTGAATAAATATCTTGTTTATTTGCGAAAAAATAAGAATCACTCAATTCAATCTTAGTTCAGCTCAAGACTCTCTTTGATACCAAGGTCAAGTCCAAAAATTGCCATGCTTTCGTCCACCTCTGTCGCGACACAATTCGGCGGTGAACGTGCAACAAAGCAGCCCATAAAACTGCGTTCCGGCTTCGCAGGCTCTGCCGAAGCAGCCGATGTCGACACAGCGATTCAAGAGGCCTACAAGCATGTCTATGGCAATGGACATGTCATGGAGTGCGATCGCTCAATCTCACTTGAAGCTGAATTGCGTGATGGACGCATCACCGTGCAGGAGTTCATCCGCGGTCTGGCCAAGTCGGACTTCTATCGGAAAAATTTTTACGACTCCTGCTCTCCACAGCGAACCATCGAACTGGATTTCAAACATCTCCTGGGCAGACCGCCTCACGATCAAAGTGAAGTGTCCGAATGCATTCAGGTTCAGGCTTCACAAGGGCACGATGCGCTCGTGGATTCTCTGATTGACTCAGAGGAATACAGCCAAGCCTTCGGAGAGCATGGCGTTCCATTCGTGCGCTCCTGGCAATCCCAGCCTGGATCAGCTCAGTCGGCCTTCAACAGAACTGCCGCGGTGTCTCTGGGGTACGCCTACAGCGACAAAGCGATCGGAACAGGCTCCAGGCTGGGCAATCAACTGGCTTCAGGACGCGCCAGCACGATCGCTTTTCCTGCCTCCGCCGCAGCCCAGTGGATGCGGGCCTCCAGCAGCTGGAGGGGGAATCAGCCTCCCCGCTGGGCCACTCGGCTGGCAACGGTGTTCGTCATCGCTGGCGTCATCGAAGTCACACGTCTAGTGGTCACGGTGGCCTACAGCGCCCTGAGCAACTGATTCATCTGGGAAATTTGCCTTTCATCAGGTGACCACAGGAACCTTTTGAGGGGCAAACGGCCTTCTAGATCCACAGGAATTCCCTCGGCGATCAAAAGGTCCCGCTGCATCCAGTCGGTTCCCTCGCGACTGAGGCTCATGGAGATACGACCCTGGGCATTGACCACACGCTGCCAAGGAATGAGAGTCGGCAGGCTCAAACGACGTAGAGCCCAACCCACTTGTCGCGCACAGCCATAGGCACCAATCCGGTCCGCAACCTGGCCATAGGTCGAGAGATATCCATGCGGAATCTGCCCAACCATGGCGTAGACACGTTGATCAAAATCGGTGCCTTTCATCACACTGTTGAGATCTTGGATATTACTAAATATCCTTAAAACCCCTTAAAAATGGCTTAGCTGGCCACAATTGCGATATTTCACTCAAGCAACGTGTTAATCAATCTTCTCGCCGGATTGTCATCAGGCTTGACCGCAGTTGCCCCTATTTCGCTCGAATCAATTCCGCAGCGGTTGAGTTTTCAACACCAACCTGACAAGCCAGTGATGATTAGCGGCTTGGGCCAAGGATGGTGCTGGGCAAACGAAGGAGGAACGATCAAAAAACTAGACACCTTTTGCGGCGGTGGAGGAGAAGGTGCTTCAGACATCAGTTGTACCCCTTTTTATTATCGCCCCTATCAATTCAACTGGGACAAAGGTTTATCGCCAGTCTGCAAAAGCGACAACAACGATCCCTACGATATTGTTAATGGAGCTAAATACAACATGGGAGCCAGAACATGGGCTAGCTTTCCAAAAGAAGGGCGCAAGGATTACTGGGTTTTTCATAATTGCGATGGAGCTGGAATTCAACCCGACTGTTTAGGTGATATCAAATACATCGAACGCTTCGACGGGCCACCGACATCTCCCGAATGTGAAAACAGCGGCCCAAGCAGCCCCCACGGGCGTAATCACTGCACATTCACGCATCCCAATTCTGGGACAACTTTTGGGGTTCAAAGATATTGGGCAGGATGGTACAGCGATGGCAATACAGTTATCAACGGTTCTGTTTGCGGAGCAGGACCAAAACAAAACCAACGCAAATGGAATTCGAGTGTCTGTCAAAAAATTCAAGACATCCACCAAGTCAATCCATATGACAACGTGAAAGGCGTTCTTATGACTTTCAACTTCGCCCTTTACCCATGGGTTTGCGAGGCAGATTCAAGCATGCCTAACACTAATTTCACCTCGCCAACGATGGATACTTTTGGAGTTACGAGTGGGTGGAAATGTTATGCCGACAACGAGCCGGGCTGCAAAGACGACTGCTGGCCCCCTTTTATCGAGATTTACTACGCGGGTCTCTTTGATGAAGGCAATGGAGTCTATGCATTGCGACTGGATAAATGGATGATTAATAACAGCGACACGCCGGAATTGATTGGCGAGGGCTATCGCATCTATCCCTGTAACAGCGGCGACAACTGCGAATGGTGAGGTTGATGATTCATCAATGATCCAGTGAGAAGAGTTACAAAATTCCTCTTCGACCCAAAGAAGATCAGCCCCCGTCGACCTGGCAACCAATCAGAGCACCAGCGGCACCACCGACAGGAACACCGATCCAGCGGCCGTTGCCACGGGACAGCGCTGCACCGAGACCGGCCCCGAGCAGACCACCGATCACGCTGCCTTCAACGCAACTGTTGGTATCTGAGCCTGGTTCATCCCATGCAGTCCGCTGAGCCACTCCATCTGGTCGATACAGATACTCACGGCTGTCGTCGTAGTCACGCCCGCTGTCGTAAGCGCGACGGCCGTAGTCGTCGCGGCCGTCGTAGTAACGACTGTCGTAGTAACGACCATCATCACCGCGATACTCGTGTGCCAGCAACGGAGTTGCCGTGATGGGCAGCAGGGCAGTAAGCGTCAGCAGGGCAGACAAACGCATCGGAGCAGGCTTATGCATGATGTCTTCATTGATGGTCAACGCCATCGTGTTGAGGCACACCTCTGAAGAGGTGACTGAACATCGGCGACCCTGCATCCAGATATGACTGGAATCAGTCACCTGCTACAAACAGCCATCACGCACAAAACATCAGCGTGAACGAGCGAAGGGGAGGACAACATGAGCAACCAACCCAATAGCAACCCACCCCAACCCATCACCTATGCCCTGCAGGATTCAGAAATCCTTGAGGTGCTCGCAGCCTTGCCGAACACAACGATGGGGCGCCGCTATGGGTTCGCCTTCCAGTTGATGGCCACCTATGGCCTCAAAGCGGCTGACCTGCGCTACCTGCAGGTTGGCAACCAGGAGAGCGAGCTTTGGCTGCGATCGACACGCCATGGCGCTGAACAGAGCGGACGCACCAACGAGCCCTGCAGACTGAAAGCTTTGAAGGTTGTGAATGTCGATGGCATTCCACAGGACTGGAATCTGGTGCGTCGCGTCGTTCTGGGCGAGCGACTACCCCCCCTTGGCAACGACTTGGAAGCAGATCAGCATCTGGAGCTGTACCTGAACGACAAAGCTGTTTGGCAACAGATTCAGATCAATGCGTCACGATCAGGCCAAAAAGCCATGGTTGACAGCTTCTGTGAGCGCTACACCTCCTCAGCCCACAACCTTTGCCGTGCCATTGGTGGTGCTGATGAAAAAAGCACTGATCTCAGCAATCGAGATCCTTTCAACATCAAACAGCCATAATGATGGATAACAACACAAACTTCAACAATGTCTGAGCAAGGAAATATCCAAAGAGTCGAGTTGATCAACTACAAAAACGACGCTGGCAAAGAGCTGCTAGGCCTTGGCATTGAACTTTCCGACGATCCAGACGGTGGCATCAAAGTGCGTGTTTTAATGGACCCTCAGGTCGTGAGTGGCGTCACCGTGACACCACTGCAGCAGAGCAGTTGCTGCGGATAACCACGCAAAAATTGGCCAACGATAGCTGCTTAAAGCTTAACTTTAAAAATGAGAGTTCAACCAACAGTAAAGATTTTAATCAGCCCTGAAAGAGAAACAATTTCCACAGGACGACACATCAATCGACTTTCCAGAAAGAAAAAATCCGCCGCCGGATAAAGACTCCTGATAGTCGATCACAAGTCCAGAAAACAGCCGAACCTGCTCAGCCTTGGAGTAGAGAGTTACTCCAGATTCCCTGGAGATTGGCTCACCTGAGTTGCGGCCTGCTTTGAACACAATCGCGTAATCAGAGCAACCTCCGGACACCACTTCGGCATGCATTTCACCTGGTATGCCTGCAACAGCGGATTGACGCATGAGCTCCAAAGCCGCATTGGACGTCAAGATCGTGCCCATCCTCAGATCCCTCGCTTCAATCAGAGCTACCAGCTGAAGTCAGCTTCAGCCCATGGTCATGACAGGAGCATACGTAGCAAATGCATTGAGCTCTCAGCAGGATTCCGGTTGCAGCTTGCATGCAAATCTGATCCATGCCCTATGGCTGCCAGCAAGCCTTCACGCCTGCAGCGATCTCAGCGATGCCGATCCTTCCCCGCAGATTTCAGCGTCTGAAGCAGGTTCTGAACTGCCGGATGACGGATCTCACCGTGCTGGTGGAGCACGTGGAAAAGCCCCATAACCTCTCGGCCATCCTGCGCAGCTGTGATGCCGTGGGGGTTCTAGAAGCCCATGCCGTGAGTTTCAGCGGACGGCCCCGCACCTTTAACAGCACCGCCCAGGGCAGTCAGCGCTGGGTGCCGCTGCATGACCATGCCGACATCAGCAGCGCCGTACGCCACCTTAAAAATCAAGGATTCCGGCTGTATGGCACCAACCTGGGCGTGAACGCGCGCGACTACCGCGAATGCGACTTCACAGGCCCCAGTGCCTTCGTTCTCGGTGCCGAGAAATGGGGACTGACCGCAGAAGCCACCGCGTTAATGGATCAGGCGGTCTTCATCCCGATGCGTGGCATGGTGCAGTCTTTGAATGTGTCGGTGGCCACGGCCACACTGCTGTTTGAGGCCCTCAGGCAGCGTCAGGCTGCTGGGCTCGCCCCACTTGAAGGTGAAGGAATTCCCGCAGAGCGATACACCGACCTGCTGTTTGAGTGGTGCTATCCGGACGTGGCGGGCTGGTGCCGTGAGCAGGGCCGCAGCTATCCAGCCCTCTCAAAAGAGGGTGAGATTCTCGAGCAGCTGCCTCGTACAGCCAAGCTGCATTGCTGAACTCAGCAGCCATGCATGAGCCAGGGCTCTACTGGCAAGTTCAGAACGGCATCAACACATCCTTGCTGCCTTGCCTGCGCTCCATCACCGGATGGTTTCGGCGGGCTGCCGGCAATCGCAGGGCAAACACCAAAGCAAGAAGCTCTAGCGGCAAACTGCGGCCGATGAACAGGACCACGAGCCCCAGCGCAATCGCCAGCATCTGCTCCAGCAGACCAATCACATCATCTGGATTGCTGCGGCCAGACACCCACAACGTGATCATCAGCGTCAGCAGAGCGAGCGTGGCCCAGAACGGCATGGTCTGATCGGTTCTGTTGTTATTTTGCCGCGTCCCGCCCCGTGCTGCTCACCCAGGCTTCGAGACCCTCACCCAGAAACGACAGCCCCAGCACCAACACAAACATCGCCAAGCCTGGATAAAGGGCGGTCCACCACACACCAGTCGGCACAGCCGCGAGCGCAAGATTGAGATCACTGCCCCATTCCGGCACCGTTTCCGGAAGACCTAAGCCAAGGAAGCCAAGGCCACCCAACACCAGCACCGCATCGGCAGCATTAAGCGTGAGCAGCACGGGCACCGAGGTGATCACGTTGCGCAACAGATATCGGCGCAGGATCCAGACCGGTCCGGCACCGAGCGTGCGCGCTGCCTCCACGAACAGCTCAGCTTTCACCTGGGCCGTCTGGTTGCGCACCACCCTGAAGTACTGGGGGATGTACACCACGCACAATGCTGCGGCCGCATTGGGAACACCCCGCCCCAGCAAGAAGGCCAACACCACCGACAGCAACAACACCGGCAGCGTATAAAGCGTGTCCATCAGCAGCACCAGCACGCGATCCACGCCTCCCCCCAGATAGCCACTCACCATGCCTAGGGGCACACCGATCACCAGCGCGAAGGTCACGGCCAGGAGCACCACCTGCAGGGCCACACCGCTGCCCTGCAAGGTGCGCACACAAACATCACGTCCGAGCCGATCGGTGCCGCACCAGTGCGCTAGCGAGGGAGGTGCATAGATGGGATTCTCTAGGCCGGCATTGGGATCTGGCAGCACGCCAGCGGCCAACAGCACCGGGGTGATCAGGGCCACCAGGCCATAGATCGCCACGATCACCAGGCCCCAGCGGGCCATGCGAGCCGAAAGGCTGGGGCGGGCGATGCCCAGGGGTGAGGCGGCAAAACTCACAGAGGAGTGCTGTGCTGATCAAGCGCATTCTTGCCCGACTGTCCGACCAAGAGCAGGATTGGAGCATGAACCGTTCCCGCAACTGGCGCTCCCGCCTGACGGGCACCATGCTCGGCCAGCTGCAGCTCGCCACCTACGCCGCCGTGCTGCTCGGCTTCACCGGTGCCACCAGCACGGGGCTGTTGCTGAGCGAACGCAGCCGACTGCGCGTGGGAGAAGCTGAGCTGCTGACCGCATCGGCAGCACTGGCTTTTCGGCTGGAGAGCCAAGGCGATCAGGGCGAAACGCTGATCGTGCAGGAACTTCAGAATCACTCCAGCCTGCGCACCAATCTGTGGCTGGAACAGCCGGACGGGCAGCTGATCACCCCCAGACGAGACCACCGGCCCATCCCAGCGGCTCTGCTGAAAGCCGCCGCAACGGCCAATCCACTGCGAGAGCAAGGCGAGTCGAATCTGATCGTGCTGCAGGAGCGGGAATACCTCACCCTGCTGGACCGCCGTCTGCGCTCTGGTGATCTGCTCTGGAGCAGCACGGAAATCTCCGGCCTGGGCCCTGCTCAGAGCGAATTTCTGGCCTGGATGATCCTGATCTGGGGCAGCTCCCTCAGTGGCTCGTTGCTGTTGGTGAGCCTGTTGGTGAAGCGAATCACCAAACCATTGCAAGAGCTCAGCAGCCGTAGCGCCGAGCTCACGGCTGAAGGCCTGCAAACAGCCGCTTTACCGGTGCCCAGGGGACCACAGGAACTCAGCCAGCTCACCCGCACCTACAACGCCCTCACCGAGCGACTGGCCCAGTCCTGGAGCCAACAGCGTCAGTTCGTGAGCGCCGTGAGCCATGAATTGCAAGCACCACTGACCCTGGTGTCCGGATCTCTCAAACGCGTGATCCGTAAGGCACCTCAGCTGGAGGCACAACTGGTTCAGCGCCTTCACGACGCTGAGGAAGAGACGATCGGCATGCAGCAACTGCTCAATGACCTGCTCGACCTTTCACGTAGTGATTCCGGGCGTTTGCAGGTCAAACAGGAGCCCGTGGATCTACGACCTCTGCTCGATGAAGTGGTGCGCGCCCAAGGAACGGCCCTGGGCCGTGAACTGACCCTGGAGCTGCCTGCTGAAGGCAGCTCCAGCATGGCGCTCGGCGATGCCGCCAGGCTGCGTCAGGTGCTGCTCAACTTGATCGAAAACGCCCACAAGTACTCACCGCCTGAGCAGCCCATCCAGCTGCGCTTGCGATCCGACATCAACAACCTGACGCTTGAGGTGGAAGATCGAGGCATCGGCATTCCCTTGCAGGACCAGGCCTACGTGTTCGATCGCTTTCACCGTGGCGCCAACACCACGGGACAGAGCGGCAGCGGGGTTGGACTCTCCGTGGTGAAACTGCTGCTGGAGGCGATGGGTGGCAGCATCAAGGTGAGAAGCGAACCCGGCATGGGCAGCTGCTTTCGCATTCAATTGAGGCCAGCCCCTTGATTCCCTACCTGATCCTGGTTTCGCTGCTGGTGCCGGCCAATCTCTGGGCGTCGATCACACCGCATCTACACAGCGATCTGAGCATGCGTGTTCTGCATGGTGTCTCGACGCTGGTGTTGCTGCCTCCCCTGTTCAGCCTGTGGCGTCAACGCCGGCAGATTCAACGGCTACCCGCCCTGCTGCTGGCGAGCTTTGCCGTGGTGCTGGTGGTGGTGAACAGCAAAATCACCGCCATGGGCATGGGCGTGCAGTACGGCTGGGTGGATCACCTGTTTCTGGCCATCGCCTGCATGGCCGTGCTGGCCTTCTACCTGCTCAATGAAGCGGAGGATGAACTTCCGGAGCAGGAGACGAGTACCTCCTGAGGCCCAGCACAACAACGGCACCACCGCCTTCGGCATCCTCGATCGACACGCTGCCGGCCATGGGGTCGACCAGCGTCTGCACCACGGCCAGCCCGATACCACTGCCGGGACTCCCATCACTGTTACGGCCACGCCGGAAACGCTCGAACACCAACTGCCGTTCTTCCGCGGGGACGCCCGGGCCGTGGTCACGAATCTGCAGGAACACCCTCTCGGCTTGGCAGACGTAGCCAATCTCGACCGGAGAAACGGGCGGACTGTATTGACAGGCGTTGTTGAGCAGATGGACAAGACACTGCAGCACTGCATCACGATCAGCGAAGACCTCGATCAACTGGGGATCAACTGCATCAGCAGGGATCACCACAATCCGCAGCTGTGCCTGTGGATCGAGCAGCGCAATGGCCTGCTGAACCAGATCGGCAATGCAAAGAGGCTGACAATCCAGGTTCTGAGCGCTGATCTCAGCGCGGGTGATCGTTACCAGATCGGTGACCAGTTGTCCCAACCGGCGGATTTCTTCCTCCACAATCAGCAGCTGTCGTCGCTGATCGTCAGTGAGGTTGTCGGCGCGGCGCATCAGCCTGCGGTTGTAGCCGCCAATGATGGTGATGGGATTGCGCAGCTCATGGCTCACGCTGCTGGCGAACTGTTGCTGATGGTCCAAGGCCTTCGCAAGACGCTCGCCCAGATCGTTGACAGCAACCGCCAGAGGCTTCAACTCCAGTGGTAGCTGGTCGGGCGCGAGCGGTTGATGCTGTAGAGGATTGGAGCGAAACGTCTCCAACGTGTCGCCAAGGCGCGTTAAAGGCTGCAAGGCACGGTGAATACCACGGCGATTGAGCAGAACAGACACCAGCGCTGCCAGAACAGCAGCAAGCAGCAACAGTGCATTGAGTTGATGCTGAAACGCCACCTCGGCCGAGACATCCTCCAGCAGATACAAGTGCAAGGGGTTGCCGTTCATCTCCAAGACCCTGCCGGTGATCATGTAACTGCTGCTGCGGTTGCGGAACAGCTGAGGCCTGGATTGGTTTTGAGCCAGCTGCTCAGCCCGTTGGCGCAGATCCGCAGAGGGATCCATCAATGCAGCCTCCACAGACGTCTGATTGGCGAAGTGCCCCCACAACGCCAGACCGGAACTGGAGAACATGCCGAACAAGCGTTGCAGCTGCTGAGGTTGCTCAGCAACGGCAACATTGCCGAGCAGCAAGCGTTCGGCCCGCTGCATCGTGGTCAGCTGTCGCTGGTTGCGCTGCTGCTGAAACAGTTGAGCAGTCGCCAGCACCAACAAGCCATAGCCCAGTAACACCGCTAGCAAAGCGGTGCGCTCCAACCGTCGCCGGATCGACGTTGGTTCAACCCTGGCGCTCACAGTGGCCTCTCTGCAGCAGCAACAGAGAGCGGCAGCGGTCTCAAGCCATCAGGCGGCCAGCCGGCTGCGCAGGACTTGCGGATCCCCAGAACGAGACGGCAACTGCTGTTCGATCTCCAACTCCAGCACAGGCCATTGCGGGTGCGGACGTGCCGTGAACCCTGAGCCGATGTCGTGGGGAAGCGCATCCAGCAGCACCCGATTCTGGAAAGCACCCCGGAGGTTAGGCACGCCATCGAGGCCGTAGGCCGGGCCACAGCGCATCAACACCTGCCCGCGCCAGATCGCAGCTGGAGCAGAACCCACCGAATACACGATCGCGCTTTCGCCGCGTGCCTGAGCATCGTCGGCGAGAGTTGCAATGGCCAGCACCGGACGGCGACCACTCATGCGGCAAGGCCAACGCTTGGAGAGCGGTGGATCGACCATCCAGCCATGGGCCCGTCCCAGTTCCTCGCGGATCAGCTCCAGACTGCGGCGTTGTCGCGAGCTTTCACTCAAACGCACGGCCATTGCCCTACCCAGCTGAAGATCGGCGCCGATCAAGCGCAGCAGCAGCCCAAATAGAAGGGTGCCCAGGCTCAGAGCCAGCAGCAGCTCCACCAGCGTGAACCCCCAAGAGCCTTCTGGTTTGCATCGCGCTCGTTTCATCTCAACCCTCCTGAACCCTGGGTTTGCAAAGCGTGCTGCGGGGAGCCTCTCCGAGTGCGGGAAGGTCTCCCTGATAGGTGCCAACCCTGCTCACACCCAACGGCAAACTCACCACCAGGCAGCGACTCTGATCCAGCCGCTCATGGCTGAGCACGGTGGTGCCGCCATCGAGCAGCAAACCGTTGGCCGACACGCGAATCAGCTCCGGCAGGTTGGTGTGCACCAGAATCGGCCCCTGCTCAAAGGCCTCCTGCAAGGCCAGGCCAACCTTTGAGCAGGGAGCCAAAGCAGCCGGCAACTGCTGTTGCTCAGGCTGCTCCCAGGAATCACGAGCAAGGCTGATGCCACAGGCCTGCTGCGCACGTCTCGCCGCCAGGCGGGCCCGTTCCAGGCCCAGCTGCAAGCGCCGAGCCGCCGCATCCAGCTGCAGCCGATCACGATCAGAAGCAGCATCGGGCACGACCAATGAGGCGATGATCCCCAGAAGTGCAACCGTGACGATCAGCTCCACGAGGCTGAACCCTGCGTTGACACGATTCATGAGCGGCAGAGCCCATAGGCTGCGGGGCTAACCAACTGGCGGCGCTGCAACTGCACCTCACCATCGACGTTCAGCGCAGACAGCTCCTGCCAGATGCCGAGCTGATCAGCATCCACAACCCATTGGCGAGTCATGCCCTGTGGCAACGGCACAGCTTGATCCAGCGCAACAGCCACAGCACTGGCATCCAGCAGGCATGGATCCAAACCAGGGATCAGCAGATTGCGCTCAGCGCCGTGCAGCCTCAGCCAGCGATGGCTGGCCAGCTGCATCAGCTCCAGCTGATCAGCGGTGTGCTGCAGCGTGCGGCTCTGCTGCCAGGTCGCTGTCGCCTGGCTCCACACCCCAAGGGCCGCACTGCTGCTGCTGGCCAAAAGAATGAATGAGATCAGCACCTCCGGCAGGCTCATGAGAAGGGCTCCGATCGATCACGACCGATCAGCTGCACAGCGCCGATACCCAGGATCTGAGCCCCATCGGCAGCAAGCTCAAGCCTGAAGCTGGCACGACGACCATCGGCCAAGGCCAAACGCAAATCCCCCGAGCCGGCGGCGGGTTGCCAAGACAGCAACCTCCAGGTCTGATCAGCAACGCTGCCTTCCTGCAAGGAAATGGGCTCAGAGCCGGAGCAGCTGTTCTGAAGCAAGCCCCAGTCAACAGAAGGCCATTGCAGCAGACAGGCCTGCGCGCCACTGGCCATGGTCGTGAAAGCCTGGGCCGCTGAACGCAGCTGATCGGCCGACTGATCACGCTCGATTGCAGCCTGCAAACGCAGGCGACCCTGCAGGCTGAGCGTATGAATGGAGGCGCTGCTTAGTAACAACACCGCGGAAGCAGTCAGTGCCAGAGGGAGAACAAACCCCGAAGCTCGCGGCTTCGGCGTGGCAAAGATCGACTGGCGAGATCCCAGCAACAACACAGCAGTGCTTCACGGCTGCGCAAAGAGTTCCCCCAGATGGGTGATGCGGATTGCTACCACTAAAGAAATGATGCAGATATTGAAAAGAGGTGCAACAGGCATGGCCAGTTCCGCAGTGGATGTCGGCAGCAGCGTCAGCAGGGTGCTGGTTGTTGATGACGATCCGGAACTGCTGCAGTTTCTGCAGGACGAGTTCAGCCAGCAGGGGCTGGACTGCAGCAGCGCCAGTTGCGGTGGCGATGCCCTGCTGAAGCTGAGGCAGGAGAGCTTTGATCTGGTGGTGCTCGACTGGACCCTGCCGGATTTCGATGGCACGGAGATCTGCCTGCGACTGCGCAGCAGTGGCGACACTACGCCCGTGCTGATGCTCACCGCTCACGACGATCTGGATGACCGGGTGCAGGCCCTGGATCTTGGCGTCGACGATTACCTCACCAAACCCTTCGAGCTGAAGGAATTGCACGCCCGAGTGCGCGCCCGCTTGCGCCGGGGCCAGTTCGCGAGTTCTGAACGCGCCAAAGACAGCCTCAGCCTTGAAGATCTACAGATTGACCTGATCGAACATCGGGTCACACGAGGGGATCGTGAATTGGCTCTCTCTCAGCGTGAATTCGATCTGCTCGCCTACCTGGTGAAGTACAACAACGAAGTGCAGACGCGGCAACAGATCCTGGAAGGCGTATGGGGCAAACCCTTTGTGGGCGATCCCAACTCACTGGATGTGTACATGGGCTATTTGCGCAAAAAAGTGGAAGCCAAAGGTGAACCGCAGCTGCTGCACACCGTGCGCGGCGTGGGCTTTATTGCCCGGCTGCCGCAAGCCTGAAACGCAGCTGAACATCAGCACCACCACCTTCAGCATCGTTGATCAGCAACTCACCCTGCATGACCTGCATCAACTCGTGCACCAGGGCCAAACCAATACCCATCCCCCGGGTGCCAGCAGAATTAACGCCGCGCTTGAAGCGCTGAAGCAGAACGGAACGATCGACTTCTGCGATGCCATCACCCTGGTCGATTACGTGCAAGATCAAGCCATCACAGCTCTGCTCTGTTTGCAATCGCACAATCCCCGAGCTGTAGAGAAGAGCATTACGAATCAGTGCTTGCAAACACTGCTGCACCCGCGCTGAATCAGCCCATAGAGCTGGCCTTAGTTCGCCAGCGGGTTGAGGCAACTGAAGCCGACCGTTGGAATCGGCGGAAAGCGACTCGTAAGCCAACAGCAACTGATCATCAGGATCGAGTGATTGGTAATCAAGCTGGAGACGACCGGAGTCGATCAGAGCTAGATCGCGCAACACCCGTAGCAGATCAGCAATTCGCGCTGCTTCCGCATTGATCAAATCGGCGGAACGCTGAGCAGAGGCCGGGAGCGCTTCGCGCTGAAGCCGCTGACTGTGGCCAGAGATCACGGTGATCGGAGTCCGCAGTTCATGGGCTACCCCATCCACAAACGCGCGCTCTCGACGCCAGGCGGCGGCAAGGCGTTGCTGCAGGTTGTTGAAGGCGACAGCGATGGCACGCAATTCCTGAGGCTGCAGCTGGGGATCCAAGAGGTGCTCGCCGAGATTGTCGGCTTCCAGGGTCTGCAGCTGCTGATCGAAATCATCCAGTGGCACCAACAACCCACGCCGAATCACAGGCCTGAGCAACAGGGCTGTGAACAGGATCGACAATCCTGCGGCCGAAAGCAAAATCGACTGCGCCAAGCGCTGTTGCTCAAGGGAACTGGTTACGTTCTGGCGAAGCTGCAGCCAGCGTTGTTCACCACTGGGCAACTGCATGAGTTGGCGGCTGACAAGCCATTGCTGGCCAGAAACATCCCGCTGAAGCCTGGGCTTCTGAGCTGAACCCTCCGCCAGCAACGATGCCTCCAGCCCGAAGTTACGCAAGGGCACTGGATCCAACTGCGCCACTGCAGCCTGCCGCGCCAACGACTGCACCAGCTGCTCATGATGCTGGCGACGCTGCAGATCAGACAAAGCGCCGTTGAGCACCAGCAACACGGAGTAGCCGGCCACAACCGTGAGCACCGCAGTGGACTGCAGCCAGGTGCGCAGCGAGGGCAGAGGCTGATGGTTCAAAAGCTCAGAACAACCCTAAGAACGTTCTTAGAGAGCTCTAGCTGTTCTTTCCTCTGCAGGCCAAACAAACGAGAGATGCTGAATTCGTGAGCACGAAACGTGCCAAAACCTTTTACAAACACTGATCCAGCCATGACTACTCTCAACAGCCGGCTCCAACTGGCGATGCTGAATCGTAAAAAGACGAAAAATGCACTACAGAAGGGATTTACCCTTGTTGAACTTCTGATTGTCGTGGTCATTCTCGGCATCCTTTCATCTGTTGCCCTACCAGCACTGCTGAATAATCAAAAAAGAGCTGTTGCTTCAACACTCGATTCCGAGGCGATGTCTACAGCGAAAGCATGCCTAGCCGCATCAATCACTGGAGACGAAGGCACCGTTACACCAGTAGGGAACGTTACGGGAACCTGCAATGCAGTCGGGACAGCATCCACATTCACAGCTACAGATGATGACGGAAGAGCGAGCGCAGCTGTAGCGGAAGTATCAACAGAAGGAGTTGCAAGCCTAATAACACCATCCGTGCCTACTGGCGGCAACAACAATAATAATAACCAACCCGTATAGCAACAAAAGCTCTAGCAACGGCAGCGGCCAAAAGCAATAAACCAGAAAGAACAACGAGCAAAACAAACTTCCGCCTAAAAGATTCAAAACTTTTAGGCGGAACAAGAAGTCATCAAAGCAAGATTTCAGAGGCTTAAAACATCTCCCCAGTCACCATAGAAGGCCAAAAAAATCAATGAATCACACACGAAACAGCGCAAATTTCGCAGCTTCAGGTTTTTCACTAACGGAAATGATGGTCGCCGTAGCCACCATCGGAATACTTGCTTCCATCGCGATTCCATCTCAGATACAGCAGCTTTGCAGAGCAGAGACCAATGAAGCGATAACAACAATCACTTCACTTCAATCCATCATCTCAGGCTACACCGACGAGACCGGAAGCTTTGCATCCAACTGGGACGATTTGGTCAGCATCAGCGCGATAATGACCAACAACGGTGTAGCCAGCGGCGATTTTTCCAATAATCAAATCACCCTTCCAAGTGGGATTTACAATATTTCGATAAATGGCCCAACAGATGCTGTTTACAACATCAATGGAACTCGAATCGACGGCTGCCCGAACAGAGACATTAAATCCTGTTTAAACATCAGTACAGGGGCAAGCGCATTAAACACCGGAGATGGGGAAACGAATGCAGTAGATGTCGTTTGCACCTAGATCATGAAAAGCCTAATTATTAAAATCCGACATTCATCACCACCACCCATTCAAGAGCAAGGAATGGCCATGGTGATGGCCTTATTGATGGGAACCGTGTTACTCGCCGGGACAAGCGGTCTCATGATTCGCCAGATGATGGCCAGAAAGCTAGGAGCAGCAGAGAGTTACAACCAGTTAGCCGAATCTGCAGCATTGAACGGCCTCAATCGCATCATCAGTGACCTGAACAAAGATGATCGCGATAACTACACAGGCTTCCTACTCACGCTTCGCAACGACACACAGCAATGGGGTTGGGCGAACCCGAATGCCCCAGCCACAGAGACATCACCAAGCACTCAACTGGTTGAACTCTGCACCCCAGTGGAGAGATTCATCAATGCCTACCCCCGAGGCACAGGTGGAGAACCGGACATCATTCCAATCAACACAAGCAACATCCGAGCCGATGGTGTTGATGGGGACATCGAAGCTGGATACCGGCTACGCAGCTACAACACCACAGCAACAGGCGGGAATGGTGAAGGCAGTTTCTACGTCGAAGGCATTGTCATGCGTGGAGACACACTCCTGTCACGAGCTTTGCTTAAACGTGCGCTCTACGTCAATTCGCGGGTAGCAGGGGCTGGGGACTGGGCCGTTATCAGTGGACATAACCTACGACTCAACAACACCAACATTGACGGACCTGGGTATGTCTTTTACTTAACCAAATCACCTGATAATTATTCTGCTGGTCAATACTCAGCGAGTTGTTTTAGCTCACTTCTTGAAGATGTCGGAGCCACTAACGCAGACCTCGGCGGACCAGACAGCGACAATCAGATTTGGCCAATCAATATTGATGAAACCAAGCGTGGCATCAGCGGTCTTCCGCCTGCGAATCTATTTGAAAAAGATCGCATCAACGATACAACATCAGATTCCGATGGTGACACGATTCGAATCTGGAGTTTTGACGACAGCCCGCCAGCCCCAGGCGATCGCGATGGCGATGATCTCAACGACATCGATCCATTAACCGGCGAAGCGATCCTGTATCCACCACTCCCATGCGGTGAAGTGATCTGCGTTCGTGATGCAGATCAAACGAATGCAAGCGACTTTCGAACGCTTTCAGAAGAAGGAATTAATCTGGCCCAGACCGGCGGAAAGATAAAATTAACCAAAAACATTCTATGCAATAATTCGAACAACTTTGACTGCCATGTCCATCTTGATCACGTCAGGCTGAGTAGTACAAAGTTGCATTTTGAACCATCAGAGTCGGGCGCAATCGTTCTGCATCTGGATCAACCCGTGAGCTATCCCAACAACCTAAATCTAACTCAAGCCATTCACTTATCTGGATCAGCAGAGCTGTGTGCTGCCACAGGCAATGATTGCAGCACCAAGCCAGAACAACTCGTGATTATGGCGGCAAGCGGAGAAGCACCCGCAACAGATGCCTGCTACCGCACTAGACAATCAGTGGTCTTCACAGGAGAAACCTTACCGTATGCATTGCTCTACTTACCAACAGGAATCGTACGACCGAATAACGCCACACTCACAGGGCTGGTTTGGGCTAGCAGCATCTGCGTCGTCAAGGATGAGGACGCGTTAGCCAATGAAAGCAATCCACCAAGCTTTAATTTAAAAACAGAGCAGAATGGGATTTCAGTGGTTCAGAGCGCCAACAATCACTGGGGCTGGACAGAGCGTTTTAATTATCCAGGCTATGGGCGCATGGTCACCCGCGCGATTCGTGGCACCAGTCTTGACGTCTTTGAACGCTGGTAAACAAAATAACAAGAAAAATATTCTCATAAAAAGCTCAGATGCACCACACCAAACTCACTTGATCGCTTAAATCAACTGTCATCCGTGAAGCGTCTCGACAGACGAAAATAGAGAAGGGGGTTTTCAAGCAGCGGTTACTTTTCGGCACACACCCTGTCGAATGATTCAGAGAAGGCTCATTCAGACACCATGAAGCAGCCATCAACCTTAAAAACATGCAGGTCTCTCAAAAGAGATTCTTCAGCGGCTGGATTCACGGTGATCGAGACTCTCGTCGCTGGTCTTGTGATCGCAGCCGTGATGACAGCTGTCGGCCGTCTAAGCGTTGCAGGCATGGCCGCCAGCCAAAATCAGTCGTCGAGAAATAGCATTGAAGCTGCAATTAATGATCACATTCAACTCCTGCAAATGCAGGATTCATATCTGACACAGGAAGCGATTACGAGCACTGCGGGGCTCAATAGCTCAATGGAGTCTGCTTGCACCTCTCCAAGCACCTTCTTAAAAGATCATCTGCAAAAGCCTGAAGTCGCGGGAGTCGTTGAGCATCCAGCCGTAGAACTCGAATGGAATTTCGACAATCCATATCTGTTAGTGATCACCCACAGCTTCGAAGCGCCTGAAACATCCATCGGCTTGGAAAAACGCATCACGGAACTCAATCCAAATTTTTCATCACAATGCTATGACCTGCAATAACAGCAAACACCAAGGATTTAGCCTCGTTGAAATGATTGTTGCTCTCGCGATTCTAAGCACTGCAACAGCAGTCACAGTTCCGATCGTTGCTCGAAACCGTTGGCAAGTTGACGTAGACCGTTATGCTTCACAACTTGAATCAGGCATTTATGGCTTACGGGCAAAACTGGGTTCACGCAAAACAAGCTGTTCCATGGTTTTTCCTGCTGCAGACAGCTTTAGAACACCAGAGACCATCACTGAATTTAGCCAAGATAAAAACACAACAGATTTTAAGTGTTGCGACTCCGAAATCAGCCAGTTAATCGACGACCAGGGCTGTATAGAGGGACACGCCGGCAACAAGATCAGTGAGATCACGGGAAGGCCTCTCGACAACTTAAGGCTGGTGCAAAAAGAATCTGCGCCAGAATCGCAACATGTCAGAGTTGCAGTCAGCACAAGAAACTTTGGCTTTACCCCACCTGGAACAACTGCAAACGCTGGAACGTTAACCTTTTTGATCTGCCATCAAAAGGCTCTATCCAAAGCTGATCCCACAAACTGCATCCCTGATCAAGAGAGACTCAGCATTCGCTGTGTACAGATTGATGGAACTGGCGCTATTGAGCGTGGCACCTGGGTCAACGACACAAGCAGTACAAGTACGAGCAATGGTCGTTGCCAAGCAACATAAGCTTGACTATCAGCGATCTCTCAGAACAAATTCAGCGACAACAAATTCATGAGCCCCAACATGGTGACAGATTGAAGGGAAGATCAAAAAGCTGGTAAAAAGAACATGCTTTTAATATCACCAAAAAACAAGCGTTCACACAAGAAATCAAAGGGGTTCACTATCCCGGAATTGATGGTAGGCGTTGTCTCAGGAACACTGATTATGGGTGCTTCCTCCATGGCCTTACGCTCAACACAAACACTGATCTCTGAAGGACAAGGGAAAGCAACGCTGCGCCAAAATACGACCAATGGCCTTCGGTTAATGCGCTCAGAGGTTGAGCGCAGCATGAATCTCTTGGTTACGCGAACTGATGCCGCTGAAGGAGACGATCCAGGGATGGATCTGATGAGCAATCATGCAGATGTGGTCAGGCTCTGCAAGACCAATGCAGGCAGCCAAGGGTTTCAGCCGATATTTGGCATCAATATGGTCGAACTTGAAGAGCCTGTGATCTATGGCGTCAGCCTGAGTAGTAACCAACGCGGCTATTCGATTTTGAGATGCGGCGCTTCACTGAATATGGATGGAACCTATCAGGGAAGCAAATCAGCCTCCAGTGAGGCCACCAGTTCTGAGGAGACCTTTGAATCACCGATGTTTATCAGTCGGGTTATTGATGATATTGGAACAATCCCTTGCAGAGTTGACGACTTGGCAGAAAACGAAGGCTGTCCAGCTGGGCAACCGCTAGCCGATGTTCTCGAACAATCAGAGTTCAGCTTCACACAGGGCAAAACACCAGCAAGAACATTTCAGCAGCCAGCCGTTCGAGTCCAAACTGACATCAACACCAAGCTTGTTAAGTTTATTGACCCGTACACCCTGGACGATTCCAACACAGAGGACCCTTATCAAATTTCGGCAAGTTATTTAGAAAAGACTTCAGATGTTAAATCCAGCACCAAACAAGACCTTCACTTTGCAGCTTTTGCAAGAGCCGACAAGAGAGTGCGCTATGGGTTTAACGACACCAACGGCAATCAAGGCGATGGATATAGCGGTGGTGCTTTTTTCCAAAACATTACCAGCCGCAATGTTCGCTTCATCCTGGATGGATCAGGCTCAATGAGTGCCTGTGTGGCCTGGAGCGGCGAATATGGCAATTCGCGGAGACGCTTTTATGACCCTAACAGGGGTTGGTTCAAAACCAGCGAAATCTGCAGTTTCACCAGGATGGAGGCATTACAACACGAGATGATTGACATCATTCAAAACTTGCCTGACGCCACCAAAATGGGCCTTGCTGCATTCAGCACAGAAGGGAAGCGGAACAACAAAACGTGGGCACCAAGTGAAAACAACCTTGTGGAACTTGGACCACCTGATTCAGAGACACGCCAATCTGCAATTGATTTTGTTCTCAGCCTCAGCAGCGGCAATCCCGGCTCATGGGGTGGCACCATGCCATGGGAAAGTCTTGATCAAGCTTTTGGAGACGGCGTTACCGACACCGTTTACTTCCTCTCTGACGGCAAACCCAATTATGACCAGAACTCAGGCTATTGGACTAGCAGTGATTACGAAATAGTTGCCGATTACTACGCCGGCCTTAATGCTTCACGGGTGACCAATGGCAACCGCTCGATCAAAATCAACTCAACGAGTGTTGGCCTTAACTCCGAATGGATGCAATTACTCTCAAGCAAAACCTCAGGCGAGTACATCAAAGTCGATGATATTTAGACAATACGCACTATACGACATAGAGATTTCACGCAATTCGAACGATCAAGGTGTTCTGATGTCAATGCAAAAATGAAATACATACCTGACAATGAATATCAAGCCTATTCAAGGCATGGATACAGAGAAGCAAATGACATGAGGCAATAGGGACTTGGGAACGACGCTAAGCACCTGACACGGAATCAGCTTCTGATAATCGTCGGATCACTGGCCTAGGTTATGCCTCTTAACAGCACAAGCCAAAAGAGCTGTCCCTTCAACAGCATTGAAGGACTATCACATCAATCCAAACCATGAATTGCAACCAGCACTCAAAACTGGTGGTGATCAAACACCAAAAAGCATCAAAGCAAAGGCAGGAAGGCAGCTGTAAAACATAATTGCAGTGCTTGCACACGCAAGCTCAAAACAGGCCTTGAAAGCCCTGCTCATAGCGATCTAAAAACTTAAGCCTTTCTTTCAACCAAAAGCAGCTGAAACAGAGATGGTTAGTAGGTAAGCGCCATCCGTGCGATACAAACGTTTACCTTCAGACCAGCCATGACCACTCTCAACAGCCGGCTTCAGCTGGCCACGCTCAACCGCAAGAAAGGCCTTAACGCTCTTGAAAAGGGTTTCACCCTGGTGGAGCTGATGATCGTGATCGTGATCGTTGGCATCTTGTCGGCTGTTGCACTTCCCAATTTCCTCAATCAAACATCCAAGGCGAAAGGAACCGAATGCACCTCAAAAGGTGGAACCATAATGGGATTGGTTGCTGCGGATGCTTTGGACAGCACGGCAACAGGCACTGCCACCCTCACGGCTCTAGTTACAGAAGAAAATACGAACTCAGATTTATGTAAATTCACTTCTGGAGGCCTTAGTGGCAATGTTTATTCATTGACAGCTGAAGGGAAAGGAGATCTGTCAGGTGAATATAACGGTGCTTTCTGTGTGAATTACAAAACAGGCAAAAAAGGTCAGGCCACAACAAATACTGGCACAGCTCCTACAGCACCAACTTGCACATAATTAACTAGCCATCGGATGGTTGAAGGCGGTCACCCAAGGCCGCCTTTGATTCATGCCACACAAACAACTAGATGATTTCCAGACTAAGAAGTAGCAGTCGCGCTCGTAGATACTCAGCGATTGCTAACTCCTTGTGGGGTCGGAAGAATTTCGAGATTAAAGATCGACGTAGCTCAAACCATCACGATGCACATGGCGGAAGCTCAGACAAATTTGGGCTTAAGAAGTAAAGGCAAAGGAAAAGCCCGAATCCGCAACCGAGGATCGTCCCAAGCCATGAAGAAATTAGCTTCCAATTCAAATACGAAGAATCAAAAAGATTATCAAAATGGCTATGTATTGCCATTGGTGATTATTACCGGGATGATTCTTGTTGTGGGTGCAGCAATGATCTCTGCAAGAAGTTTTAGTGGCATGATTCGTTGGGGTCAACAAAAACACCGGGAAGAAGCCGTAGAAATAGCAGAAGCAGGTGTCGCCATTATTCTCAACAAACTCAATAACGACTACCCCTACTTGCTGGTTGAAGATTGCGATTTAGAAAACAATAACTGTTCAGAGTGGAACACTCAAACAGTCTCAGTAACTGGGGGACCTAGTTCTGCCTGTGTAGGGAGAGAGACAGATCCCTCGACAATACTGAGTTCCCTAAACCAGAATATTCAAACAGGGAAGGGGGCTTATCGTTTACAACGTTATAAATTTTTCAGTGACCCTAGCCAAGGGGGCTACGCCACAATTCAGGTTCAAGGGCAGCGTTTTCAAAAACCAAATGACCCTTCGCAAATCTCAGCATCAGCTGTTGTCGAGCAGGAAATTACAATTATCCCTAAATGGTGTTCTTATCCGCCTTATACAGGCATTTGGAATTTTGGTCTGGCAACAGACAGAGTGCAGCTGCAGCTGGGTGATGTGATTGGTGATAAAGCCGACGTACACTGTTCAACTTGTGGCCAACCACCAAAAAAGAAATGCACAGAATGGTCTGGCTCAGGACAAATCATCCGCAACTCAAATCAATGTAGCGATGTGGGAAGTGGAATTATCGATGGAAAGCGCTCCAGTGGCAGCATGGCACTACCAACTGCCCCTCAGTGGAATATTTCTAGTTGGGGTGACCCCACACCAATTAACATCGGCCCAGGCAACAATCCAGTGTTTACGCATGGGACCGTAGGCGGGCAACACCCTATCAGAGGGTGTATTACCACTAACAATAACGGAAGAAATATAACTCATTGCCGAATTGACAATATTAATTTATCTGGCAACTCAGCGATTAAGATACAGCCCGGAACTGGGGATATAAGATTTTATATTGAAGGACTTCAGGTTAATTTATCCGGCAATTCCATCATCAATGCGAGTGGAAAATTCGACCAATTTGCGATGTATGGTGGTGTTTCAACAACTGCGTGGAAAGCATACGGATGCAATGGCAAATCCATGAACATTTCAGGAGAAGGCACGATTTATGCCTTTCTGCACATGCCCTGCTTTAATATTAATCTCAGTGGTGGTACGCAAGCTCAGCCTCTGCAGATCACTGGGTCAGCGATCGCAAAGCAATGGAATGCAACAGGAGACTATGCGCGTCTGAATGTTCCCGCCGAGGCAGGCTTGAAAATTTGCAGCATCTACAATGTCTGCTCGAGCATGACGAGACCCGATGAATACTCAGGATTAGGCAGTTACGAAGTCAGGCTAATTGAGTAAAATAATGAAGAGATTAGTTATTACCCAGAATCAGACCGGTTTCAGCTTGGCGGAGCTTTTGATTACCCTAACGATTTTTGGAATCCTGAGTTCTATCGCTCTGGTCAACCTATCCTCCTCTTGGACAAAAAACCGATTATTAGCAACAACGAGAGATCTCGAAAATTGGATCAGCGGGCAGCGCCGTTACGCGATGACTCATAATCTCTCATGCCAAGTTTTAATCGACCAGGACAACAAACGCCTTGTCAGCACAATCAGTTCAAGCCGAGGCACAGACCCCTGCTCAGTAGATACAACACAAACCAGTGAAACTGTATTTGATCTCAATACCAATTTTGGTGCAGACAATCAGAGCCTGACCTTAACAACGAATCTCTCAGGCCAACCAGAAACCGATGCCGGCATTTGCTTCTCATTCAGGGGGTTTAGTGAAGAATTCATTGGCGAATGTGCCGATAATCAAACCCAGAATTCAAACGGAATGCTGGAAATTAAGCTAGCTCACAGTGATACCAATGAGGCAAGATGCATTCGAATTGTTTCACCAATTGGAATGATTCGCGACGGCAAATCCCAAGATTCCAGCTCGGAATGCAGATATGACACAGCTTACTAGGCTACTAAGCATGAATTCCAAAGCCAAGCAAAGCAATGGTTTCACTCTCATAGAATTATTAATTGCTTCTGCAATTGCGGCATTGGTTTCAACGGTGACTTGGAATATTTTAATTAGAATATCCCAAGGGGATGCTCGATTTGAATTTAGGCGGCGTCAACATGAAGCCTGGAAGCAAACAAGTGCTCTACTACAATCCGAAATCTCCAACAGTGAGTCCGTTGAAGGAAATAATTTATCAGCCACCAGCGTTCCCAATCAATGTCCACTCTTACAGCAACCTGATGCGCAGATCAAGCTGCGACTACAACTACGACATACATTGCCAAAAGTTCTCTATGGAGTCCGAAAGAAAAACATGTTGTCCAATAAAGATCAGTGGGTTGGCAACTCCGATAGCGGAGTATTAATCAGGTGCGGCCCAAAGATGAGGATCGCTGGCACTCGCAATGAAGTTTACTTACAAGGCAGTTATCAGGAAACTATAGTTTTAGACAATCTGGACCTATCGCAAAACGGTGGCCTAAGCATCCAGCAAAACACGAATGCCAGCAAGGCTGTGGAATTTGAATTAGCGATGGCGGGGATTCAAAATAGCAATCAAACAATCACAAGCAATACTCAAACAATCAGCAGCGGTGCGTCAGCACGAATTGAACGCGTCCCGCATCCACCCAGCGATCAGTCGGTCTGCAAGTCAATTTGTGTATCAAAGGATAATGATTGTGGCGGCAATGCCAAGACTCTTCTATTTTCAGACCCTCGTTTTTACATTACACCCGAGATCACAGGGCCCAAATACATCACGCAGACCATTTGCACCAACCGCTCCTTAAAAATTGGAGATGGTATGGAAGGAGTTACAGCAAACTATGTGATGGATGGAAACCCAACACCAGATCGACAATCCTCCACAGGAGTTCAATTGTTCGGGGGCCAGAGCAGAAACATTCTTCTTGGCACCCCAGCAGCTGACGAGCTCTATGGAGGTCCAATACATGATGGGTTAATCGGACGTGGCGGCGATGACACACTTATCGGTGATTGCACACCTGCTGGAGTATGTCCCGCCCTGAGGGACAACAACTACTCAGAAGATCCAGAAGGTGGGTACGACAGCTTCCTTCCCTGGTCTGATGTCGATCAAGAAACCAGTACCGTCAAGATTTACGGCGGCGGAGGTTTTGATCGTGTTTATCTTAAGGATTACCAATCAACTTATATCCTCAGTACAGCCTGCAACAGCTCTAGTTGCACAGTCACCACAAGTAGGGGTGGTGAACTGATTCTCAACAATGTGGAGCAGTTGGTCTTCAAAGCAAGCAACCGCAACCTGTAGTGATGACATTGCATCTCATGTCGAAACAGCAACGAAAGCCCCTGACAGATTCAGGATTCACTCTGGTAGAAATTTTAGTTGCTTTTTCAATCTTAATCATCGTGCTGATGAGCGTGCTCCAATCACGATTGGATAGCGTACGTCTTTCTGAAAAAACTGGAAAATTAAACCAGATTCAAGATGGTATTCGAGCAGATCTGGCTCGGATCCGTGAACAAGCACTCTCTTGGAAATGTACACAGGGTGAATGCTTAGGGGGAGTCAACAACCTTTACGAGCCATCTCGCTACAGCACATCTCATTGTTCAAAAGCTAATCCGTTGGACGATTTTCCAGTTAAAAGTGGTGCACTCGACAGCACCCAAGATACTATTCAGATCATGCGCAATGTCAGTATCAATGAGAAAAAACTGAACATCAACTACACCAGCACTGTTGACAACAAGACTGTTAGCTCAAGCGCTTCAATTATTCCTCAGGCAATGAACTGGTGCTCATGACCCATGCCGCACGCTGCGTTCATTGAATTTAATTGGCCTGATTCAGCTTCAAAACCGCCATAAACGCCTCCTGGGGCACATCCACCTTGCCCATGGCTTTCATCCGCTTCTTACCTTTGGCCTGTTTCTTCAGCAGTTTCTTTTTGCGTGAGATGTCACCGCCGTAGCACTTGGCCAGCACGTCTTTGCGCATGGCACTGATGCTGGTGGAAGCAATGATGCGACTACCGATCGAGGCCTGCAGGGGAATCTTGAACTGCTGACGGGGAATCAGCTCCTTGAGCTTTTCCACCAAACCTTTACCCACGTTGTAAGCCTTATCACGGTGCACGATCGTGGTGAGTGGATCAGCCCGTTCACCATTGATCAACACATCCAGTCGCACCAGTTCGTTTTTGCGATAACCGATCAGGTGATATTCCATCGAGGCATAGCCCTGGGTGCGCGTCTTCATCTGATCGAAGAAGTCGGTCACCACTTCGGCCAGCGGTAGTTCATAGATCAGCGTTACCCGGTCGGTGGTGATGTACTTCATATCGATGTACTCACCTCGGCGCTCCTGGCAGAGGCCCATCAACGCACCGTTGTAGTCGTTGGGCGCATAGATCTCCATGCGCACGTAGGGCTCTTCGATGGATTCGCGCTTCTGCGGGTCGGGCAGTGTGGCGGGGTTATCCACCATCTCTTCACTGCCATCAATCATGTTCACCTGATAGATCACCGACGGTGCAGTAACGATCAGATCAAGGTCGTATTCGCGCTCCAGGCGTTCCTGCACAATTTCCATGTGCAGCAAACCAAGGAAGCCGCAGCGGAAACCGAAACCCATGGCGCTGCTGGTTTCAGGCTCAAACTTGAGTGCAGCATCAGAGAGCTGCAACTTATCGAGCGCTTCGCGTAGATCGGGATACTGATCCGCTTCCGTAGGGAACAGGCCACAGAACACCATCGGCTTGGCCTCGGTGTAACCGGGAAGCGGCTCATCAGCCGGAGCATTGAGCAAGGTAATGGTGTCACCCACACGGGCATCGGCCACAGCCTTGATCGATGCAGCCAGATAGCCAACTTCACCGGCATGCAGCTCATCAACCTTGCGCTGGTCAGGGGCCATCACGCCCACTTCATCGAGCTCATAGATCTTCTTGCTTTCCATCAGCAAGACCTTGTCCTTGCAATTGATCCGGCCGCTCATCACCCGGAAATACACAATCACCCCCCGATAGGGGTCGTAATAGGAGTCAAAGATCAGCGCCTTGGTGGGCTCAGCCACCGCATCAGCAGGCGGCGGAACCTTATCCACCACTTCCTGAAGAATCTCAGGCACACCAAGGCCGGTCTTGGCTGAACAGGGGATCGCATTGCTGCAATCCAGGCCGATGATCGCTTCAATCTCTTCCTTGATGCGATCCGGATCCGCCCCCGGCAGATCGATCTTGTTCAGCACCGGAATGATCTCCAGATCGTTTTCCAGGGCCAGATACACGTTGGCCAGCGTCTGGGCTTCCACGCCCTGGCTGGCATCCACCACCAGCAGAGCTCCCTCACAGGCCTGCAGGCTGCGGCTCACCTCATAGGAGAAGTCCACATGGCCTGGAGTATCGATCAGGTTGAGGGTATAGGTCTCACCATCAGCGGCGGTGTAGTTCATGCGCGCCGCCTGAAGCTTGATCGTGATGCCACGCTCACGCTCGAGATCCATGTTGTCCAGGAACTGCTCCTGCATGTCCCGGTTGGCCACCGTGCCCGTGTCCTGCAGCAAACGGTCAGCCAGCGTCGACTTGCCGTGGTCGATATGGGCAATGATGCAGAAATTGCGGATCCGTGAGACGGGGGCGTCGGTCATGCGGTTGGCGGTCTCCCGTCTAGGGCTGATCAATGCGTTTTTTAATCCTAGGGAGCAGCCATCAGCCCCAAGAGCCTCTCAATGGCGATTTGAAGCTGGCGCCTGGTCAGCGGTCTTCAATTCACAAGCAGCGCCACTAACTCATCCATACACTCACTGGCCAGACGATCAAACGGTGGTCAACAGCTGAGCATCAGCTAAGCCGTCCAAGACGGCATCTCATCAACAACTGGAGCACATTGGTGAATCGAAGCAGTGTCGCATCGCACCGACTAACCACAGCCATGAAGCTTCTTGGTGATGCTGCAGAGAGCAGGGGCTGAGCCCAAAAACCAGCTTCAGAAACAAAGCAGTCTCAAAACCCTCCATTTGGAGGATGGCAGAAATCCGATTGCCAGAGCTGAATTACATAGCTCTCGAACCAACACCTTGGCTAAGCGGCGAAACCTCAAGATTTGCTTGAAACAGAAGACTCAGTCACATCTGGTCACAAAGCTCTTAAGAAGATCTCATTCAGTTTTCAGCCAAATAGTCTGCAGAAATTAAAATTTGTGATAACGCATCAAGGCTTGGCAGGAGACATGTCAACGATTGGTTGTCGTAGCTGCAAACCGCCAACCATCACCAGCAAGGCATTCCACTCACATCCCGAGAGCCATGACAACGATCCAAGTTCAGCTCCTCCGCACACTGGCTGCACGCTCAAGCAGGTCCAAATCCGTCATCAACGATGGCTTCACCCTGACTGAACTTCTGACGGTGGTGATGATTGCCGGGATTCTCAGCGTCGTTGCGCTGCCCCAATTCATGAATCAAACCAAAAAAGCAGCGGCCACTGAAGGAACACAGCAAGCATCAGCAATTGTCAAGCAAGCCAGCATTTACTACCTGGAGAATGGCACAATTTCAAGTGGCACTGATCACTCAAACTGCAAAGACTACGCAGGATTAATTAACACTGCTAACACAAACTTCACATACGAATGCGACGGAACAAAGGACACTTTTGTTGTGATCGCCAAAGGCAAGTCTGGCCATAACAAGACAGATGGGGTCGTAGTCAAAATGGCTGCAGATCTTACCGACGGAACGGTCAAAAAGCCGATCGTTTCAGGCATTTAAGCCGAGAACAATGGCCATCAGTTCTTCCCAACCTGACTAGTGATGTCACTCAAGAATAAAAACTTAAATGGCTTTTCAATGGTTGAGTTGCTGGCAACTGTCTCGATTATTGGAATCTTAGGAGCCGTGGCTTTGCCCCAGTATTTTTCTCAAGTTCAGAAAACACGCCAGAACGAAACGGCCGCAAGCTTGTCGCAACTGCAGGTCACAATTGCGGCATTTGTTGATGAGATGGGCTTACTCCCTGAAAGCTGGGCAGATCTCAACAAAATCACCCCGCTAATGACCCCAAGTGGGCCCGCAAGCCAAGAAGATTTTGAATGGATCACCCTGGCGAGCGCTAGCTGCGGCAAAAAAGCAAAAAGCGAGTCCAACGACGAGACAAATTGCTATGAGGCGAACATCAAAGAAAATGATCAGCTCTACACCCTAGAAGCACGTTCGAAGAATCCAGATGCCGGGACCTACAACGTTGTGGCCTGTCTTGATCTACGCAATGGATCTAGCGATTTAAGAAAAGGAACCCACAACGCAGTTGCCTCCATCGACAACTTGCGATGCATGAGGAATGATCAATGACACGATCATTGCCCAGCATCAGAACAAGGCACCATGATCGATCAAGGATCGAGAGAAGAAGCTGCGAAGACGGACTCGCCTTAATCTCAACATTAATGCTGGGGGTGATCATTACGGCAGGAGTCAGCAGTCTGCTAGCCAGGCAGTTAATGTCACGCCGACTAAGCGCCAAAGAAAGCTATCAGCAACTGGCTGAAGCAGCCGCTAACAATGGATTGAATCGTATTCTTGGCGAACTCAACAATCCAAATCCAGATCAAAACAGAGGATTTCTGTTCACGCTTGATAACCGCGAAAACCTCAACGAAGCCAATAACGGATTCCACTGGGAGCGCTTGAATAGCAATCAATCACCCCACTTTTCAGAAGTCTGCCTGGATACATCCATCGGTCTACCCAAACAGGGTCAGGGTCAATCCGGTGAATCCTGGCCAACAACGGAAGTTGCACTCGAAGGCGCAGATGATCCATCACTGCGTGAGGATGGAATTTCCAAAATAGAAACGTTTTATCGACTGAGAGGATATAGCAGTCCGGGCACATCAGGAAGCACAGACAATGGTGAAGCGAAATTCATCATCGAAGGGATTGTGCGTCGCAAAGATGCACCTCCTGGTTCCTATCTCGCACGGAGTCGCCTGGAACGATCGCTCTATATTCAATCCTGGGTTGATGTGAACCGATCAAATGATTGGGCCATTTTGGCTGCCCATCATATGGAACTGGGCCCAATTGAGCTGGACAGCCCTGGGCAAATTCTCTGGCATATATCAGAGGACAAAGCTAGAGCAATTGCGAGCCAATGCAATCAATCAGCAATTGTCAAACAGATGAAAGGCATCGATAGCTACACCGCAAATTTGGCATCTCGTGTCTGGCCGGTGATGAATCAAAAGCAACCCGCTGCCGGCCTTTTCAAAATAAACGGATCAAAAGATAACTACCCGGGAGAGCCATCCACCACTCGTGTCTGGAGAGTTGATGATGATCAGTACAATCCTTCTGGACGCTGCTGGTGGCGTGTACTTTGCCAGCGTAAAAGTCAGTCGGGGGCCTACAGCACACCCGTCAACATTGACAGCAGACGACGCTGGCGTCGTGTAAACGGCCAATGGCAGACAACCGCAACAATTCGATTGCGAGAAAAAGACATCTGTACAGGAAAGAGCGGTGATTGTCATGTCTACTTTGATCGAATCAATCTCAGTCGTTCACGACTACTGATTGAAAACAGCACGAGGCCTGTGGTTCTTCATCTGCTTGGACCTCAGCAAGGACAGTTCAGTGGCACCAACAGCGAGAATGCTTCCATCACTCTGGGGCGGCGGGCACTGATCTGCGGGGTCAACACCAACTCCAACACCTGCAATCAGCAACCTGAACGACTGGTGATCATGACGGACGCACCCCAAGATCCTGCGCAATGTGCAGATCAAAACAACAGAATCAATCTGGCCGGCAGCAGTCTCCCAGCAGCATGGATTCTGATGCGACAAGGAACCGTGGCATTGCAAGAAGATGCACAGCTTCAGGGAGTGATCTGGAGCCACAGCTACTGCTCCAATGGTCATCGTCTCAGCCTAAATGCACAAACGAATGGAGCCGGATCCGCATCGCTGGTGAAGCAGGCATCCACTGTTTGGGACTGGGCCAAAAAGGGGTTCTCGGGATATGGGCGCCGAATCACCCGTGGAATCAGAGGAACGGGCCTTGATCAATTCCAGCGGTTCTGATCATGGCCAAGAACTCGCTGATGCAACAGTTATCTCGACTCCCTGTCAGTGCCCGTGATGGTTTCACGATGGTGGAGGTGCTGATCGCTGGAGTGATTATGCTGATTGTGATGGTTGGAACAGCGCGGATCTCAATCCAATCGATCACCAGTGGCAGACATCGCATCGAACGAGACAAAATCGAAGCCGCCATACACAACAATATTCAATTAATTCAACAGGCTGATTCAAAGCTCACTCTGGAATCCATGCCCAGCCAAGACCAAAGAGCAGCCTGCCTCAATCCAGCTGCTTACCTTAAACAGCAGCTATCAAAAAAAGGTGGGTCAATCGCTGTTCCTGAACCAGAGATATCAGGGGTGAGCAAGAACAACCTGATCGAACGATCAATCACCGTCGGAGAACATCCAGGCATCACCGTTATCAGCTATCAATTTTCAGCACCAGAGTATTCGATCGAGAACGAACGAAGAACAATCGAACTCAATCCAAATTTCCAAACGCGATGCATTTTAGAAGAATGAAGAAGAATCAATTCCCACCGACACAAGGATTCAGCCTTCTGGAAGTGCTCATCGCAGCAGTGATCGTGACGTTGGCTGCATCATGGGCAATCCCTCAATATCGACGTCAACTGGCACTGAATCAACTGGATCAATACACACAAAAAATCGAATCCGGATTATTCAGCTTGCGAGCTCGCCAGTCTACAGAAGGGACAAGCTGCGAAATAAAATTTGCAGCCAATTATGTTGGCACTGACAATATCAACGGCGACTTTGGTTCAGTTGAAAATATTGTTGAACTTGGCCATCTATCAAAAGAAGATCGTGCTCAAAGGCTTCAATGCTGCGATACGAAGCAATGCGAATGGAATCCTCCGTATCGTTTAATCGACTTGGAACAAACAGCAATTTCAAAAAATGTAGAGATCAAAGTTTCCCAATCGACATACTCCCTCTCTCCTCCGGGCACAAGCACGGATGGGAATGCTTTGGTCATGCTAGTTCGCTCAACCAGCTGGGACCAAGATCCACAACGACCTCTTCCGATTCGCTGCATCAAGTTCTCAACTTCCGGTCACCTGCACAGCGGAACATGGGAGGACACGCGATGTCGACGCCGATGAAATCAATGAGAAGCCAATTCACTCCCTAACACTCACCGATCAGCCGCCTTTTTATCAATGAATCCCCTAACCATCAAGTCCATGACCCAAATCAAACAACGCATGGCCTCCCGTGAGCAGCGTGGCTTTGGTATTCCGGAAACATTAATTGCGGCCAGTGCAGGAGTTGCACTGATCGGGGCATCAACATTGGCCCTACGAAGCACTGGAAGCCTGATCGACAAGATGGATCTCAAGGCAGGTTTACAACAAAACACCATCAGCGGAAAACGCATGATGCGTTCAGAAATCGAGCGGGGTTTACACCTGTTGATCAAAACCAAACAAAAGCCAAACGATCAACTTGCTCATACAGATCTCAATCACGACGACTATCAAGCCTCCCTCAGCCAATGCCAATCATTGGCACAACAAACAGGACAGGTATTCAATCCAGTGTTTGGCGTCAAGATGGCTGAACTGAACAATCCTGTGTATTACGGCTTATCGCTCAGCAGCGCTGGCAAGGGTTATGCGTTAAAGCGTTGTGGGGCCTCAATGCAACTCGATGGCCGATACAACGAAACTGAGCAACAATCGCTCGCCATGGTGATTGATGATATTGGTGTGATTCGATGCGATTCAGATCAGCCCGAGTGCATCATTGATCCCCGCAAGGAAACAACCCCCCTCAGTGAGCTGGCAGCCAACACTGATTTCGTCTTTAACGAAGACAAGACCCCTGAGCGGTCTTCACGAGAACCAGCCATTCGCCTGATAACAGACGAAAACAGAAAGCTGATCCGTTTCATCGACCCGACCACAGACAAAGACAACATTCAAACTAGCTTCCTCAAAATTGAAGCCGTCAACAAAGAGATCACAACACACCCGTTCTATTTCGTTGCCTACTCCCGTGCCGATAAGCGCCTTGACAAAGGGCCGGAAGACGGCGAAGTGCTGGATGGTCTCTTCTTCCGAAATGTCAGCAGCAAGCGCATGCGTTTTCTTGTGGATGGCTCTGGGTCGATGAGTGCATGCATCTTGTGGGGAAGTGGGTTCGGGAACTGGAAGATCTTCTGGAGTGGTAGTAATTACTTCTGGAGCCGGAGAAGTTGTGCACTCACGCGCATGGAGTCGCTCCAGCACGAGTTGATTTCACTGCTCCAAGAGCTTCCCAACGACACACAGATCAGCCTGCGCTCTTTCAGCTCACCTGGTTATCAAAACCACCGCATTTGGCAAAACTCAGCCAAATCACTCGTCAACATCGGAGCTGAAGGAACGCGCGATTCAGCGATTGCCTTTGTTAACACCTTGGATGACGGTTACCCCTACCGCTGGGGTGGAACCGATCCCTGGGAGGGTCTGAATGAAGCCTTCGCCGATAGCAACACCGACACGCTTTACTTCCTCTCCGATGGCGAACCCAATTACGACCGCAATCGCGGGCGATGGACGACAGATGATCATGCATCAACCTCTGGTCACTATGCAGGTCTGAACAACAACAGGGAGATAGCACTCAAAGTGAACACAATTGCACTGGGCTTGCAATCCAACTGGATGCAATCCCTTGCAGGAAAAACAACCGGTGACTACCTACACATTGACAAAAAATATGTGCTGAGCTCGACACAAAACTGACACAAAGCCTCCTCAAGACTCGAACCAAACATTTCAATACCGCTTGTTTTTGACCCACCTTAAAAATCAGTGGGAAGGGGGTGAAGTTGCTTAAGGCTTGTAGTAATGAATCGGCTCCTCAGGCTTCCCCCCTCGATCAACCTGCAACTGGATCCTGGCCATGTAGCGGCGTGCCACAACAGCGTTTTCCATCTCAAACGAGGCAAAACGCTCCAGATGCCGACACTGACTGGCCACCACATCAGCACGATCAAAGTGAAATCCGATCTCTGAGGCCAGAGCGATCACAGCATCCAGGTCAATATCGAGAGGCAGATGGGCATCTCCCCAAAGCTCCACATGAAATGCCGCGAGTTGCTGTTGCAACTCGGCATCGGAGCGCACCTTTGTAAGAAAGGCAGTGAGCTGCTCGGCTCCGTTCATCCCCACAAGCCAAGAGGCACAAAGCCACCGATCCATTCCACAGCCAGATCCGAGAGCTCCAGGCCACTCGAAAGACCGGTGATGTACTGATAGGTGGGTCCATTGGTACCACTGATATTCGAAACCAGAACGTCGTCCCTGCTGAAGACGAGCTCCCCATCTTCGATCTGGCTTTGCAGCGTCACGATGTTGTAGCTCTGGCCTGCTCTGGTGTTGAAGGCCACTTCAAGTGCATTGGTCCCTTCCCCGGTCGGCAGCAGCCTCACAATCGGATCGCCATCGTCATAGGCGGATGACTCTCCAGCGGAACCGCCTCGATAGATGGTCACCGTGGGTTGCTGTGATGGGAAAGGCTCCAGCGGCGTGAGCCGAAGATCAATCTGCTCATCCAGCAACTGCGACATCTGCATGTAGGCAAGCCGTTGCTCATTCGTCGCTATGGATTCTTCTCCATTGAGCACTCTCAAAGCCTCCGCCTTGGGATCCAGATTGCGCAATTCAAGAGGAGCAGCCTTGAACGGATTCAACTGACCAGTGATGGGATCAATGTTGGGGTAGTAGTCACCGCCTCCGGGCCGGAGGTCATAAAACTCGCCTTGCCAATTGGCCGGGTCATACGGCTCATCACCTGAAAAGTAGCGAACGTATTTGTAATCCTTGGTGCGTAACGCCTGCAAACGGTTGGGGCCTGGAAGTAATCCGTGATCCCAAGCTCCCTCTGGGATTGAATTTGCAGGATCTTGGCCTGCATAGATGTCGTCATAGGTGTAAAGCAACGACGACTGCACATCGAGATCATCAATGGAGAGCGGCGAACCGGTCGCCGCTCTGCGAATGATCGGGGAGTAGTCAACGCCGCTAAGGTCGTAACCCTCCAGTTCCTGTTCACTGGAGCCATAGAGCCCAGCCACTGTGGGCAGGAAGTCCACGAGCGAGACCAGGGCATCGGAGGTCTGGCCGCCTTTGAAGTATTGGGGATTCGACCAGATCATCGGAACCCGAATCGACTCTTCATAGGCGTTGAACATCTTCTGAACCATGCCGCCATGGGTCATGCCCATCTCGCCGTGATCACTGGTGCTCACAAACATGGTGTCGTCGACCATGCCATGACGGCGCAACGCCAGGATCACGTTGCCCATCTGAGTGTCGGCGATCTCCATGAGATTGCCGTAGAAGTTGAGATAGTTGAGCTTCATCTCATCGGTCGGCAGCGGTTGAGCGCCGGCCTGCGCAAGCAGCCACTCACGCTGAATCTGAGGTTTGTAATTGCCTGCTAAATCAAGCCCTTGCTGAACCGCCGTCGGTGATGCGATCGGTTCCTTCACCGTCTTCGGCAGGATGTCGATGCTGCCTTCGATCATCTCCCGGCTGTAGCCGAACTTCGTCTGAGGGTCGCCCTTGCCCCAGGTCTCTGGGTAAGACAACACATCATGGGGGTTGACCAACGACACAACCATGGCGAACGGGCGATCATTCCCCGACTTCACGCGTTGATTCAGCCAGCTGGTGGCCTCATCAACAAAACGGGAGTCGTTGTCGGCGTAACCACCACCTGCGTTGGCAGGATCCATATCCTGCCCGGCATCCGGCCCCTGCCAGTTACTGAACTCATAGGGCTGCATGTCCTGATACACCACCTCGCCGTCTTCGAGGGTGATGGTCTTGCTCAGGTGGGTCTTGCCGAAATACGACACGTCGTATCCCTGATCCAGCAGCACATTGCCGAGAGTGGGCAGATCAGGATTGAGCTGAACCTGAGAATCGAGGATTGGATTCTCAATGTCGCTGAGAAGCAGGTCGACTTCATGTTGAGCTGGGAACTTACCCGTGAAAAACGTGGCGCGTGCAGAAGAGCACATCGCCGTGTTGGTGAAGGAGTTCTCAAATGAAAGTCCGTTATCCAGCAACCACTGACGAGTGGGAAGTTTCTCCTTCGCCCAATCGCGAGGAAGCCAAAGGTCCTCTGGTTTGACCTGATCTCGGATGAACACAACCAGATTGGGTGGTCGTGCCGTTGACGACTCAGCATCAGCAAGAAACTGACGGACCTGATTCAAATCAGCAGTGCTTTGCAGGCCGGACAATCCAATCTGCTCAGCAACACTCAAATAATCCCTGCAGAGCAACAGCTGTTGGTCGCTGAGCTGATCTGGATTGAATCCCGCCAATTCAGCGACAAGCCGCTCGTCCTCACTGGGCATCAACCCCAGTTGATCAAGACTTGATGACGAGGAATTATCCAGCTCAGGAACCCTCTATGAAACCTCTTATTCAGCGATTCTTGCAGGATTTAAAGGCTTTGCAAAAACTTCGAGTCGTTAGTTGCAGATCGACTAAACAACACGGGTTTGAGGTCAGAGACGGCGCATGCTCGGTCGTCATCATCCGCCCAACGACTTTAAAATCTTCTCCATATCGATCGGCGATCTGCAGACAAGGATTTGTAGATAGCCTTAGTCAAGCGCGATGTCGAAGCCAGGGCTGATCGCAGAACAATCCGCCTGGTTGATTCAAAGCACGACTCCATCGACAACATCTCGATGAAGCCCAAGGGCAAAGCCAAACATCATTGCGTTGAATAGAAAGTGTCCCTAACTCGGACAGGCATGGGCTCTCCCTGGTTGTTACTGCTTCTGGCCATCACAGCTGAGGTGATCGGCACCTCTTGCCTCAAGCTCTCGCAAGGCTTCAGTCGACCGGTTCCCACCCTGGTTGTGCTATCGGCTTATGCCATTTCGATGACGTTGATGTCACGGGTGGTGCAAGTGCTCCCCATGGGCCTCACCTACGCCCTCTGGAGTGGAATCGGCATCGTGGCGATCGTGATGATTGGCCTGCTCCTCTATCACCAGGTGCCGACCCAGGGGCAACTGATGGGTATGGCCCTGATCACAGCCGGAGTGATCACGGTGAACCTCAGCGGTCATCCTGGTTGAACGCGCCTCAACAGCCGAAGCACTGACGGACTCCCAAGGCCTGGCTAGGGAAAGATCATTGCCTTGATGGGCTATGGGCTATCGCACAGATTTCGGTCGGGATCACGAACGCCCGCTGGCAGTGTTCGCCTCACCGGGACGCTACGTCCAAGGTCCCGGTGCTACTTGGGAACTAGGCACAGAGCTGAAACGCCTTGGCCTGAGTGGGCCGGTGCTGTTCATCGCTGGTGGCACAGCCCGCAGAACTCTGGCTTCGATCTGGAAGGAAACCCTCCCCCCTGTCGGGATCACACCTGTGGTTGAAGCCTTCGGTGGCGAATGCTGCGACCAGGAGATCAGCCGTTTGGTCGGCCTGGCGGCAACGCAGCCCTTCTGCGCCGTTGTTGGCGCTGGTGGTGGCAAAACCTCCGACACAGCAAGAGCCGTAGCCGATGAGCTGGATCTGCCGGTAGTGATCACGCCCACCCTCGCGAGCACTGATTCGCCATGCAGTGCCCTATCGGTGATTTACACCAATGGCGGAGGGGTGCAGGGTTTCCGCTTTTACAACCGCCATCCGCTGCTGCTGCTTGTTGACACGGAGGTTGTGGCTAGGGCGCCGAAGCGGCAACTGGTCGCTGGCCTCGGTGATGCCCTAGCCACCTGGTTTGAAGCCCGAAGCTGCCGGCAAAGCCACAGTTGCAATGTGGTTGGGGGCTACCCGACCACCACGTCCACAGCCCTGGCGAAGCTGTGCTGCGACATTCTCATGGCCGATGGCCCTGCCGCCTGCTCAGCGGTGGATTCGCAGGTCACCACCCCCGCTCTCGAGCGGATTGTGGAAGCGAATAATCTGCTATCAGGGCTTGGCTTTGAAAGCGGAGGCCTGGCACTTGCCCATGCCGTTCACAACGGCATCAGCGAGATCCCCGCAAGCCACGCGATGCTTCATGGGGAGAAGGTCGCCTTCGGACTACACACCCAACTAGTCATGGAAGGGCAGCCGCAGTCGGAGATCCAAGAGATCTTCAGCTACTGCCGATCTGTAGGTCTCCCCACCACGCTGCAGCAGATCGGGATCAACCCAGACGACGACGAGGCCATCCAGCAGATTGCGCAACGGACGGTCATCCCAGGAGAAAGCAGCCACAACGAGCCCTTCGAAGTCACCGCCGCAGCGGTGGCGGCTGCCATGCGGGCCGCTGATCAACAAGGGCGTGCCTATATCAACTGATACCGGTCGTCACAGGAGATCACATCGATATGGGAAGGTCATCAACACGCTGAACCTCCCTTCCTGTGCTGCGCTTTCGCCGATTCCTGCTGATTGCAGCTGTGATTGCCGGGCTGGCCGTGCTGTTCCATCTCATCAACGTGCACGGGCTGGAGCCGATCCGAGCGCAAGTTGAACGCCTTGGGGTCTGGGCTCCCTTGGGGATCCTGTTCCTACGCGGCGTGAGCATCATCCTGCCGGCACTGCCCAGCACGGCTTACTCCCTGCTGGCCGGAGCATTGCTGGGGTTCCAGACGGGCTTCATCACGATCGTGATCTGCGATCTGATCTTTTGCCAGGCCGCCTTCCTGCTGGCCAGCAACTACGGACGCGGACCGATCCAGCAGCTGGTGGGAGAAAAAGCGATGACCACCATCGAACGCTTCAGTCGCAACCAGCTTGAAGGCAATCCGTTTCTGCTCACTGGTCTTTTAATGACCGGACTGTTCGATTTCGTGAGCTATGGCGCAGGCCTAGGTGGCGTCCCCTGGCGGGCGTTCGTACTGCCGTTATTGGTGAGTGTGCTGCTGAGCAGTGGGCCGATCGTGGCCCTGGGCGCTGGAATTTTCAGCGGCGGCAAATTCTTGCTGATCGGAGCTGTATTCGGCATGTTCGCCCTGGCGATTGTGGCAGGAGTGATCCAGCAGCGCATGCGCAAGCAGGCGGGTTCAGACACGTAGGCCCAGCAGCGCATCACTACGCTCTCGGGTGCGAGTCAACAGCTCCGCATCGCTGTTGAGATCCTGGCCGTAGCTGGGAATCAGCTGATTGAGGCGCTCTTGCCAGGCCTGCGTGGCCAGCTTTGCAGCAAAGCAACGCTCCAGCACCTCCACCATGATCTGCACAGAGGTGCTGGCCCCAGGAGATGCACCAAGCAGAGCGGCCAGGGATCCATCTGCTGCACTGACCACTTCCGTGCCCATCTGCAGGCGACCACCATCAGGCGTGCGTTTGATGATCTGCACCCGTTGACCAGCCACCGAAAGGCTCCAGTCATCCGCATTGGCCTCAGGCAGGAAGGCATGCAATGCCTCCATCCGATCAGCTTCGCTCTGGCGCAACTGATTGATCAGATACTTCACCAGAGGCAGGTTGTTCACTCCCACCTGCAGCATCGGCAGCAGGTTGGCGGGACGCACCGACAGCGGCAGATCCAACAGCGAACCGGTCTTGAGAAATTTGCTGCTAAACCCGGCGTAGGGACCGAACAGCAGGGATCGCTTGCCGTCAATCCAGCGGGTATCGAGATGGGGCACCGACATCGGCGGCGCACCCACCTTCGCCTTGCCATACACCTTGGCGTGGTGACGCCCCACCAGAGCTGGCTCGCCGCACACTAGCCATTGGCCGCTCACGGGAAAGCCGGCATAGTCGGCTGCCTCCGGGATGCCACTGCTCTGCAGCAGTGGCAGAGCTCCACCGCCAGCGCCAAGGAACACAAACGGAGCCTGCACCTTGCGACGGCCCGAAGGACCGCGCAAATCAAGCTGCCAGTCACAGCAGGTCATCGACTCCGTCAGCGGTCGCTTGAGTCCCTGAACTGACGAGCCATATACCACCTGAAGAGCGCCCGCTGTCTGCAGCGGCAGCAGCAGTGCCCTGGTCAGAGCCCCGAAGTCGAGATCGAGTCCACGCTCGATACGGGTGGCTGCAATCTGTTGACCAGGCCGACGCCCTTGCATCACCAAAGGCATCCAATCGCCGATCTGCTCGGCATCCGTGCTCCAGTGCATCGCTGCGAAGGCCGGTAGGGCGCTCAACTGACGATGCCGCTGCTGCAGGAACGCCACATCCTCCTGTCCCCAGACAAAACTGAGATGCGGCACCTGATGAAGAAAGCTGCCTGGATCTAGAACTCCCCGTTCTGTGAGAGAGGCCCAGAACTCCAGGCTTCGCTCGAAGGCCGCATTGATCGCCAGGGCTTTCTCAGTGGACACCGTCCCATCGGCCTGCTGGGGGGTGTAGTTGAGCTCACAGTTGGCAGCATGACCAGTGCCGGCGTTATTGACCGCTGCACTGCTCTCCAGAGCCGACGCCTCGAGACGCTCAACCAGCAAAAGGCGCATCTCAGGGTCGAGGGCATGCAGCAACGAAGCCAGGGTGGAACTCATCATTCCCGCACCCACCAGCACGGCGTCGTAACGATCCATCGCGTGAGCTGTTCCTGCTTCTCAAGGGTATGAATCCATCCGGACACGTGCCTGCCTACCCTGAGTGAAAGCATTAACCCCCATCCGGCCATGAGCACCGAAACGCTGCCGCTCAACCAAGAAAACGTGGAAAAGGTGCTCGATGAGCTGCGCCCGTTCCTGATGGCCGATGGTGGCAACGTGGAAGTGGTGGAAATCGATGGACCCGTGGTCAAAGTGCGCTTGCAGGGCGCCTGCGGCAGCTGCCCCAGCAGCACCATGACCCTGAAAATGGGAATCGAGCGCAAAATGCGCGAATCCATTCCTGAAGTGAGTGAAGTGGTTCAAGTTCTCTGATCCAGTCCAGCCACTGACAGGCTCAGAGCGAAAAGCCATCCTGAAGACATCAGTGCAGGCACGAGCAGCTGTCGATGCCGAGGATGCCACGTCCACGCCTGATCGTGTTGGTGCTAACAGCGGCACTCACGATCGTTTTCGTTCTGATGCTGAGCGGACGCGCGCTGATCGGCCAGGCCCCCCCCAACGTGCTCGACCGCGACGCTGTTACGGCGGTGATGGAGGGTCCCTCAGGCCTGGAAGAGGTGCAGCTCTCGGAAGATCTGGTGCGCAAGCATCCGTTCATCTACGCCGGAATCCATCTCGACAAGATCTATGAGCTGAATCTGAACTCACGCACATTCACAGCTGATGGTGAGATCTGGCTGGAGTGGCTGCCTGAAGTGGAAGCACTGCTGCAGAAACATGGCCACAAACCTGCCGACCTGATTGCACTTGCCAACCGCATCGAAATGTGGGACTCCACCTTCGAACCCTCCACGGATGCACCACGGGAGCTTTCTGGTGGAAGGCGCCAGCAGCTTTTTCACTTCTCGAGCCGCTTTTACGACGATGAAGTCGACTTCCGCCGTGATCCGTTCGATATTTTGCGGCTGCCGGTGATCGTGGAGCTCAAACCACTGTGGACGTCGCAGAAATACGCCGATCTGCGGTTGCTACCCGAACCGAATGAAGGCAACCTGGTGGGTGAGCTGGGCACCCTCAGCGGCTATCAGCTCGAGAGTGCCAGCTTCACGCCTTATCTCCGACGCACAAGCAACCGTCGAGGCACCTGGTATCGACCGCACCTGAGCCAAGTTCGTCTGGAAGTGGTCTACCAGTCGAATCTCTGGCCTGGAATCGTCAACTGGGTCATCCCGCTGATGATCATCAACTCGATTGTGTTGATGGCTCCTTCCGTTGAGGGAACACTCTCTGATGTACGACTGGCCATCCCATCCACGGCACTGCTCACACTGATCTTTTTGCAGCAGTCATATCACTCCTCGCTGCCAAAACTGCCCTACACCACCTTTCTCGATGATCTGTTCACTGCCAGCTACCTGATCGCCATGGCCCTCTTCGGTCTGTTCACCTGGGGTTACAACGCCTACACCAGCGCTGCCGACGACCAGAAGCTGAAGACCATGCGCCAGATCAACCGAGCTGACCAGCGCTTTCAGATCATCTCGGCCTTGGCCCTGGTGCTGACCGCGTTGATCAGCTGGGGAAGTCGATGAAAGACAAGATGCTGTTCAGCCTGCTGGCCAGCCTGCTGGTGAGCAGTTGCAGTACTGGCGCTTCCACAACCGACGTCAATGTGGTGCGCGTGGGTCTGCTCCATTCCCGCAGCGGGACGATGGCGTTGTCTGAAAACACCGTGGCCGAAGCCGAACGACTGGCGATCGAAGAAATCAACGCGAGCGGCGGGCTGATGCTGAAAGGCAAGCGCGTCTTGATTCAGCCCATCGAGGAAGACGGCATGTCCGATCCGGTCACCTTTGCGAGGCAGACCGAACAGTTGCTGGGTGACGAGCAAGTGGTAGCCATCTTCGGAGGCTGGACCTCGGCCAGTCGCAAAGCGATGCTGCCAGCCCTGGAAACACGGGACGCACTGCTGTTTTATCCGGTGCAATACGAAGGCCAGGAGTGCTCCCCTTATGTGGTGTATGGCGGTTCGGTTCCCAATCAGCAGTCAGAACCCGCCTTGAACTGGATGCTGGCTAACCGCAGCAAACGCATCCTGCTGATCGGCTCGGACTACATCTATCCGCGCACCGCCAATCGCATCATGCGTGCCCAGGTGCAACGGGAAGGAGGAACAGTGCTTGCTGAGCGCTACCTCCCACTCGGCAGTGCAGAGGTGCACCCGCTGGTTGAAAGCATTCGGCAAGCCAGTACAAGCGGACCGGTTGTGGTGATCAACACCCTGAACGGCGATAGCAACCTCGCCTTCTTTGAACAGCTCTACCGCGAGGGCCTTATTGGCTCACAAGCCGTGGATCGCGGAGTGACCGTGTTGAGTCTTTCTGTCTCGGAGGAAGAAGCCCTGGCGATCGGTGCGAACAAAATCTCCGGGACTTACGCCAGCTGGAGCTATTTCCAATCGTTAGCTGGAGACGCCTCCAAAACATTCGCGCAGCGCTTTCGTCGTCGCTATGGCTATCACCGCGTGATCAACGACCCCGCGGAAGCCGCCTACAGCCTGGTCAATCTCTGGGCCCGCGCGGCGGAAAGCGCAGGCAGCACCAATCCCAAAGACGTCCGTCAGCATCTAATAGGAACCAGCTTTGCAGCCCCGCAGGGTTTGCTGACCGTCACCCCCAGCCAGCACCTCAACAAGCGCTCCCTGCTTGGCAGGGCCGATGACACTGGAAACTTCCAGGTGGTGAAAGATTTCGGCGTGATTGAACCCCAACCCTGGAATCCTGATCATCCGGACTCAGCAGGGCAGCACTGTAATCACAGCAGCGGCACCGCTCCCTAAGGCGTTGAAGCCTGAGCTGGCGGGGCCAACGGCGGGCAGCTGCGGGTCTCGAAATTGCAGGCATAGATCGTCGGCTTCTGCCAGCTCAGTGGAATCTCCAACAGATCGCGGGTGCCCGTGATGCCCTGCGCCACGAACAGCAGCGCAGCAAGCAGATTGGCGGTGACATGCAGGCGGCGCAGACGCAGGTCGCGCAGAATCTCTGGCCGGGCACCGAGAGAAAACAACATCAGGCCCACCACCGCGACACCCGACCAGTAATGGGATTGCCAGAACGCGGGAGAGAAAGGGTCATCAGACAATCGCCAAACCTCCGGCTGAGCTCCCAGACCCAGAACACCAGCCCAGGTGATCAGAGCAAACGCCAGCCGCAGGCCAGGTGCCTTCGCCATCCAGAGCGCGCCAAGACTGAGCAGGGTTCCGATCAATACCAGCAGCAGCGTGCCAGCCCGGCGGAAGCCGCCTTGAAACTGATCGAGCGGTCCAGACGTTGCGATGACCACGGTGAGCGCAACAATCACCAGACCAACCACAGCTGCCGCGAGCCAACGGCCGAGATCACTGTGGTCACGTCCCACGGTCGCAGGCGGTTTTGAGGTCTTGAGTCGCCTGGAGCGTGTCTGCATCGCCAGTCGTATCACGATCCCAATGAGGGGATAGACCAACACCACCGCCAACGCAGGGTGAAGGATCCAGAGCCAGTCCACCAGGGCCATCGGTGATACCAACCCAACGAACAAACGCAACGTAGCCATGGCGTGGCTGAACACTCCGCAGCAGAGCCAAGTCTTGAAATTCAAAAACTGAACCATTCGAGAGCGCCGACTGCAGCGCTCAGCGCAACCTCATGCAGAGCAGCCTGAGAACGCAGCTAGGCATGAGTTCAGGAGCGATCATGAGATCAGGTCTAGATCCCTAATGCTGAGAAAACTCTGCCCCGCCCTGGCCAACAAGACCTACTTCAACTACGGCGGGCAGGGGCCGCTGCCAACGCCCTCTCTGGAGGCCATCACCACCAGCTGGAAACGGATCCAGGAACTCGGCCCCTTCACCACAGACATCTGGCCCTACATCAGCTCCGAAGTGAACAAAACTCGCGGTCGTCTGGCGCGGTTATGCAATGTGCCAGCCCATCGGCTCGCCCTCAGCGAAAACGTGACGACAGGATGTGTGCTGCCGCTCTGGGGCCTCCCCCTGGACGATGGCGACCACATTCTGATCAGCGACTGTGAGCACCCCGGAGTCGTAGCGGCCTGCCATGAGCTGGCTCGGCGCCGCCAGCTGCAGGTTCACACGCTGCCGGTGAAGCAGTGCAGGCTCGGCCACGATCAGCAGGCCCGCACCAATCGCGACGTACTGGCGGCCCTCGAACAGCAGCTCACCAGCCGAACCCGGCTGGTGGTGTTGTCGCATCTGCTCTGGAACACCGGTCAGCAGATGCCGATCGCAGCAGTTGCCGCAGAGCTACAACAGCACCCGGCACAGCCCTACTTACTCGTGGATGCTGCACAGAGCGTCGGCCAGATCCCCGTTGGGGAGGCGGCACAAGCGGCCGATATCTATGCCTTTACCGGGCACAAATGGACCTGTGGTCCGGAAGGGCTGGGTGGGGTGGCGCTCTCAGAGCGCATGCTCACGGAGGCCCATCCCACCGTGATCGGCTGGCGCAGCCTTCAGGATGAAACGCGGGCTGTAGCTGATGATCCAGACCCCTTCCATCACGACAGCCGTCGCTTTGAGGTGGCCACCAGCTGCGTGCCATTGATGGCTGGTCTGCGCTGCTCTCTTGAGCTGTTAGATCAGGAAGGCTCGGATGGTGCTCGACTCGAGCGCATCCGCTCTCTGAGCGAACAGCTGTGGAGAGATCTGCAGTCGATCCCCGGGGTCTCACCACTACTTGATGGGCCACCCCCTGCTGGTCTCGTGAGTTTCCAAATGCACTCTGAAACAACGGCAGCAACACCAGCCGATGTGGTGAAAGCACTGGGGGCAGATCAGATCTGGATCCGTGATTTGGCAGATCCGATCTGCCTGCGAGCCTGCACCCATATCTGCACCAGCGAGAACGACATGGTGCAACTCATCGATCAGCTTCGGACGCTGTCAGCAAAGGGCAGGTAGCACCAAGAACGCCATGAGGCGAACCTCAAAAGACATGAAAAATACATTCCAAAAACTAATAATTTTATCTTCTTTTTTCTGGGCTTTTCAGGCTTCTGCTCAGGTCAATTTCACTGAAATTGACGGCAGTCTTTTGCATTCTCAATACCACCCAAATCCTCATTCAAAATTCAAAGGCACCGTTGTCTTTCAAAATGGGACGGGATCATCATTAGAAGCATGGTCTACAAACAAAACGTTCTTTGAATGCATCAAACAACTCGGCAATCTGTTCATGTACGACAGAAGCGGCCTAGGCAAAAGCTCACCAGATTTCAGCGTCTCTTCAGCGAATCCGATCACAGCGCAACACGTCAATTCCAAATTTGTCCAACTCCTAGACAGGAATCGAATCAAATCACCATATATTCTCGTTTCACACTCATACGGTGGACTTTATGCAGGATATTTTGCACGCAAATATCCTAACTCAGTCGCCGGCATGCTGATGGTTGATCCAGTGCCGAGCAATTTCCTGTATTCAGACCGGATTCAAAATCAATTTGACATCGCCCTCACAACAATTGGAACAATCCCTAGCAGGGAAGCCTACAAGCTATACGGTGTTTCAAGACAAAGCAAAAACAATGGAATAACAGCCGATGGGTTTTATCAACAGAAAGGATTTAAGACAAGCAAAAGGCAAGTGGCAGAACTGCCACTGATGAGCAGCACATTTCCAATCATCATCATGTCATCTACTGAAATGAATTCCAGTGCTCCAATCAAAGGAAATTGGCATAGCCTGCAAAAGCAATGGTTAAACCAGAATCCAAACAGCACGGCTCTCAAAGCTCAGGGTGGCCACTTCATACAGATCGAGCATCCCAAGCTCGTTTGCGAACAACTCAATCATCTCGTGAAAATAGCAGCACAGCAATCAAAGCCAAATCGATAGGAGCAAAGAAGTTATTAGCATCAAAATCACTCAAGACAATCGCCTCTTGAGTGGCAATCATTAAACCGATGCTCAATCAAAAACTGAAGCTTAACGACCAAATTTTTAGGCATCGAAGCGTTGCTTGAGCGCTCGCTCTGCTTCTTCTCGGTCATCGAAATGCAGCTTTTCAGTGCCCACAATCTGGTAATCCTCATGCCCTTTACCGGCGATCAAGACAAGATCGCCAGGTCCTGCCTGAGCAATCGCCTGAGCGATCGCGATCGCTCGGTCAGCTTCCACCTGGTAGTCGATGCCTGAAGAAAGCCCCGCCACCACATCGTCGAGAATGCGCTGAGGATCTTCCGTACGTGGATTGTCGGATGTAACCACAACGCGATCAGCCAGCTCTGCAGCAATCGAGGCCATCTGAGGACGCTTGCCCCGATCACGGTCTCCACCGCAGCCAAACACACACACCAGCTGTCCATCCACAAAGGGACGACTGGCCTGAAGAGCGCTGCGTAGACCGTCCGGGGTGTGGGCGTAATCCACAACAACGGCGGGCAGCTGGTCTGCAGCAGGGGAGGAAGGCAGCACCCGCTCCATTCGGCCAGGAACACCTCGGAAATGCGGAAGGGCCCTTAACAACAGGGGCAGTGGCAGGTCCTGCTGGAGCAGCGAGCCGATGGCCTGCATCACATTCATCAAATTGAAGCGACCCACCAGAGGCGAATGAAAACAACCTTCCCCTCGAGGTGTGAGCAGCATTCCCTCCACACCGCTAGACGTCATTACGAGATCACGCATGCTGAGATCGGCCATCTCGTCGAGGCTGCAGCGCCAACAGCGATCGCCAAGGCGATCCGCCAGACGACGCCCCCAGGGGTCGTCGACATTCACCACCGCCCTGGGGCCTTCCCCGATCAGGAAAGGATCGGCAAACAGACGCGCCTTAGCTTCGAAATAGGCCTCCATCGTCGCGTGGTAGTCGAGGTGGTCCTGCGTGAGGTTGGTGAACACCGCGGAAGAAAAACGACAACCCGCGACGCGCTGCTGATCCAGAGCATGGGAACTGACCTCCATGGCCGCCACCTCGGTGCCCCGGTTCAATGCTTCAGCCAGCTGAGCCTGCAACCGATCCGCAACCGCAGTGGTATGCGTCGACGTCACGCTATGTCCGGGCCAGCGATTGACCAGTGTTCCAAACAGTGCTGCAGGACAACCGCACTCCAGGCTCAGATGTTCAATCAAGTGGGTTGTGGTGGTCTTGCCATTGGTGCCGGTTACACCAATCAAATGCATGCGCAATGAGGGCTGCTGCCAGAAGGCGGCAGCCAGCTCTCCGGCCCAATGGGACACCGGCTCAGGAATCACCAGCACGGGATCCTGATCAGAGGGCGGATTCAACTGTGCTGCTTGAGACCCGATCAGCGCGGCCACGGCTCCAGCCTTCAGGGCCTCCGGCCAGAAACGGCCGCCATCAACGCGTTCACCGGGGAGGCCGATGAAAAGACAGCCCTTACCGACACTGCGGGAATCACAGGTGATCGATGTAACCGCGGGATTGGGAAGTCCCGCCGGCAGCGGAAGCAGCACTGCCTGTAGCAGCGAATGGAGCGTCTGCGTCATCACCGGCTCCTAAAGCTGAGGCCGTTCTAGTCCGATCCGGCGATGCTGGAGCAGTGCCGTTGCAACCAATTGAACAGTCCCTCACCGCTCAGGCGAGGGGAAACCCGTGGCAAGGGCTTGCCCTGCAGTGCCAGAACCGGCACTTCAAGGTCGTAACGAGTCCGCAGTTGCGGATCAATCCCCTCGCCATCAATGTCGATCACCTCCAAACTCAGCGGTGGCTCGAAGCGACTGAGATCTAGGCCTTGAAGCCGTTGCTCCAAGCCTTCACATAGGCAGCAGCCCTGCCTGCTGAACAAGGTCAGATGCATGGACTCAATCAGGAACGGGGTCACAACCGCAGGGGGTAAAGGGATGACAGCGACAGACCCGGCGCAGAGTGAGCCAGCCACCACGCCAGGGGCCGTGGCGCTGAATCGCTTCCAATCCGTAGGCACTGCAGCTGGGAATGAAGCGACAACGTGGGCCAAATAGTGGAGACAACCAGCTGCGATAAAAACCGATCGCTGCGATCATCAGTTGGGCCATGGCCTTGCTGAAACCCTGTCCAACGGTCTCGAGGAAGCCGACAGATAGGATGGGTGGTTCGCGCATGCAGAAACGCAAAGCTGACATCAAGTCCAGCATGGCGTTTCATCAGCGTGAATGGTCCAACACCTTCTTCACCTATGTCTCGTTACCGCGGCCCTCGCCTGAGGATCACGCGGCGCTTGGGAGACCTCCCTGGTCTCACCCGGAAGGCCGCAAAGCGGTCCTATCCACCCGGTCAGCACGGCCAAGCCCGTCGCAAGCGCTCTGAATATGCAATCCGCCTTGAAGAGAAGCAGAAGCTTCGTTTCAACTACGGCGTCTCCGAACGCCAACTTGTGCGCTACGTGAAAAAAGCACGCGCTCAGGACGGTTCCACAGGAACCAACCTGCTCAAACTTCTCGAAAACCGTCTCGATAACGTCTGCTTCCGCCTCGGTTTCGGCCCCACAGTGCCTGGCGCCCGCCAGCTTGTGAATCACGGCCATGTCACCGTGAATGGCCGCGTCACCGATATCGCCAGCTATCAATGCAAGGCCGGTGATGTCATCGCCGTCCGTGAGCGCAAGGGCAGCAAGAAATTGGCTGAAGGCAACCTGGAATTCCCAGGTCTTGCCAACGTGCCCCCCCATCTAGAGCTCGACAAAGGAAAGCTCAACGCCAAGGTGATCAGTAAGTGCGAACGCGAATGGGTCGCTCTCGAGATCAATGAACTGTTGGTGGTGGAGTACTACTCCCGCAAAGTCTGAGGCCTGCCTCGCATCTCACCACGTTCTTGCTTTGTATTCCCCGCACGGTTCTTCTGGAGCGGGGTTTTTTATGTCGAAATCAATGCATCGTTAGCAGAGGGGTCACTCAAACGACCTCTCACCACAAGCCATAGCGGCAAGCTTCAGTTGGCCTCCGCCAGAATTTTCCAGGAGATGTCTTCCATCAGCACGGATGGCTGCCCCTCCAAAGCGGCAGTCAGATCCGCTGGTTCGGAAAGATCAACCAGAATCACCCCATCCCTGCAGAGAAACTGCATGTCGGATTGATCGACACTCACGACCCGAAAGGCAGCTGCATGCTCTTGAGACCAAAGTGTTGCTTTCGCTCTTGCTTCAAGCAGGTTGAGATTTTCTGCGATGCAGTCCCAGCCTTTGTCAGAAAGCCGTTGAATACAAAACACGGTCGCACCCTTTGATGACATCACTTTGCGTCAGCCAGCATTTTTAAGCCACTAAGCAATAGATGAGCTTTGGGATCAAGCAGCGTCTGACGACGATATGAGCAATGCCTTACGCCTGAACTTGTCACGGAAAGAGTCAAACCAATCGGGCGGCGAGGCTGGTTTCATATGGCCTGATTTTTTGAGTCTGGTGGTTGATGCTCGCGGTCGAAGGGGTTGATTCGCCAACATTTCAAAACTTGATTCACAACGATGCTTCGCCTCTCAACTCTCCTCTGCGCAACGCTTTTAATTTCAGCTCCTGCATTCGCAGGCTCAGCTGGATGTCAGCGCAGCCAGAACTCAGCAGATGCCGAGACCACTGAGCAAATTCAGGAACGCGAGGCTCAGTCCTGACGGCAACGACATAGTTGGTCTCGACACGTTAAGGCTTCCCTGCAAGAGTTAACTTCACTGCCATCATCAAAAGAAGTAGGTGGTAGGGGTCGGATTCATCCGGCCCCTTTTGCTTTGGATTGAGATTCATCCAAAAGACCACTGGCATGGACCGCTACGCACCATGAACGTTTGGTCGTACTCACGCAATCGCAGCACTAGCCATCGCCATCTTGACCGGAAACACCAAACCGCAAAAGCATCGTTTGCTGAGTCAAATCGGATACAACGATATTGAGTGTTGATAAGCGGCTCTAACTGGCGAACTCCAACTCAAAGGCCAGGGCTAACCTTGTCCAATATGGTCGAATAAAATGTTGAACTGGCTGATATCAGTTTTGTCTGTCAATCAGACATTTCCAGACGAAAAAATGCTCCTCATTCTTGGCCCAGTCCCCAGAGAAGGACGATGCGAAACGGCTGAATGAATTGGCTAGTGTTACTCACTCTTTCACTGGGAAATCTGGAAATCAGCGAGATCAGTGCAGCTGTTCTGATCACTGTCTCGCTGGTGTTTCTAGTGAGCTTCGGAATTGTCTCCCTTAAAAACGACAGCAAGGGAATGATGGAATGGATGTTTGACAACAAAGCCAATGAAAAGCGCTGATGTCATAACGAGGGCCACTCAAAACGCAAGATCGCAACCAGAAGCACTCAACAAAGAAACCGTCGTTTTCATTGACATAGGTCTTGTTATGCCAAATAAACAACATGCATTCTTGATTGATCCATTTGCGTGCGTCCGCCACCAGACAGCACTGATAACGAGATGAGAGCCTAAACCATAGGCCCACCCGTTCTGCCGCCTTCAACCTCTGGAGACAAGAAGTTCCCAAAAGAACAGACTCAACCTGCTTCCCACAAGTCATGACTTAAAGCTGCGTCCCCCTGATAAGCAGCCTGAGGACACCATCAATCTGATGATTGCCCGACATGAAGCTGGTTAAACATCAGCTCAGACTGCTGCACCTGATTTGATGAAAGACTCTGATGCTCAGTACCAAGTGCAGTGGGGTAGCCGAGAACTTTCGATCAGCAATTGAGTGTGTAGATCGCCAATACAACAGCAAACGCAGTGAAACGAGCAATCCCAATCACTGTTTTAGGCCTGCTTGCCAGCAAGCCAAGCATCTCCAAAATATCCATTGCTCCAAACAACACAACGAACGTGCAACTATTTAGTTAATAGACCATCCACCAAATCCAGACACTTTAACAGACTCATTACCATCCAAGATTGAGTTAACAGATACTTCAAAAGGAACAGCTCTATTGTCAAACTTAAGCAGTGCAGAGCTTATTTCGGCAATATCTTCAGGCTGAGTATGAGTGCAGCATGACGCGATGTTTTCCAGCAACGTCTGGATCCAGCACTGAACCTTGTACCGAGTTCAAATCTCTGAGACCGAGGCTTAAGCGGTGACCATCAGCCAATGCCTTCTTTGCAATGGCCTGCCCGATGCCACGACTTGCACCACTGATCATCAATGTGCGCACAATGTTCACTGGCCAATTAATCAAAAAGAAACCCCTGCCGAAGGCAGGGGTTCTGAAAACTCTTGAGGGAGTGTTGCCTTGTTTCCACCCCGCGAGTGTTTTCTCCTCACAAATAGATATTATTCGCTGAGCATGGCCATGCAATCAGTTGCGACCAGTGGGGCAAACGGCACAAGCTTTCGCGCTTTCGGAAACAATTGGCCCTTCACAGCATGAGTCCCAACTCCTCACCCCCACCCTGCACCCCAGCGGAACGTGCATGTCTTTTACTGGCATCACCCAGTCATGAGCAGGAAGAGCCTTTTTGCTTGAAGAGCAGCTCGGATCATCTGTCTACGCAAATGAGTACAAATTCACTAGCAGATAGTACATGTGTTTGCTATGATTTATAGAGTTGGTTCTCCTCACTAGGGCATCCAACTCCTTACACGGACAACCATGAGACCCAGCGGTCGCCAAGGCGTTGGGTCTTTTTTATTGGATAGACCTTTAACCTTTAAAGCCGTTGTATTTGCCATACCCATCTTTTAGTGGTCTAATTGCCTTGACCTTCTCCTGGCCCCCCTTTGCGACAGATCCACTCAGGCAGGGGTTTTCCATCTTTATCTTTACATTCCTCAAGCATCTTGACGTCAACGTTGCATCCAGCAAAAAGGAGAGCAACGGCAAGAAACCCTAAAAGTTTTTGATGCATGGTCTATACATGGCTCCTTAATATTGATAGCTGATTAGAAATAAAAAGCCAACAACCTCATTGCAAATGTTGCTGACATCAGCTTTGACGCGCTAAGGCTTAAACAAGGCTCCGTCTTACTGATCAGTCGGGACTCGGCCTACATTGATGCCCCCTGAGCCGGGAAAGTGTAGTCCGGACATTTTTTGAAGACAACTCGAGGCAGGCATCCGGAAGCTACCCCATGGGCACGGACGCTAGACGGGTATCAACCGACGGACCTGATCATGTAGCGATCCGCCCCGAGTGGGGAGAGTTAATGGTTGCTGTTTCAAGCCTTTAAGTGATATGAATCGAATTGGTTGCGGAGATGGTCAAGAGGTCCGGGAGCGACGACCTTCTCTCCTTTTATCAAATACATGAAACTGTCTACTTTTGTCGCTATTGCTGGTGTTATCGGCAGATTCTTTTTAATCCCTAACCCTAACAGAGTTGGCTAGCTTCATAGTTTAAATATCTTACCGAGTTAAGCAGCAATGATAAAAACCACAAAACAATGATTGCTCACGGAAGCAGATCAAGAAATTAGTTTAACAATGAAAACCACAATCCTTCAAAGATTGCGGATATAGTTATCAAAACATCTATTTTAGATAGAAGCCAACCGTTGCATAATCTAAACTTTGCACGCAGGAAGTTTAAGTATTGACACGCTACACACTGGCGGAAGTTCCCTGGTCAAGAAGATATGCGAGCAAGCAATGACTATGTCTTATTGAATAATGGTCGTAAAGCCTGCTACCCATGCGAGGTGTTTGAAAGAAATACAAGCCCCTTAAAGGGAAAGCAGGGTGGTCTTGCAAGTTGTGGGTGACTAACCCCACCCCTCGGCAAAACAATTCAGTCTTCAGGACGCTGTGAGCAGAATCACAGCCTTCATTGTCTCAGGTCATCACAGCAGACAGTAGATCCGGAGATGGTGTGTGCATCGGAGGGAGACCTCTATTACTTCACTCAAAACCAATGAAAACTCGTCTCAGCCGTTTTATTGCTAAGCGCAATCAAAAGCAAAACGGTTTCACACTCATTGAGCTGATGGTCACCGTCTCAATCGTCGGCATCCTCAGTTCACTAGCTCTTCCAAGCTTTACTAGAGCTTTTGAAAGCACTAATTCCAGTAACGCCAAGCAATTCGTTGTTGACGCTGCTAGAGATTGTTCAACTGCACTAATCTTCGAACACCCAGTACCAACCGTCACTCAAGCTGATGCTGGATCTGACGTGACTCTTGCCACTTACAACTGCATCGAAACAGGATCAGTTGTTGCTGAAGGAGGCGAAGATCGCTGGACAGTTGTTATTGATGAAGATGGCATTCCGGAATTCCCAGTTAAGTCTACGATCTCCTAAATCTGACAATTAAATACCCAAATAACCAAACCACCAAACTAAAACCATGAATCTCACTTCAGTTCTTGTCACCCTAGTCATTGCTGGATCCGCTGCTCCAGGCATATCTAGGATGGCAATTCAACCAGTTATTGCTCAAAAGCGAGCCACCAATTTCGGTGTTGCCGAAACACAAGCCGTCACATTTGCCGCCAAAAATGAAGGCAAATCGTCATTAACAAAAACACCCGACCAATGCAAGCTTCAAGGCATTGGTAACAATGCTTTTATGATTACTTGCTGGGAAGGCAAAAGCAAATACGAAATGTCTGCGACTCGTGCTTTCAGGCTAGGAACATCAGCTTCAGGAGCGGGCCCTACTAATTCAGGAGCGGGCCCCACTAATTCAGGAGCGGGCTCCACTAATTCAGGAGCGGGCTCCATTGATTCAGGAGCGGGCTCCATTGATTCAGGATTTAATTCAATCGCAACAGATGTCGAAGCCACGACAACAAGTACCAATCATGTGCACGCGGGGGGCACATCGGCGTCTACAAATGGGAGATCATATGAAGAAAACTACAGAACGAAGGAACATCAGTCTTCTGGAGATAGAACATCAAGTGATGAAAAATACACTACGAACGATCGCCAGTCCTCCAGAAACAGCACATCAAGCAATGAAAAACATAAGAAGGACTGCGATAAATCCTCCAAAGGCAAGACGTCAAGCAAAGAAAAGTACGCAACAGACCATAAAGATCATTCTAGATATGAACAATCAAGTGATACAAAGCAGCAACATCACCATCATGACCCTAGGCATCATGACCCTAGGCATCATGATCCTAGATATCGTGATCCGAGATATATTGAGTCGGGCAGAATTCATCAAGCATCCCAACAAGATGTTCGCAGAGTTTATACCCGTAAGGTAACTGGCAAACCACATGTGCTTACTGCTAACAAATCCAACTACCGTATCAGTCAATTCGGAATCCGAAGGAGGTATTGATTTAAATCTTCTGCCAAAAAGCCTGAGGGCATCACGCGTGGACTGACAGAAACAAAAAACTCGAGAATAGAAAAGGGAGAAGCGTTGAGTTTCTCTACGAATCTCCCGACAGAATCTCTAGATCAATCAGGCCCCGCCAAGTGCGGGGTTTTTAATGCTTTAGAAGCCTAAATTAACTGATGCAGGAAATCGACAGCATTCAGTTTGAGAATACTCTCTTGAAGCGAAGTCTTTTCAAATAGTTCGCAGATGAGCTAGCGGCGGACTAGCAGCCTTCGACAGCAATGATCCTTCACGCCTAGAAGCAGAGAGAACCTGTAAAGACTCGGCTTGCCAGGGAATCGGATTCACCCTGAAGCCAAGCGGCTACCTAGAAAGTATTGAATAGAAGGGAACGTAATAAACTGCTTCTGCAAGAAAAAGAGATCCACCACTCGCTGATGGATTTAATCCAGCTGAAGACGGCATATCAATCTTTGCGGATGAGTCAATCAAACTGAGAAGCAAGGCCAAGCCTGCAGCAAGCCTTACATGGCAACAAAATCTCTAAGGAATTGCTGCGGCGATGAGCCGGCCAGTGGCGTGATCAACGTCCGCATTGACTGAGTTCAAACTATGTCCAGTAATTTAGAATCATCTATCTCAAGATTATTCACGCGAATGAATCAACTTGCATGATTTTCAGTCTTTACCATCCCATGACAGGGATGGCGTTGAATAACTATTATTTGATCTTAAATCCACCACAACACATCCAAGAGGTCCCAGATTGACGGTCGTTGAGGCTGTTTGCTGCCACTGTCGTCAATATTGTCTTTGATTTTTTTTGATAGTGACTCTTCCTTAAGAGCCTTATTTGCTTGTCCTTCAGGCATTACATCAAAGGATTGTGGGATTGATCCCAAACATCTTCACTCTGCATGTCTCATGTTTGAGCGTTTGGTCAAACTCTGGTCAGAAGTCAGAGTATTTCTGGTGAAAAGCAGGTGAACAAATCGATATTTCTTGCGGGTCCCAAGGTCAGCGTTGTCCCACTTGATCTCGCTGGAGTCCACATCAGCAATTTGGAAAAGGTTGTGGATCTTCGGGTCACGGGCAGCGCCGCCGCCATAGATGAGGTGTTCGATCTACCAATCATTGTCGTGCTTCCCTCCAGTCAGTTCGTCGTGGCGCACGAACACGGTCATTCCTGGAGCCACTTCCATAAAGATCGAGCTCACTCCGAACTTTTACTGGGCATGGCTATTGCTTCTGAATTGGCCAATCACCATTGTTCATAAACGATCTCAATCATTCCTTGAAAAAGTGAAAGGTGATATCAACCTTCAGGAGAAACTCAAAGCCGCTGCTGATACTGAAGCAGTGGCTGCAATTGCCAAAGAGGTAGGATTTAGCCTCTCTACGGACGAATCAAGCTCAACAGGATCACCTCACTCAGTGATATCAAGAGCTGAATTAAAAAACGTGGCTGTGGGTGACAACACTCGTTATAAAGCGCTCCACTATGCAACACTTACTCCTGCAAAACCCATCCAGAATGGATAACTTGCATTAAGACATGAGATATTTCGTATTTACAGAGATTCTGAGCTTCGGCGTAAGAACTGCATTAGGCAATAACTGACAGCAACTTTTAGGAGCTTTTTATTGATTAGCCCCATGGATATCAACTTTCACGACGCAACTGGCGTTAGTGGCGCGGTCACTTCAACGGATCAGGTTCGCCTTAAAAAAGCCGAGTCCCAACCCGAAGCCTTTGGGCTTGTCTTCCAGAAAAGTGATAGCAAGCTCGAAATCCATCAGTCCCTCCTGCTCGATCAGATCATGAGAGAGCTGACCCTGCCGCTGCTCGAGGTAGCGAGCATGAATCTGCTGCTTGTTCTCGCTCAGAAACGTGACGATTTCGCTGAGCACATGATCCCGCCACTCATCTTTATGGCTCTGTGGTACTGAGGTGTCAGTCAAGGCTCCTGGTCTCTATGTCGGATTCGACGCTAGCGGCGACAGTCAGCCTGTTTCCTAGTTTTGAGACCTGATCGCAGCCATCAATTGCAGCGCCCAGCACCAACACCAGGCGATGCCACCCGGGCGATTCACCACGGGGAGAGCTTTGCGGAGGGGACGGGCAGCGTGATGCCGCCGATCTACTCCACATCGACGTTTGCTCACGGCAACGCGGGTGGTTTCGATTACACACGCTCTGGAAATCCAAACTTCCGCATCCTTGAGGGCGTGCTCGCTTCGGTTGAGCACTGCGACCATGCCACGGTGTTTGGGTCGGGAGTCAGCGCGATCACGGCGATTGCCTCCGGTCTGAGCCAAGGGGATCTGGTGCTCTGCGAGGAGAACCTTTACGGCTGCACTGTGCGGCTGTTTGAACAGGTGTTCGCCAAATTCGGAATCCGCACTGAGTGGGTGGATTTCACATCACCCGAGGCTGTCTCCAGCATCGCGGCTCGAAAGCCAACGATGATCTGGCTGGAGAGTCCCACCAACCCGCTGCTCAAGGTGATCGACCTGAGACAGGTCTGCGCTGCAGCCGCGGCCATCGATGTGCCCGTGGTGGTGGACAACACATTCGCCACTGCTCTTGTGCAGCGACCCCTGCAGCTTGGGGCCACGCTTTCACTCACCAGCACAACGAAATACATCAACGGACACTCCGACGCCCTTGGTGGTGCGGTCTGCACTGACGATCCGGCCTGGCAGCAAAAGATGGAGTTTGCCCAGAAAGCCCTGGGCCTGCAGCCTTCTCCGTTCGATTGCTGGCTGATCACCCGCGGCATCAAGACCCTGCCGTTGCGACTCAAACAGCAGATGACCAATGCGGCCGCTTTGGCTGACCACCTCGCCAACCATGCCCAGGTGAACTGGGTGCGCTATCCCCATCGCCAGGATCACCCCCAACACTCGGTGGCAGTGCAGCAGATGAGCAGCGGTGGGGCCATCGTCACGATCGGAGTCGAAGCCAGCCGTGATCAGGCTTACGCCATGTGCAAGGCCTTGCAATGGTTCACCATGGCCGAAAGCCTTGGAGGCGTGGAGAGCCTGATCTGCCACCCAGCCACCATGACCCACGCTTCGGTGTCAATGGAGGTCAAAGAGAAACTGGGCATCAGCGATGGCCTGATCCGTCTTTCGGTGGGCTGTGAAGAAGCCTCGGATCTGATCGCTGATCTCGACCAGGCACTTTGCTTGCTCCAATGAGTTCGCGCGACCTGCTGCGCGATCCCTGCTGGCAAGGCAGAGATCTCGGCCACCCTCTTCCTGATGCCACCCATGCCGTCTCGGTGGCCCTGCCTCGATGGAGTGATGTCATCGCCTACGAGGAACAGGATCCAGCTTGTCGAGGAGCCTTGCGGGCGGTGTATCCGCGATTCGGTCAGCATCCGCTGGTGGCACAAGTAGCGAAGCTTTCGCTGAAGGTCTCCAATGTTGCCCGCTCCAATGGAGCAAGCAGCTGGCCCTATCCCAACCGCGCGGCAGCTGAAGCCGCTCTCACCTATTGCCGCAGGACAAGGCCATCGTCAGAAACACAGCTCATCAACATTCATGGGCTGACCTGCCTGATTGCCAATGCTGCCAGCACTCCTGCCGCGAAGGCCTACTGGCAACACACTGGCCTTGGAGCATCCTCCAGGCTGGCGGCCATTGCCCTTGGTCAAGAGCAGGGCGCCAGCGATTCCGCAGCTGAGAACGCCCGCAGCAATGTGATCCGGCGCCTGGAGCGGATCTATCGCTGCGATAGGGGGTCGATCAGCCTCCACCCCTCCGGCATGTCCGCTCTGCACAGAGCACTTCAACTGATCTCGGCCATTCGGCCCAACAGGCCCGTGTTGCAGATCGGTTTTCCCTATGTGGATGTGCTCAAGCTGCCCCAGGTGGTGTTCAACGGGGCCGAACTGCTGCTGGATGACAGTGCAGCCAGCGTGAGCGCGGCCCTCGAGCGTCTTCAGCCCTCGGCAGTGGTGGTGGAGCTACCAAGCAATCCGCTGCTGCGCTGCATTGATCTGTCAACAATCGCCAGGCTTGCCCACCGGCAGGGCATTCCGGTGATCGCCGACGACACCATCGGGGCCGGGGTCAATATCGACGCCTTGCCCCACGCCGATCTGGTCTTCAGCTCGCTCACCAAAAGCTTTGCCGGCCGTGGCGATGTGCTGGCAGGAAGTCTGTTGCTGAGTCCCCACTCCAAATGGAGAGATCAGCTCGCCGCATCAGCTCGCGCCTTGCAGCAATTGGCGGAGCTTGCCGACGTCGATGTGATTGCCCTCGACCAGGGCAGCGAAGACGTGGTCGAACGGGTGCACCAGCTCAATCGCAACACACTGTTCCTGGCTGAACGCCTACGCGACCACCCCGCCATAGCGAAGGTGTTTCATCCGGGTGAATGCGAGAACTTCAAAGCTCTGCAGCGGCCGGGTGCTGGCCATGGCTGTCTGCTTTCTTTTGAACTGAAAGGAGGAACCCAGTCGGCACAGAAGGTCTATGACGCACTGGCGGTCTGCAAGGGACCAAGTCTCGGCACCGCCTTCACTCTGGTCTGCCCCTACGTGCTTCTTGCTCACTACGAAGAGCTTGTATGGGCGAAACGCTGCAATGTGCCATCCCATCTGCTGCGTGTCTCAGTAGGGCTTGAGGAACGGCAGGATCTCTGGAAGCGGTTCCAGCTGGCTCTGGAGAACGCGTGAGCGGAAAACTGAGTTGATGAATGCTGAGTTACCGCCTGCTGGATTGACAGAGTTTGAACAAGCTCTTAAGAGCCAGGCACCTGACTGAGAGTCTCCCTAAATTGCGAAAATTGGCCATTTTTTCGACTCCCTCATGTCTCGCGTTTACGCCGATAACAGCCAGGCCATCGGTAATACCCCCCTGGTGCGTCTGAACCATGTCACCAAGGACTGCAAAGCCACCGTTCTTGCCAAGATCGAAGGCCGTAATCCCGCCTACAGCGTGAAGTGCCGCATCGGCGCGAACATGATCTGGGATGCCGAGAAGCGTGGTGAACTCACCGAAGGCAAGGTGATCGTCGAGCCCACATCGGGCAATACCGGCGTTGCTCTCGCCTTCACCGCTGCCGCTCGCGGTTACAAGCTCGTGCTCACGATGCCCGAGTCGATGTCGATCGAACGTCGCCGCGTGATGGCCGTTCTTGGCGCTGAAATCGTGCTCACCGAAGCCGCCAAGGGCATGCCTGGTGCCATCGCCAAAGCCAAGGAGATCGCAGCCAGCGACCCTGGCAAGTACTTCATGCCCGGGCAGTTTGAGAATCCCGCCAACCCTGAGATTCACGAAAAGACCACTGGCCCTGAGATCTGGAACGACTGCGAAGGCGCTATCGACGTTCTGGTGGCCGGCGTCGGCACCGGCGGCACCATCACTGGCGTATCTCGCTACATCAAAAATGAGAAAGGCAAGGCCATCGAATCAGTGGCGGTGGAGCCCAGCCACAGCCCTGTGATCACTCAGACCATGAACGGCGAAGAGCTGAAGCCAGGTCCCCACAAGATCCAGGGGATCGGCGCCGGCTTCATTCCCAAGAACCTCGACCTCTCCGTGGTCGACAAGGTGGAACAGGTGACCAACGACGAGTCCGTTGAGATGGCTCTTCGACTGGCCAAGGAAGAGGGCCTGCTGGTGGGCATCTCCTGCGGAGCTGCAGCCGCAGCCGCTATTCGCCTGGCCAAGCAAGACGCCTACGCCGGTAAGACCATCGTGGTTGTTCTCCCCGATCTGGCTGAGCGCTACCTCTCTTCAGTGATGTTCGCCGATGTTCCCACCGGGATCATCGAGCAACCCGTCACAGCCTGAACCTCAGCGTTTGCACACCACTCAGCCCCGGAACACCGGGGCTTTTTTGATGCCGAGCTGCTCAACCATCAGCATGTGACGTCACACCAGGAAGCACAGCATCCGGAGCGATCCACATGGCATCGCCATAGGAATAGAAGCGGTAGCCCTCGTGAATGGCGACTTCATAAAGTTCAAGCAACCTGCTGCGTCCGATCAGAGCGCTGACCAGAAGCAGCAGCGAGCTCTTGGGCAGATGAAAGTTGGTGAGCAGACCCTGCACCACCAGGAAGCGAAAGCCGGGCTGGATCACCAAATCCACAGGTCCCCTTAGAGGTTGCAGGCTGCCACCCCCTGCGGCCGCAGCTCCCTCCAGAGCCCGCACGCTAGTCGTGCCCACGGCAATCACACGTCCTCCACGCTGCCGGCACGCCACGACAGCTTCCACAAGCTCAGGAGTCACCTCCACCCATTCGCTATGCAGACTCAGATCCGTGAGATCTTCTGTCTCCACGGGCCGGAATGTCCCCAACCCCACGTGCAAGGTCACCGTGGCCAATTGAACGCCGCGGCTGCGGATCACCTTCAGGAGCTCGTCACTGAGGTGCAAGCCCGCCGTTGGAGCAGCAACCGCTCCTGGCCTGGCGGCGTAGCGAGTCTGATAACGCTCCTGATCCGACTCGTCATGACGCGTGATGTAGGGCGGCAACGGCACTTCTCCATAGCGCTCAAGGAGGTTTTCAATCGCTGCAGCATCAACGAAAGCCGCAGGGAACTGGATGATGCGACCACCACTTGCGCCATCCGATGCCAACACCTGCAGAGGAATGGGCTCCTGTTCGAGGGCTTCAAGCCAAACCTGATCACCGGGCTTCAATTTCTTACCGGGTCTGGCAAGACACAACCAGCGGCCTTCGCCGCGGGGCTCGAGCACCAAAAGCTCCGCAAGCCCACCGCCGGAACGCCGCACCCTCAAGCGCGCACGCAAAACCCGTGTGTCGTTGACCACCAGCAGGTCGCCAGGACGCAGCTCATCCTGCCAATCCCACACCCGACGATGCATCAGCTCCGTCATGGGTTGGTTCAGGGGGGGTGCTATCAGCAGTCGTGCTGCATGGCGTGGCTCCACCGGTGCCTGCGCGATCCGCTCATCAGGCAAGCGGTAGTCGTAGGAGCTGAGCTGAAGATCCCTTGGATCCACCACAACGCTTGAACGTGATCAATCCATGCTGCCTGAAGGCAACGACCCTCCCTTGCTGGCCAAGCGGGGAATGAAGTAGCGCACGATTGAAAACACCCTGCTTTGGTCGTCGGAGAGCGCCTCGAACAGGTTGCGAGCCCTTTGGTTGAGCAGAGCCACATCCAGTCGATCCCTGGGAATGGCCACAGGCATGACCACCGTGGTGGTGCGCTCGGGATGCCGTCGCTCTTCTTCCTTCACAAAGTCACAGAAGGGATCCAGCAGCGAACTGTATGGGCTGTCGAGCAGCACCAGCTCCAGAGCACCGGTATCCGTGCCCGCATAGCGATCCCACATCTGGCTGAGCTTGCCGGCATCCTCTTCCTTCTGCACCACCATCACCGCCGTCACCGAATCGGCGAACGAACAGGCGTAACGCAACGCCTCAAAGGAGGGTTGCATCATTCCCGCGATCCAAACGATTGCGTGGTGCCCGGTGGGTGAATCGCGGGGAACCAGCCTCAGTGACGAGCCATCAGGGTCGAGAGCAATGGCAGTGAAGATCTCCCGGTATCGGCGGCGGATCAAGGCCAACCCCCACACCAGCAGTGGAATGGCAATCACCACGGTCCAGGCCCCCTCCTCAAATTTGCTCACCACGATCACCATCAACACCAGAAAGGTGGTGAGTGATCCGAGCGCATTCATGGCCATCCGCCCCCGCCAGCCCTCTCCGCGAAGCTTCCACCAGCGACGCACCAGACCCAGCTGCGACAGCGTGAAAGCAGTGAAGACTCCAAGGGCATACAGATTGACGGCCACGGTGGTGTCACCCCGGCAGATCACGATGATCAGCGCCGTGATTGCCACCAGCACCCCGATCCCGTTCTGGTAAACGAGCCGATCACCCAGCAACTTCATCTGCATCGGTAAGCAGTAGTCCTCCGCCAGCATTGCCGCCAGACGCGGGAATCCGGAGAAGGCCGTGTTCGCTGCCAGCACCAGAATCAGCAGCGTTGAGATTTGCAGGATCCAGTACAGAACGCTGCCATCACCAAAGACGCGCTGACCGATCTGAGCCAACACGGTGATGTCGGGATTGGGTGCCACCCCGTACATGAAGCCCATCGTGCTGACCGCGAGGAACATCGCCGACAGCAGAATGCCCATCACCAGAAGGGTTTTACGGGCATTGACTGGAGCAGGCTCCCGAAAAACCTGCACACCATTAGCGATGGCTTCGATGCCAGTCATCGCTGAGCAGCCGGAGCTGAACGCCCGCAGAATCAGAAACAAGCCGATCGGCTCTAACGCAGCCTTGAGAGGAGGAGCATCGGGACTCCAGCCGTGATGGAAGGTGAGATCCTTTAGCCCAGCAACCGTGAGCAGAACAATCATCACCACGAAGGCATAGGTGGGAATGGAGAACACTCGCCCCGCCTCCTTGACCCCGCGAAGGTTGGCCCAGCCCACGAGCACGAGCAGCAGCAAGGCGATCGGAACCTCGTAGGCCAAAAATGATGGATCCAGCGAAGACAACGCCTGGGTACCTGCCATCAGGCTGACCGCTGCAGTGAGGGTGTAGTCGATCAGCAGCGCAGCGGCTGCCACCAATCCCACATTGCGTCCGAGATTGTCGCGGGCCACCACATAGGAACCGCCACCCTTGGGATAGGCCGAGATCGCCTGCCGATACGACAGCACCACGATCGTGATCAAAGCGATGATCGCTACCGTGATGGGGAGCGACAGCCGAAGAGCGGCACTGCCTCCCAGAATCAGAATTCCAAGCGCCGCTTCCGTGGCGTAGGCCACGGAAGACAGAGCATCCGAAGACAGGATCGGCAATGCCTGAACATTGGGCAGTCGCTCATCCTTTGCACTGGAACGCGGCAGGGGACGGCCCAGCAGGCGTGAAAAGGATGGAACAGACACAGAGCGACCTACACCAAATCAAGAGTGGCAAGGTTCCCTGAGCTCGGCAGCTGAGTGTCTTCTGCTGATGATTCAGATCGCCAGGCTTTCAGGGCGGGTTTCGATCAATTCCGCCAGATCCTTGAGGAACGCAGCACCATCGGCGCCATAGATCACACGGTGGTCCGCCGTGAGATTGACCTGCATCTGACGCTTCACAGCGATGGAGCCATCCTTTCCAGCCACAACGGCAGGTCTTGAAGCAGCCACCGCGAGGATGGCACCGGTGCCAGGAGGAAGGATGGCATCGAAGCGGTCCACTCCAAACATGCCGAGATTGGAGAGGGTAAAAGTTCCGGTGCTGTATTCCTCTGGCTGAAGTTGTTTGCTGCGCGAGCGCTTCACCAGATCCCCCCACTGGCGTGAGAGCTCATACAGATCAGTTTGATCGGCCTGACGCAGCACGGGGGTGATCAAACCACCGTCTTCCATGGCTACGGCAACAGCCACATTCACATCGGCGGGATAGCTCATGCCCGCAGCGGTGGTTGCAGCATTCACTTGAGGATGACGAGCGAGGGTGATGGCTACGGCCTTAGCCAGAAGAGCCGTCATCGTGACGCCCTTGGGCTTCACCTGCTTGTAGAAGGCGTCGAGTTGATCCGTGGTGATCGTGTAGCCCACACGGAAGCAAGGGACGGCAAGGCTGGCTTCCATATTGCGGTTCACCGCACCCTGGAAGGTGTTGAACGGCACGGTGTCGCCAGGCCGACCAAAGCTGTTGCCTACAGGGGAGCTGGGAGCCTTGGTGGCGCTCGCGGCTCCGGCACTCACAGCAGCGGCGGTCCCTTCTGCGACCAGGGGCACACTGATGGGACGCCCAGCAGCGCGTTCCACGTCCTCCGCCTGAATTCGACCATTGGGACCACTACCGCGGACCCCGCTGAGGTCGACGCCCATCTGAGAAGCCAGTTTCTTCGCCCTAGGGCTGGCAATCAGTCGACCATTGCTCGTTGGTGCAGTAGCCGGAGCAGCTGGCGCGGCTGGCGGTTGAACCGCAACGGGAGCAGGAGCAGGAGCGGGTGCGGGTGCGGGTACAGCGGCGGCAGCTGGAGCGGGGGCAGTTGGCGCAGGGGCTGCGGGAGAAGGGGCTGCAGGTGACGGAGCCGATCCACCAGCCGACGGAGCCTTGGCCTGAGCCTCGGCGATCTCTGCCTCGGTCTCCACGATCAAGCCAATGGTCTCGCCCACAGGAGCCGTGCTGCCAGCGGGCATCAAAACAGCCGCGAGATAACCCTCATTGAAGGATTCAACATCCATGTCGGCCTTGTCGGACTCGACCACGAGCACCGACTCGCCTCGGCCCACCTTGTCGCCAGGATTTTTGAGCCACTCAACGATCTTCCCCTCCGTCATCGTGGAGCTGAGGGCAGGCATGAAGATGTCGTGGGTGGCCAAAACCGTCTCCAGAGGAGCTGACTAGAAAAATCTTACGGGCCGGCAGGCCGGCCCCCATCAGCGCTCAGCCCTGCTCGATCGACTCGATCACACCGTCGCGCACCACCACCGCAACCTGCATTTTGCTCACCAGGTTGTCGCCCACCTGAATATCGCAGAAGCTCTCAAGCTGACCCTGATCCACGATCTGTTCCATTTCAAGATCGCGAACCTGGGCCTGCTGCTGCAGAAGATTGCGCTTCTGCTCTTCGAGCTCAGCACGCTTGGCTGCAACCTGCTGCTGCACCTGAGCGACCTGCTCCTGCACACGGGGATCAAGGGGGTTGGCGCTCTGACGACGAACATCATCAACAACCTGCTGACCCTCCTGTTCCAGCTGGGCCAATTGCTGGTCGGTGGTTGAGATGCCAGCGCTCAGCTCACGCTCGGCCTCTTCCTTCCAGGCCGGTGTAACAACGGCACGGATGGTGATGGAACGCTTGATCGACAGAGTGGTGCCGTCAGACATTGGGGCGGGGAAGCAGCGCCAAGCGTCTCAGTACCACGGCGGATGGTCAACCCGACCCTGGCCTGATGGCTTTCAGCGGCCATACACGCTCTCGATTAACGAGCGATCCCGGTCCGTGATCCGATCTCGGCGTTGCTTGAGGGTCTGGGTGAGCAAACCATTCTCTATCGAGAAGGGTTCCACGAGAGCCACACCGGCAAGACGCTCATCAGCCCTGGATCCTGCACGGTCAGCCAACAGTCGGTTCAGCTCTCCGCGCAGCAGCTTGAGCAAGCGCTGATCACCCGGATGACCGCCAAGGTCATCACCTGGATCGCAGCCCTGGGAGCTGGCCCAGGCCTTGATCGCATCTGCCCGCGGCACCACTAGGGCTCCGAGCTGACGTTCGTCCTGCCCCACCAACATCACCTGCTCGATCAAGGGGCTGGAGACCAGCGCCTCCTCAAGCGGCCCAGGCTCGATGTTTTCACCGCTGCTGAGCACGATCGTGTCCTTGGCCCGTCCTGTCAGGACCACAGATCCGTCGGGGAGAAGCATGCCCAGATCGCCCGTATCAAACCAGCCATCGGTATCAAGAACTTTTGCAGTGGCCTCAGGTTTGCCGAGGTAGCCACCCATCACCTGAGGACCACGCACCAGCACCACTCCACGTTCCCGGAACCCGAGTGGCTTCCTGGTCTCGGCATCAACAATGCGGAACTCAGTTTCCGGGAGGGGCAGACCGGAGCTGCCGCGGATGTTGCGCCACGGCCGCCGGCAGCTCACCACCGGACTGGTTTCCGTGAGGCCATACCCAACCAAGAGCTCAATGCCCACCGCTTCAAAAAAGGAATCCACATGGGGAGCAATGGCACCTCCTCCGTTGATCGGAAAGCGCAGTTTTCCACCACTCAGCTGCTGCCTCAGCTTGGGCCAGATCAGCTTGGAAGCCAGTGCATGGGCTGGCCATCGACGGCTCGCCTCTGCCGCAGCCTTCAGACGGTCGCGCTTGCGCAACGGTTGAATCATCAAGTCACGGCTGCGGCGTCGGGCGAGGGTGTAGGCCATGCTGTTGGCCAGGGCAGCCCTCAACAGGCGTTGACGGGATGCGGGGAATGTCTTAACGGCATCCTCGAAGCCAGCCTGAACCGCCTCCCACAACCTGGGGACCGTGGCCATGATCACCGGTTTGACCCGAGGCAGATCCTTCTTGAGCTGCTTGATCGTGGTGTAACTCTGCGAACAGGCGCAGGAAAAGAAGTAGTACTCGGCGCTGCGTTCATAGGAATGCCAGATCGGCAGAACGCTCAGCACCGGTGATCCGGGTTCCGGTCGGGTGACACAGGCAAGGCTGCGCATCTGGTGCAGGAGGTTGGCATGCGTGAGAGGCACGCCCTTGGGCCGACCGGTGGTTCCGCTCGTGTAGAGGATCGTGGCCGTGGTGGCTGGCGCAGAGGCGCGGTCCCGTCCAGTCATTGGATCGGGTACTTCCTGACCATCGCCAAGGGCCAAAAAAGCATCGAAATCGATCGCACCCTCAGGAGCTGGACCCTCAAGCACGAGCACAAAACGCAGACGCTCCTGCAGCTCCGCCGGAAGCTGTAGACGCTGCAACAGATCAGCGGTTTGCACCACCAGCGCGACGGCCGCCGAATCCTCGAGGATGTAGCGCAGCTCTTCCACAGGTGCTGCTGCCCCACGCACCGCATCAATGCCACCTGCTCGCATCAGCCCCTGATCGGCCACGAGCCAGCGAGGACTGTTTTCCGCGAAAAGGCCCACGACATCGCCGCTGCCGATCCGCAAACTGCGGAATGCGGCAGCGGCTTGATCAATCCGCTCCGCCAGCTGTTGATAGCTGAGACGCTCCGGATGAGCCGCATGGGGAGCATCAACGGCCATCACATCACCGTGATGGGATTTCAACCAGGGCCAGACCTGATCCACCCGGCCGAGACGTTGAACATGAGCCTGGTGAGCCAGTGCCGCCTGCTCGCGGGAGGTTGGATGCCAGGTGGATTGAGCGGCGGCAGTCACGGGAACGCTATGCAGTCGCCCAGGCCTATCACCTCAAGGCTGCTTCGGCAATCGAAATGCTTCGGCAATCAGGGTGCACCGGTGAGCGCCGCATCAGGGTTGCTCTCGCGCCAGATCAGCTCGAAGCGTGCAGCCAGGGCATCGCGCAGCAAAGGTTGCACGATCTCGATCTCCAGATCAGGAATCCAGTCGCAAAGTCGACCGACAGCTCGCCCTTTGATGCCACAGGGCACCACGGACTGGAAACCCTCCAGCTCGCAGGTCACGTTCAAGGCAAGACCATGCTGTGTGATCCAGCGACGGCAACCGACACCGATTGCCGCCACCTTCTGCTGATCGATCCAGACCCCGGTGAGTCCTTCCATGCGTTCCCCCTGTAGACCGAGCACCTGCAACACATCAATCACCACCTGTTCCAACTGCCGCAAATACCAGTGCAGATCGGTTCGACGACGGCGCAAATCCAACACCGGGTAAACAACCAGTTGACCGGGTGCGTGATGCGTCACTTCCCCACCACGATCGATGCGATGCAGTGGGGCCGGCGGATGCTCTGGGTCGAACAACAGATGGTCTTCACTGGCGCCGCGGCCGAGGGTGTAACAGCGTGGGTGCTGCAGCAGCCAGACCGCTTCTGGATCAGCGTCGGTTGCTGACTCCAGGAGCAAACGCTCCTGCCAGCGGCGCTGCAGATCCCAGGCCTGCTGGAAAGGCACCAGCTGATCAGGCTGAAAAAGAAATGCCGAAGACCCGGTTCCGGAATTCAACGGCGTCACTAGCTTTCCGTTAGGCGCAGGCACCGGAGGGATGCATGAAGCTCTTGATCCATGGTCGCAATCTGGATGTGACTCCCGCATTACGGGATTACACCGAGACGAAGCTTGATCGGGCGATCCATCACTTCAACGATCTTGTTCAAGAAGCGGATGTACATCTATCGGTGGCCCGCAATCCCCGCGTTCCTCAGCAGACGGCCGAGGTCACCGTCTTCGCAAATGGCACAGTGATTCGTGCCCAGGAGCGCAGTGAGAATCTCTACGCCAGCATTGACCTAGTGGCGAGCAAGCTGGCACGGCAGTTGCGACGCTTTAAAGAACGCCACAGCGACCATCACCACAGCCATGGCCACCGGGCCAGCGAGACCCCAACCACTGAAGCAGTGCTGGATGACAGCCCCATAGACGGTTCACTGCTCGAGGGGAAGGAGGCTCAGCTGCCCAGTCCGGGGGTGAGGCGTAAGTACTTCGCCATGCCGCCGATGACGCTGGATGATGCCCGCACTCAGCTTGATCTCATCGACCATGACTTTTATCTGTTCCGCGACAGTGAAAGCGGCGAGCTCCAGGTGATCTATCGGCGCAACCACGGTGGCTATGGAGTGATCCAGGCACGCAACTGAACCTTTCGTGACGACTTGATCCGTCGTTTGCTCAGCGATGACCAAGTCACCGCGCCGGCAGGACCTGCCGGACATCCCCCCTTTGATTCACCAGGCTCTGCTCAATCCACTGCTGCAGGAGGAGGAACTGCTCACGCTCTGCGACGCTGCCCGCCAATTGGGATTCGGCGGTGTCTGCGTCAGTCTCACTCACCTGGAAGTCGTGCGCAGGCGCCTGGGAGGCCAGGGTCCGGTGAAGCTGATCGCCACAGTTGCCTTCCCATTTGGGGCGCTGCCCGCCGAGCTGAAACAGGCCCAAGCCGAATGGGCGGCTGCCCATGGGGCCGAAGCTCTGGAGGTCACACCGGACTGGTCGGCGCTTATGAATGGTCGAGCTAACAGCTTCGCCGAGGAACTGGCGGCGATCGCAGCACTGGATCTGCCCATGACCGTGGTGCTGGATGTGAATCAGCTCAATGAAGCGCAGCTGGCTCTAGCCGCCGAGGCCGCCATGGATGCAGGCGCTGCATCGCTGCAGGCCGGCAACGGATTCGGGGCTGCAGTCTCAGCGGAGCAGATCAGAGAACTGCGGCAGCTCACCCGAGGCCGATGCGCCATCAAGGCCGCCGGCGGGATCCGAGAGCTTGAGCAGGCCCTTGATCTTGTGGAAGCAGGAGCAATCGCGCTGGGCACCAGTCACGGTCCAGCGTTGGTGAAGGCCCTGCGGCAAAAGCGATGAGTGGGGACAAGCGCCTGACGGGACTGGCCCTCAAAGTGGGCCCCCTCGGCGAGCATGACCGACTGCTGACCCTGCTGAGTGATGACGAGGGTGTCGTGCGCCTGGCCGTGCCCGGAGCACGCAAACCACGCAGCAGCCTTGCCGCTGCAGTTCCGCTCACCCTGCTGAATCTGCAGGTGGTGGGTCGTCGCAGTTTGAAGCGGGTGCGGCAGCTTCAGGTCGTGCATAACTACAGCGGTGTTGCAAAACAACTGGAAACGCTGGCAGCAGCCCAGGCTCTGGCGGAACTGGCGATTGCCCTTGTGAGCGACTGCGACCCTGTTCCCGGAATGCTGGAGACGGTGCTAATTCACCTCGAAAGCTTGGAAACCCTGAGCCGCTCCACCCAACCCGACCCAGATCTCTGCCTGGCCATGCTCGTGCAGGCGGGAGTCCATCTGCTGGCGCTGGGCGGCTATGGAATTCCACTGCAAATCTGCTGCCGCACCGGAGCAGAGCTGGCTCCTCCGATTGGCCAGTGGGAATGGCGCTGCAGCCTTCTCCCTGAAGAGGGACTAGCGATCGGCTCCCTACCGGGCGCCACACTGCAGTTCAACCCATCCGAGCTGGCTCTTTTGCAACGGTTGCCCAGGGCAGAACTGCCCAGAAGACGCGATGGCGAACTGATGGGCCCACGTCCGGTGTGGCTAAAGCTCCTGGCTGTCCTGGAATGCTGGTGCCGCACCCATCTGCCCCGCCCGGTGCGCTCGCTGGAGATGGTCGGCAACTGCATGCCATCGCCGTAAGCGATCATGACCCGATCATTGCTGGAACCTTGAGCGGATCCCCACTGAACAGTCCAGAGCCGGTCCTACCCACCGGCAACAATCCCGAGAGAGGCCGCGGTCTCCAGGCTGTGTTGCGCCTGAGCGACTTCCGCAAACTCTGGATCGGCCAGATCTTCTCCCAACTGGCGGACAAGTTCTACATCGTGCTGATGGTCTTTCTGATCGATCAGCACTTGCTGCTCACAACACAGCAGAACGGCGTTCTTGCGGAGGTGGCCTCCGATTACGGCCTCGATATCAGTACCCGCACAAAGGTCATCACCCTTCTGGCCACAGGGATCTTCGTAGCCAACACGCTGCCGGCGATGGTCCTAGGCAGCGTGGCGGGGGTATGGGTTGACCGCTGGCCCAAACGGCGCGTGATGGTGGCCTCAAACGGACTGAGGGCACTCATGGTGATGCTGACCCCTCTGTTCCTGATTCCAGGTCCCCTGATCCTTGGACTGCCCTGGGGCTACTGGGGTCTGATCGGCATGACGTTTGTCGAATCGATCCTTACGCAGTTTTTTGCACCTGCCGAACAGGCGGCCATCACCTTGCTTGTGCCTGGCGAACACCTCCTGGCCGCAAACTCGCTTTACCAAACCACCAGCATGGGAGCCACCATCGTTGGCTTCGCGCTAGGTGAGCCGATCCTGCGAGGACTGAACCATCTGTTCAGCACGGTTGGCATACGCGGTGGAGAGTTCATTCTGTTGCCGTTCTGTTACGGCATGGCGGCCCTGAGCCTGCTGGCGGTCCGCCACCGGGAACGGGAGATCCACAACGATGGTCGATCGGTGTGGCACGAAATCGGAGAAGGGCTGCAGGTGCTGAAGCGTATCCCCACGGTGCGCAACGCCATGGTTCACCTGGTGCTGCTCTACAGCCTATTGGCCGCTCTCTATGTTCTGGCCCTTCAGCTGGCAGGCCTGATTCGCAGTCTTGGTCCCTCTGGTTTCGGCATGTTGCTAGCAATGAGCGGACTGGGCATGGCCCTTGGCGCCGTGATGATGGCCCAACTTGGTCATCACTTCAGTCGGCGCCGACTCACATCAGCAGGCCTTGGCTTAATCACCTTTTCACTCGTATTGCTCAGCCAGTTCAAGGGCTCGCTCAACAGCACTTTGGCGTTCTGCGGGATCCTCGGCATTGGAGCCGCACTCGTTGCCATTCCGGCGCAGACCACCATCCAGGAGGACACTCCGGTATCCCAGAGAGGCAGAGTCTTTGGCCTTCAAAACAACCTGATCAACATCGCCCTCAGTCTGCCGCTAGTGCTGGCAGGCACTCTGGTCAGCAGCATCGGGCTCAGTCCGGTGTTGTGGTTGCTCGCCCTGCTGGCTCTTATTGCCGCCTTGCTCGAACAGCCCTGGCAGCGCTGCTAGCGTCGGCCATGGCTTGTGAACGGTGGCGGTGACGCATATTGCCTGGCTAGGCAAAAAAACTCCGTTCTGCGGCAATGTCACCTATGGGCTCAGTACAACCGAGGCCCTAAGGGCACGGGGTCATCAGACCAGTTTCATTCACTTCGATAATCCGAAGGCACCCGGCAGCAGCACATCGCTTCTAGCCAATGATCCGGATGTCAGCCTTCCCTATCTGGTGAAATCGCAGGTTTACACGATTCCCTCACCGGGTGCCCAGCGTGAGTTGCGGGAATCGCTGGAACGCCTGCAACCCGATCTAGTGCATGCGAGCCTCACGCTGTCGCCGCTGGATTTCCGACTGCCGGAGCTCTGTCAGCAATTGGGGGTGCCGCTGGTAGCCACCTTCCACCCTCCCTTTGATGCCAGCCTTCGCAACCTGACGGCAGGCACACAGCAACTCACCTATCAGCTCTACGCACCGGCACTCTCCAAGTACGACCGAGTGATCGTGTTCTCTGATCTACAAGCTGAATTCCTGGCGCGTCTTGGGGTGCGTGAAGACCGCCTAGCCGTGATCCCCAATGGGGTTGACACCCACCAGTGGACTCCCTCTACCCCACAAAGAGAGCCTGGAATAGCACTGCCACTCGGCAGTCCAATGCATCAGGTGCGTTCCCGACTCGGCCAGGAGCGCGTCTTCCTTTACATGGGGCGCGTCGCTACGGAGAAAAACGTGGAGGCTCTTCTGCAGGCCTGGCGTCTGGTGCCGATGGAAGGCTGTCGTCTGGTGATTGTCGGCGAAGGGCCTCTGCGCAGCACCCTTCAAAACAGCTACGACGAAGACGTGCTCTGGTGGGGCTATGAAGCAGATCTGGCCACGCGCATTGCCTTACTGCAATGCGCCGAGGTGTTCGTGCTTCCCTCCCTTGTTGAGGGGCTGTCACTCGCCCTACTTGAAGCCATGGCCAGTGGCTGTGCCTGTGTGGCCACCGATGCTGGAGCTGATGGAGAAGTGCTCGCCGGCGGGGCAGGGATCGTGATGAGCACCCTGGGCGTAACCAGCCAACTGCGCACCCTGCTTCCGGTGCTGCGCGATCAGCCTGTGCTCACGAGCGAACTCGGTCGACAAGCCCGCGAGAGAGTACTGCAGCGATACACCATCAGCCGCAACATCGACGCCCTCGAACAATTGTATGGCGATCTGATGCGAAGAGCTCCGCTTGCGGCTTAGCGCAAAGCTCGCCCATGTTCAGTGGCAGCAATCACCGCCTCAATCAGGGCTGTCCGAACACCGGCGTTCTCTAATTTGCGAAGAGCCGCCATCGTCGTGCCCCCAGGGGAGGCCACCATGTCCTTGAGCTGAGCTGGATGAAGCTGCTGCTGATCAAGCAATGCGGCGGTTCCGGCCAGTGTCCGATGAGCGAGTCGGTGGGCTTGCTCACGCGGCAAACCAGCGGCCACTGCTCCGTCAGCCATGGCTTCGGCAACCAAAGCCACATAGGCAGGGCCAGAGGAGGTCAACGCCAGAAACGCATCCAGCTTCGACTCCGGCAGCTCAAGTACCTCACTCACAGGATCGAAGGCCTCCATGACCCACTGACGCTGCTGCGCCGTGATTCCCTCTCCCCATGACAGCCCACACAACCCTTCACCCACCAAACAAGGGGTATTGGGAACAGCACGCACGCAGACCCGCCCTGGGAATTGGCTCTGAAGACGCTCCAACGTGACACCCGCCAACACCGAGATCAGCAGCGCTGACTGGCCGGGTTGAGGTGGGCCAACGCATTCAGCCACAGCATCAAGCTGCTGGGGCTTGATGGCCAGCAACTGAACAGGGGCATTCCAGGCGTCAATAGCCCTGGAATCAGAGGCCGTAACAACAACGAAACCCTGGGGCAATTCAGGGGTCAACCTGGCGACGGACGCTTGACTGCCGACAACCCCGATGACATCGGCTGACTGAAGCTTGCCTCTCTCAATGAGAGGAAAAATCAGGGCCTGGGCCATCCGGCCCAGGCCAATCACACCAACGGAAACGGTCACCGAAGCGAAAAATCAGAGAGCGGCAGCGTCCGAAACGGACCAGGCTGGCGCGGGGGCAACGCTGCTCTCAGCCGAAGCCTGCTCCACATCCTTAGTGACAACAGTAGGAGTGGTGCTCTCGTCCTGACTGGCGTTGGTCACGGTGACGCAACTCGGGGCAAACAAGAAAATGCTTTCACCAACACGCTCTTGATGCCCATCAATGGCAAAGGTTCCACCGGCCACGAAGTCAACCGCTCTCTGAGCCTGATCGGGCTCCATCATCGTGAGGTTGAGAATCACTGTTTTGCGCTCGCGCAAGGCCTGAATCGCCCTTGGCATTTCATCAAAGCTGCGCGGTTCCATCAATGAAACCTCTGCAGTGCCGGAACTGATTCCAGGCATACCGATCACATTCGAGCCTGAGAAATTCTGGTCCATCTCAAAGGGATTGGATGCATCCAGAGGAGCCAGAGCGCTGGTGTTTGCAGATGACATGCCCTGCATAGTGTCTTCCTGCTCACCTGTGTCGTAGTCGAGCTCGTCATAATCGCCGTCCAGGTAATCATCACCAGCAACGACCGCACGAAGGCGAGAAATCAACGACACTGGAAATCTGCAGAACCTTGACCCTGAATAGCGCTCAAGGGAGTTGTGAGCAAGCGTGTCCAGATGAATTGATGTCCATCTCGCAACGTTGATCTGATCATTTTCTTTCAGGGGTTAAAGGTGGCCGTGCACCAAATAGGGCTGATCCCACACGGACCCAGGTCGCACCGGCGGCGGCCGCCTGGGGCCAATCGGCACTCATGCCCATCGAACACTGAGATAGCTCAAGCTGATCCGCCAGATTGCGACAATCCCTGAAAAGGCCCTGACGCTCGTTGCTGTCCAGTCCCAATGGGGCCATGGTCATCAGCCCGGAGGCATTCAGGCCAGGCAACTCACGCAGCACCGGCCAAGCCTCTTTCAAAGAGTGAGGGTCCCAGCCACCCTTGGAGGGATCTGGCCTCAGCTTGACTTGGAACAGCACTGAGGGACATCGCCCTTCCTCTAGTGCGATTCGAGATGAACGCAGCGCCAGTGCCATCGAGTCGATGGAATGAATCCAACTGAAGGCCTTCACGACCGCACGCACCTTGTTGGCCTGCAGCCGTCCAATGAAATGCCAGCGCAAATGGGTGAGGTCCGACAGGGCTTCCTGCTTAGGCAAGGCCTCCTGTACACGACTTTCACCAAAATCGATCTGACCGCAAGCGGCAAGCTCTCGAACTGCTGAAGCAGGCTGCATCTTGCTCACAGCAAGCAACTTGACTCCCTGCGGGAGCCGCTGTTGCAATTGCTGCCAGCGACTCTGAATCTCTGTCACCGGAGCGGTCCGTCTTGCATGGTCAGATGAAGGTCTGATCAAACAACTGCTTCCAGCTGCCGTAATCCTCCGATGAATCCCGGCGACGCCGGGCGAGATTCAACTCAGCGTGATGACGCGCATCCAGATAGGGAATCACCTCGAACTGAGCCCCTCGAGGCTGCAGAGTGACGAGAAAGAACATGCGCTGGGCATACAACGTGGCGTACACGTCACGACCTTCCCCGGCAGGGGCCACTCTGTAGAGCATCCCAAAGGTGGGGTGGTTGAGATAACCCTCAGCGCTCACAAGCCTGAAAACAGGGATCAAAGAGCACCGTACCTTCCGCGCAGCACCAGAACAGTGATAAGCCCCACAGCAGCCACCCCGTTAAGAATGTTGCAGGCGGCACTCTTCGTGGCCTGATCTGGACGAAACGCATCAGCAGGCAACCAAGTTCCACCTCGAGCAAGCAGCGCTTCGGCACCCTGTTCAGCACGCAGCAGGATGTTGGCCAAAAGGCGCTCCCCTACTGAAAGCACCAGAGCAAAGGAAGCTTTGAAACCGAGCTGGCGCAGGTTGACAGCACGACTAGCCAGGGAGCGCAACAAGTTCTGGAGCTCCTCCTGAACCAACGGCAGAAAGCGAAGGGCCAGCAGCAACTGAAAGCTCAGTCGATCAATCGGCACGCCAAGCCGAGCAAGGGGAGCCAGCCACCAACTCAGAGACCACATCAACTCCTCACTGGGGGTAGACAGCAACATCAGATTCACGCTGTGGACAACGGTCACGATCAAGGTGGCGCTGTTCAACCCCAGCTCAGCCGAGCGGCGATCGACCACAAGCGGGCCAAGTTTCAGAGATCCCAACTGAAGAGGCCCCAAGCGAATCAACTCCCAGGAGGGCGAGGTCAGCGTGAGGCCTGAAATCTCCCCCGGTGGCCGCAGGTGCAAGCTGGCTCCAGGATCACCAGTCGGCAGCAACATGGCCAGCAATCCCACTGCGCAACCAAGAACGCTGACCAGCAGCAACGAGCGCCACCACAGCCGAACTGGCAGTCCGCTCACCAACGTGATCACCAGGAGGGCTACCACAAGCGCCACTCGCCACAGCGGACCTGCCAGCACCGGCGTCAGCAGAAACACCAGAACCCACAACAGCTTCAGACGGGGATCCAGCTGGCGCAGCCAACCACCGGCACCATCCACGTATTGCCCGATCGGAATCTGCCTCAGCCAATCCATGCTGCTCAGCCCTGATGGTTCTGCTGCCTGGCCAGATCCTTTTCGGCGTCACGCTGCTGCTTCCCTCGCCAGAACAGTTTCAAGGGAGTGCCGTCAAACCCGAGCCCTTCACGGATCTGACGCTCGACATAGCGTCGATAGGTGTCACCGAAAAGCTTGGGGTCATTCACGAACAGAGTGAAACTGGGGGGCCTAGTTGCCACCTGGGTGCCGTAGTACAGCCGGCCCTGACGTCCACCCCTGGTTGTGGGCGGGCTCCTCCAACTGAGGGCTTCCTTCAGCACTTCGTTGACCACAGAGGTGCTAACACGACGACGGTGCTGCTCCACGGCCAGAACCGCCAGGGCGAAAATGCTGTCGACACGCTGGCCAGTGAGCGCTGAGGTGAACAGCATCGGAGCCCAGTCGAGGAAATACAGCTTGGAACGCAGCTCCTTCTCCATGGCCGTCATGGTGTGGCTGTCCTTCTCCACGGCATCCCATTTGTTGACAACAACCACGCAGGCCCGACCGTCTTCTTCGATGCGACCTGCCAGGCGTTGATCCTGCTCAGTGACACCGTCTAGTGCATCGATGACCAGTACGCACACATCACTGCGCTCAATCGCCTTGAAACTGCGATTAATTCCAAAGAATTCAGGCCCGTAGTTGACACTGCGGCGGCGGCGAATACCAGCAGTGTCGACCAGGCGCCAGGGACGGTTTTCACGCACGATGCTGGTGTCAATGGTGTCGCGAGTGGTCCCTCGAATCGGACTCACGATGGCCCTCTGCTCACCGCAAATGGCATTTAGAAGGCTTGATTTGCCCACATTCGGACGGCCGATGATGGCCATCTGAATCGGCTCTTCCAGATCACCCTCCTGATCCTTTGGAGGCAGAAATGTGAGCACCTGATCCAACACTTCTGCAGTGCCTGCCCCGTGAATTGCAGAAATGGGGTAAGGCTCCCCCAATCCGAGGCTCCAGAACTCCGCAGCCATGGCCAGCCCTTGATCCGGTGACTCGCACTTATTCACGGCGAGCAGCGTTGGACAACGCTGACCGCGCAGGAACTCCGCGATGGCCTCATCCGATGCCGTAAGGCCCTGCTGACCGTCAACGATCACCACAGCGACACTGGCCTCCTCAAGAGCAAGCGCAGCCTGCTCACGGATTTCAGGCAGAAACTCACTGTCGTCATCGAACACCAGTCCACCGGTGTCGACCACCTTGAATTCCCGATCCCCCCAATAGCCATCCTGATAGGTGCGATCACGGGTCACACCGGGCTGGTCATGAACGATCGCCTCTCGACTGCGGCAGAGACGATTCACCAGCGTGGACTTACCAACGTTGGGGCGCCCGATAATCGCGACGACGGGAGGCGCCAAAAAGGTCTACAGCAAGAACAGTCTTGACAGTACAGAGGCGTCTGTCGGTGGGATGAGGCCCTGGAACGGAAGCAGCTCGACTTTTCATTTCACCGACAAGAATTGGAATTCTTTCCGAGTGAGACCAGTAAGTCTCAAGCGAGACAGCTAGCGGTAGATCAGTGCACCCGCTGTCAAGCCATCATGCTCGAACTGATCGCCACCCTGGTGGTTGACCTCTCAGATCAACAGCTCACTGTCTACGACAACAACCATGAAATCGTGCGGGTCATCCCCGTGAGCACCGGCAAAGCGTCCACGCCAACCCCCACTGGTGAAGCCAAGGTGCTGACCAAATATCGCTCCGTGACCATGCGCGGCCGGAACTATGTCGCACCCGGTGTGCCCTATGCGATGTGCATCACCGCCAACGAGATGATCTGCATGCACGGCGCTCCATGGCAGGAAGATGCCGGCCAGGCCTTCGGTGTTCCCCGCAGCAATGGCTGTGTACGCATGCCCACGCATCAAGCCCGCTGGCTGTTTGAGAACACGATCAAGGGCACCAAAGTGGTCATTCAGGTGTGAAGCTCATTGCACCGGCGGATCGCCTGGGTGCCCCTGCACAGGATCCGCCGGAGCATCGAGCAGAGCTGGCAGAGCCCCGTCTTCTGGCAGCTGTTCACCAGCTGAAACCAGCCAGGCCAGCAACCAGTTCACCGCGGTGGCACGGCGCGTGCGCCTTGGATAGAGCTCCGTGATGCGGTAGCCGCCGAACTGCAGTTGCTGCTTCAGCAGCTGTTTGGATTCCTTAGGAATCGACCGGGTCAGACGCACTGAAGCGGGCCGCGAAGCAATCACCTGCGGGGCTTCCGGAAAGGCCTCTCTCCAGGCGGCGGGGGTTGCAGGTCCGGACAGCCATGGCCCCTCACCAGCCTCAGGGGGGACATACCCCAATCGCTCCCAGACCAGCGAGGCCACGAATCGATCGCTGAGACGATCCTCGAGGATCACCATCAGAAGGGTCCGGCTCAGACTCCAGGAATGTGATGCCATCGCCGCATGCTGTCATCCACAGCCGTTGCCATAGCCCTGATACCACAACAACCCTTGATTACCTCTATTAACTTCTGACGCATGTACGTCTTCGACACAGCACTGGAACCGAAGACGTCACTTCTTAGTGATGCGCGCCTGCAGCGTCTGATTTTTCGGCTTCCAGACGAGGTCATGACAACCGCCAAACGCGATCGCCGACGTCTGCTAAAAAACCTGCCTAGCGCTGCAGTGTCTCCACCTCCCTGGGATGCACAGGGCATGGTGTGCTTCAGCTACAGCAGCAAGACCGGCATCAGCACTCCGGTGTTTGCCGACCGTCGTGACGCTCCTCTTGGCAACAGAGGCCTGCAACGAATTCGTGCGGGTTGCTCCGTGCGATTGACAGTGCGTCAGGTGCGACACCGCCAACCCCGTGCTGGCACCAGGCTTCAGGTTTTGAAGGTGCAAGTGCTTCATCTCGACGCTCCCCACCAGGGGGGACTGGCCAGTCCCCACAGCATTCAGAACGTGAACCTTCAGCTACCGCTGGATCTGATGCAGGAAGTGGAGCGACTGGCCCTCTATGAAGACTGGTCCAACCAAGCCTGGCTCCGCAACGCCATCGAAACCCAGGTTCGCAACACCCGTAGCCGGCTTGGACTGGATAAGTCTGCAGCCTGAAACCACGCTGGGGCCTGGTGTTGGCGAGAATGGGCGAATTGATTAAATCCCATGGTTCGGGGCCTGCGGTTGAGTGGAAGCAGCGTTGAGCGCTTTCTGCGCTGCAACGTGCTGCAGTCTCCACTTGCAGGAGTCAGCGACAAAATTTTCCGTGCTCTGGTGAGACGTTGGGCGCCAGATGCTCTGTTGTTCACGGAAATGGTGAACGCCACCAGCCTTGAGCTGGGCCACGGCAGGGGCAAAGTCGAGGAGCTGAGCGAGGAAACGGGGCCCATCGGCGTTCAGCTGTTTGATCACAGACCCGAGGCGATGGCCGATGCAGCCCAACGAGCCGAGGACGCCGGTGCCTTTCTGATCGACATCAACATGGGTTGTCCTGTCCGCAAAATCGCCCGCAAGGGCGGTGGCAGCGGCCTGATCCGCGATCCAGATCTGGCCTGCCGGATCGTGGAATCCGTAGCTTCAGCCGTTGGCGTGCCTATCACCGTGAAAACACGCCTGGGATGGTGCAATCAGCCGCAAATTGCAGGGTCTCATCAAGTGGCAGTGTCCTGGTGCAGGCAGCTGCAGGATGCGGGTGCAACGCTGCTGACCGTTCACGGTCGTACGCGAGAACAACGTTTCAGTGGATCCGCGGACTGGGAAGCCATTGCATTGATCAAGCAGTCCCTCAGCATTCCGGTCATCGCCAACGGCGATGTCAATAGTCCTGATGCCGCCTTGCGCTGCCTTGAGAAAACCGGAGCCGATGGGGTGATGGTGGGGAGAGCAACCATGGGCGCTCCCTGGCTGGTAGGTCAGATCGATGCGGCGCTGAGCGGACGCATTATTCCTCTCACGCCCGGTCCGCGGGAACGCCTGATGCTGGCATCTGAACAACTGCAGGCCCTGGTTGACTCGCGGGGAGCTCACGGCCTGCTGATCGCGCGGAAACACATGAGCTGGACCTGCACAGGATTCACCGGAGCGTCTCAGTTCCGCCAGAAGCTGATGCGTGCAACCACCCCTGATCAGGCACTGACATTGCTTCAACAACAGCAGGAGCAGCTGGCTTGAACTGGCTGCCACTGATGGTGCTGGTATGGCCTGTTTGGCTGAGGAGACAGCCTGAGCAGCAAAGCCCCATCTGGAAACGACGCAGTCTGATCCTGCTCATCAGCCTGCTGACCGCCCGGTATCTGCATTGGCGGATCACCAGCAGCCTCAACCTGAGCACGAACCTGAGCACGGGGTTAAGCCTGTTATTGCTGACTGCTGAAGCCTGGCTGCTCCTGTCAGGACTCTTGCCCTTATGGCTGGCCTGGCGTCGCTTTCCCGACCGTCGAGGCACGGTGCAGCAGCTGCAAGACCAGTGGCAGAACAGCGACTGGAGGCCGACGGTCGACATTCTCGTGCCCACTTACGGAGAACCCCTTGAGGTGCTGGAACGGAGCCTGATCGCCTGTAGTCATCAGAACTATCGGAACCATTGCGTGTGGGTGCTGGATGACAGTGGCCGAGACGAGGTGAAAGAACTGGCTCTCAAGCACGGCTGCCATTACCGCCATCGACCGGCTCGCACCCATGCCAAAGCCGGCAATCTCAATGACGGCTTAAAGCACTGCAGCAGCGAGCTGGTGGCGGTGCTCGACGCCGACTTCATTCCGCAACGAAACTTTCTCGATTGCTGCATTGGCTTTCTCCGGGACCCCTCGGTGGGGCTGCTTCAGACCCCGCAGACCTTCATCAATGCCGATCCTGTGATGCGGAACTTGGGCATGGAGCGTTGGTTACTGCCCGATGAAGAGAGCTTCTATCGATGGATCGAACCCGTTCGCGATAGCTGGGGCGCAGTGGTTTGCGCCGGCACTGCTTTTCTGGCTCGACGCAGCGCCATTGATTCAGTCGGAGGATTCAAGCAAGAGGCAATCTCAGAAGATTTCGTAACGGGGCTGCGGCTGCGTCGCAAGGGCTGGAAACTGCTCTATCTCCAACAGAAGCTCAGTGCGGGCCTAGCGGCGGAAACCATGGCCGACTTTGTGCGTCAGCGCCAACGCTGGGCGAATGGAACGCTGCAAAGTCTGCGACTGCGTGATGGTCCACTGGGTCCGGGCGACCTCCGCTTTGGCGAGCGGATGGCCTATCTCGAAGGCGTTGTGCACTGGTTCAACAACATGCCCCGGCTGGTGCTGATGCTGATGCCACTCAGCTACGGCCTGCTTGGCACTCTTCCAATCCTGATCAGCACCAGTGAAGCCCTCCGGATGCTGTTGCCACTCTGGGCAACACTTCTGCTCAGCATCGGCTGGATCAACCGCGGCTCCCGCACAGCCTTGCTCAGCGAACTCACCGGCTGGGTGCTAACGGTGCCGCTGACGCTGACGGTGTTCACCAATCTGATGGGACATATCGGTGGTTTTCGTGTGACACCGAAACACCAGAAACGCAATCGGGGCAGCTTCAGCATCGTGCTGGTGATCCCCCTACTGGTGCTGCTGGTGCTGAACCTTGTCAACCTGTTTGGACTGGTGGCAACGGCATCACTAGACAGCGAGATCCTTGACTCCCGGCCGCTTGGCCTGACCTGGGCGGTGATCAACCTGCTCAGCCTCTGGATTGCACTGCGTGCCTGCTGGGATCCACCCGCACGGGATCCGGCACCTTGGCAAGCCGTGTCCTTGCCGGCAGAGCTGGAAGACGGCGACGGGGAGTGGCGACCGTGTCGAATTACAGCCCTCAGCGAAAGCGGTGTGGAGCTAGAGGCAGCCATGGCAATGCCAGCAGTAGCGAAGATCGGCAGGCTTCGCTGGACTGACGACGTGCAGGCACTGCCCGTTGAACTGGAGACCAGCAAAGGCAATCAACTAGCGCTTCGCTGGCAGGAACTCAGCGACACGGCACGACAACAGCTCATTCTCTGGTTGTTCTGCCGGCCTTACTGCTGGCCGGAACGCCAGGCAACGCCTGAGTGGCGAGCATTGATCGTCCTGATCAGCCGTCTGTTCATCCTTCCCTCACGACGTCCGTTCCATCGCTGCCTGATGCCACAGAACCCCCCGCCTCCACACTCAGCCAAGCCAGAGATCACGGGTCCCTGTGATCGCCTGAGTCGCCAGCAAAAGGGCCACGAGAACATTGAGAGACACATGCAAACGGCGCACCCACAGGCGCCCGGCAATCTCGCGCTGACAGGCCATGGTCAGCAGCAGAAAAGCGAGCAACAAAAGTCCGCCCCAGGTGTGCGACTGCCAGACCGCAGGGGCAGCGAGGGCACGATCAGTCACTAGCAAAGGCTGGATCGTGATCAGCAGCAGAAACAGCCAACAGCTCCAGGCAAAGAGCAGCCGCAGGGCCAGCCGACGGGTGCGCAACAGGGCCAAAAACGCCAACACAACCCCTGATGCCTGCAGGATGGCAAGGACCCAGCTGCTCAGTCCTGCATCTGCGGCAGCCAGGTCATGACTCAAAGCGAACAGCACAGCCACGAGCAAACCAGCCGTTGCCCATCGACCGTGATCGACGTGTTCAACAGGCACGGTTGGGGCGATGGGATTGATCTCCAGACGACGCTCTCTGGCCAGAATCCCAAGTCGAATCGTGGCGCCGATCACCGGATACACAAATAGGATGATTAATACCGGATGCACCAGCGCAAGCCATTGGAGGGGTGTCAACGGTTGCAAAGCGGCGATCAAGGCAACACCTCAGGCCATTGCTGACGGATCAGCAGCAATGAGAAGTAGGGCCTCACATCGTCGGGCACCGCATGAGCCGCTGCCACCCACTGATCAGGCCAACCAACCCGTTGCGCAAAGAGAGCCCGATCAAGCAGCTCCTCCTGCTCCAGAGCTGCTCGCACCCAGGACCAACGCTGTCCCAGCTTGATCAAACCCAGTACCGTGGAGGTCTTGCGCGCACTCTGCAGCAAGGCGATCAACTCGGCATTGGTCTCAGGACAGGGGCGAATGAGCAAGCCCTCCTGCTGAAACGCCAGAGGGACATCGAGAGATCCCTCGACGGCAGCGGCAGCGGCGGCACACACCGAGGGAATGCCTGGAATCAAACGGAACGGCACATCAGGGTGATGGCGCCGCAGAGCCAATTGCACGTAGCTCCCGGTTGCGAACAGTGACACATCCCCTTCGCAAAGCAACACCACCCGGTTGCCGGATTTGACCTCTGCGGCCAAAACATCAGCAGCCTGTCTCCAGGCTGTGATCCGTGGCTGAGACTCATTCACCATGGGGAACAACAGAGGCAGGCAGCGTTGATCAGGCCGGATCCAGCGGAACGCAATCGCAAGAGCCATGCCCTCAGCCCCCTCATGAGCAATGGGGTGGGCAACGACATCAGCAGCTTCCAGCGCTCGAACTGCAGCCACGGTGAGCAGCTCAGGATCCCCGGGGCCTACGCCCACCAACACCAGCTGATCTGGAGAACACTCGGACGAGACGGACAACGGCAATGCAAGCCAACCAGCCATCCAGCATGCTGAACAGGGTGGCAACAGCTTTGATGCGCTGCTTCAGGATTGCTTCTGGCCCATGAGCGAACTGACTCTCTATTCAGCCCAATCCAACAGCATCCTGCTGAAAACCCGAGAGGGCAGGGAAATTCAGGATCTACTGAAGCAACGCGGCATTGGCTTCGAACGCTGGCAAACCCAGCATCGGCCCGAAACCAACGCCTCATCCGCACAGATTTTGGAAAACTACAAAAGCGAAATCGAACGAACCCAGGCTCGAGGGCATTACCCCAGCGTTGATGCCATCAGGGTGCTTCCCGATCATCCGGATCGTGTGTCCCTGCGCCGCAAGTTTCTGAATGAGCACGTCCATGCAGAGGACGAAGTGCGGTTCTTCGTGGAAGGCTGCGGCCTGTTCTGCCTGCACATTGGCGATGAAGTGATGCAGGTGCTCTGTGAAACCGATGACTGGATCAGCGTTCCCGCTGGAACGCCTCACTGGTTTGATATGGGAGAAACGCCCTATTTCTGCACATTGAGGTTTTTCAACAATCCGAACGGATGGGTTGCTGAATTCACCGGAAACGCAATCGCCGATCGCTATCCCCGCCTCAAGACCTCGTAGACGCTCAAGCCGCCAGCAGCAAACGAGCGTCGACAGCGGATTTCAACGATGCAGTCCTGCAGGGCAACTCAGCTGCCAAGGCCTGTTCATCCAGCAACATCGCGGCCTCTAGGTCAGCACAACGACCGATTAGGTCACGAACCAAAGGGTTGGACTTGAGGCCATCCCATTGCTCATCAGTGGTGCCGTTACGCAAAGCCTGCAGCGAATCTGCAACAGCGATCACAGGGTCTGGCATCGACATTGCAAAGTGACTGGGTCAATTCTAGAAGTGACCCAGGCTCCATGGCGTGTCTCTTCAGACTTCTTTTGGACTCTCGTTACGAACTTCCCGAGTCTGGCGGTCGCGCCATTCTCGAACACCTGAAAGCCTTGCAGTATCTGGAAATAGACAGGCAATCCCTGATCACGCATCAACTCCAACTGAATGCATGCGCACAGCTTCCGGTGCAGCCAGCTCACCGCGCAAAGCATCCACCTCCGCCGCGGCCAGCTCTTGAAGCCGAGGCACGATCACATCCCTGGGATAACGGTCTGCGCAAAGCACCCAGTAGAGGCCGAAATGGCGGGCTTCGCTCTTCAATAAGTCACCGTAGAGCGAGCGCAGATCTGGATCGGGGCTGTGTTCAGCGAGCAGGGCCATGCGCTCGTGGCTTCTGGCCTCGATCAGCCCCGCAACCAGGAATGAGTCGAGCATGCGCTCGGGCTCTCCTCGGCGTACTTGCTTGGCCAGCCATGCTCCGTAACCGGGAGAGGGCAGGGGTTCAAGATAGCGTCCCCGGTCCTTGAGCAGCCTCAACACCCGTTCAAAGTGTTCCAGCTCTTCCCGCGCCAGCGGACTGAGAGCCTCGCCCAGGCCTGGCTCGCACAAATAGCGAAACATCAGCTGAACAGCCGCCCCAGCCGCTTTACGTTCGCAATGAGCATGGTCGATCAGCACCTCCATCGGCCTGGCAATGGCCTGCTCAACCCAGCAACGGCTGGTGGGTGCTGCCAGCCAGCGGATGCTCGTCACCGACGAGGTGATGGTCATAGGGCAGCTCTGCGCAGGTGATGCAGCAGGCCATCGAAGGCCAGGTCATAACTGAAGGGCCCGAAGCCACTCACCACGCCAACGGCACGATCGGCCAGAAACGAGTTATGGCGAAAGGCCTCTCGGGCATGCGTGTTGCTGAGATGAAGCTCGACATAAGGAATCGCCACTCCCAACAGAGCGTCACGCAGAGCAATCGACGTGTGCGTGTAGGCGCCTGCATTCACGAGAATCCCGTTCACAACACCCATGGCCTGGTGGACGCGTTCCACCAGCGCACCCTCGAAATTGCTTTGAAAACACTCCAGCTGCACACCTGCTGCCGTTGCACGCAGATGCAGATCCTGCTCAATCTGCTCGAGCGTCTGATGTCCATAGAGGCCAGGTTCTCGTTGCCCCAACAGATTGAGGTTGGGGCCGTTCAGGAGCAGCAGGCGCATGGCCTTACGAGAATTCCTTTTGAACCTGATCGTATCGAGAACCAACGAGAGACACAGATCACTGAAAGGATCGCCAGGCCGACTGGTAAGTTCTTCGAGTGGTTCGGGTCGGTGCCCGAGTGGTTAATGGGGGCGGACTGTAAATCCGCTGGCTCTGCCTACGTTGGTTCAAATCCAACCCGGCCCATCCACCACAAGCCCTTGTAGCTCAGCGGTAGAGCACTCCCTTGGTAAGGGAGAGGTCTCGAGTTCAAGTCTCGACAAGGGCTTCATTCAACACCCAGGCACCCGGTGTTGAGTCCAGAGGCAATCAAGCATGGATTGCTCCTCAGAACGTCTGCTCTGGTGTTGAGTTGCGTCAGCTCTAAAGAGCTCGGCCAGCTCAGGTTTGATCGATGAAAACCTGCCCAAGAGCAACAATGCCCTGGTGATGCGACATCAGCGCATCATGTGGCGACAGCCGACAAGTGCCGCTAGCACTTGAAAAACGACTAGGCCATGGCAGCAACGCCCCTCCTTCTCGCACTGGATCAGGGCACCAGCAGCTCTCGCGCCGCCCTGTTTGACCCGCGTGGATTCCCCGTTGCCAGTGCCAGCGCTCCTCTAGCCATCAGCTACCCAGCAGACGGATGGGTGGAACAGAACCCTCGCGAAATCTGGGAAAGCCAGCGCTTGGCGATGGAGCGCCTGGAACAAACCATCAGCAAGGAACAGAAAGATGCTGTTGTGGCCTGCGGCGTTAGCAATCAGAGGGAAACAACGATCCTGTGGCGCCGCAGCGATGGACAGCCCTGCGGCCCGGCCTTGGTATGGCAGGACGGCCGCACCTCGGACATCTGTCAGCAGTGGAAAGAGGAAGGCCTGGAGCAGGAATGGTGTGCCCGCACCGGACTACTCCTAGACCCTTACTTCAGCGCCAGCAAGATCCGCTGGCTGATGCTGCATGAACAAAGCGCCTGCAGCGCTGCCGCCAACGACGATCTCTGCTTTGGCACGGTGGAGAGCTGGTTGCTGTGGAACCTCAGCGGGAACCGCCGGCACTGCTCGGACATGAGCAATGCCAGCCGCACTCTGCTCATGGACCTGAAAAAACGGGAGTGGGTGAATGCATTCTGCGAACGGACAGGCCTACCCCTGAGCGCATTGCCGGAGCTTGTGCCCTGCCGCGGCGACTTTGGAACGATTGCATCGGGACTCCCCTTTGCCGGAGTCCCGATCCATGCCCTACTCGGCGACCAGCAAGCCGCCACGCTGGGCCAGTTGTGCCTAGAACCAGGCGAAGCCAAATGCACCTACGGCACAGGTGCGTTTCTTGTGGTGAATACGGGCAGCACCATTCATCGCAGTGATGCAGGGTTGCTGAGCACCCTCGGCTGGACCGACGACCAGGGTGAGCCCACCTATTGCCTTGAGGGCAGTCTCTTCAACGCCGGCACGGTGGTGCAGTGGCTCCGAGACGGATTGGGGATCATCGAGAGATCTGAAGACGTCAACCGGCTGGCCCTCAGCGTTGAAGATTCGGGAGGAGTCATGCTCGTTCCAGCCTTCACAGGCTGGGGGACACCGCATTGGGATCCTGGTGCTCGCGGACTTCTAATCGGCTTGACCCGCGACACCGGTCGCGGACAAATCGCCCGTGCAGCCCTCGAAGGCATTGCGCTCTCGGTGGCAGGACTGGTTCAGGTCGCGGAGCAGTCCCTTGGCCAGGAGCTCGGAGAGCTGGCCGTGGACGGTGGCGCGGCCGCATCTGATCCACTGCTGCAGGCCCAGGCCGACAGCACCGGACTGAGGGTCCGACGTCCTGCCTATCTACAGAGCACCGCCCGTGGAGTCGCGCTGTTGGCAGGCGTTCAGGCCGGAGTGATCAACAGCCTGCAGGGTCTGGAATCCCTCCGCGGTGAGCAGGCGGACGTTTTTAATCCCTCGCTCAGTTGCGAACAACGCCAAAACTGGCTGAAGCAATGGAGTGACGCCATCTCAAGGAGCCTGCGCTGGCATGAATGACAACTGCTTCGACCTTCTGGTGATCGGCGGTGGGGCCGCTGGATCCTGCGTGGCCTATGAAGCCGTCCAGCGCGGGCTGAAGGTGGCCCTCCTCGAGGGCCATGACCTTGGTGGCGGCACCAGTTCGCGCAGCACCAAGCTCTTGCACGGAGGTGTTCGCTATCTCGAACTAGCGTTCAAAACCGCCGACACCGCTCAGCTTCGACTGGTGCGTGAAGCATTGCTGGAGCGCGGTCATTGGCTGAAACAGGCGCCATTTCTTGCCCATCGCCTTGAGCTGGCTCTGCCCACAGACGGGCTCTTCGGCCAGATCTACTACCGCCTTGGGCTCGGCATGTACGACGCCCTCTCAGGCCGTTCGGGAATCGGCAGCAGCCGGCTGATGTCTCGAGCACTGCTACAGAAAGCGTTGCCCGATCTGCGCAGCGATATCCGCGGTGGGGTTGCTTACAGCGACGGACAGTTTGACGATGCCAGGTTGAACCTGCTGATGGCACTTAGCGCCGAGCAGCACGGGGCGGTGGTCCGCACGCGGACCCCGGTGGTGGAGCTGGAAAAAGACAGCCATGGGAAGGTGTGCGGGGCCATCAGCGAAAGCCCGGATGGACACAGAGAACGCTGGCAAGCCCGCGTGGTGGTCAACGCCACTGGGATTCATGCCGATGTGCTGAGGCGCATGGCCGAACCCGATTGCCAGGAACGCATGTTGACCAGCCGCGGAGTGCATGTGGTGCTGAAGCAGCGACTCTGTCCACAGCAAATTGGCCTGCTGTTGCCGTCCACCGATGACGGCCGGGTGCTGTTCATGCTGCCCTTCTTCGGGAGCACATTGGTGGGCACAACCGACACGCCTTGCAGCCAACAGCAAGCAGCTGTGCCATCCGATCAAGAGCAGAGCTATCTCCTGGACTACGTGAAGCGATGGTTCCCAGGCCTAAACAGCATTGAAATCGGTAGTTGCTGGGCTGGAGGGCGACCCTTGCTTAAGCCTGCCGATGCCGACATGAACAGCAGCCGTGTGGTGCGTGAGCACGAGGTGGAGACGCTGCAAAGCGGTCTGGTGAGCGTGATGGGAGGCAAATGGACCACCTGTCGTCCCATGGCTCTCGACACACTCGTTGCCGTTGAGAAGCAACTCGGACAGTCACTGCCAGCGCCCGATGAACTGCCCCTGATCGGCGCTGACGCCAATCCACTGCAAACCCCAAACGGTCTGATTGCACAACGGTCAACCCTCCAGGATCTTTTGCCGAAATCGCCGCAGCAAGCGGAACAGATTGAACATCTTGAAAGCGGTCATGGCCTCCATGCGGAGGCCCTAGTGAACAGTTGGTCAGAAGCAGAGCGGGAACCTCTCAGCTCAGTGATGCCAATCTGCAGAGGAGAGCTACGGCATGCCGTCGAAGCCGAAAAGGCGAGAAGCGTCACAGACGTGCTGGCCCGGCGAACACGGCTGGCCATGGTCGACCGCGATGAAGCGCAACGATTGACTCCTTTGGTGAATGAAATTCTTGAGCAGTGCGGCCACGCCAACAGCACACCTCTGGAACTGAATCACTGATTGGAGTTCACTAACTCAGTGTTCACTGATCGCTCGGAGTTCACATCCTCCACTTCACCGATGAGCCACCAACTGAATCCATGGGCTGGCAGATAAACGAACCAATCCTCCGAAGCAGGCGGATATTCACACCCCCAGAAAACTTCACGCGTGCGCACACCGCTCCAGCGGCTGAGGTCAAGGTGCAGAGAGGCCCCAGCCGCCGAAAGGTTGGCAGCCACCAGCACCGTCATGCTGCCGTCACAGCGCACGTAGCTGATCACACCTGGGTGGGCACATTTCAGAAGCTCGAAATTGCCATGTCGCAGCGCCGGCAACAATCGCCGGCAGGTGAGCATGCGACGGTGCCAGTTCAGCAGTGAACCAGGCAGCTGCTTCTGCACTTCAACATTCACAACGCGGTAGTCGTAGCCGGGAGCAGTAATTGGTGGCAGCACAAGCAACGGATCAGGTGCAGTTGAAAACCCCCCGTTACGTGCAGGAGTCCAGGCCATAGGCGTGCGATTGGGATCGCGGTCGCGCAGTCCTGGCCAATCCCCCATGCCCAGCTCATCGCCGTAGTAGAGGCATGGCATCCCCGGCAAGCTGTAAAGCAAAGCGTGAAGAACACGGTTAGATCCAGGATCTCCATTGAGCAATGGCGCAAGGCGACGGTTGATTCCCCAGTTGAGCCAATGTCCCTGTCCTTGATGCAGACCGGCACGGATGGTCTGGATCACCTCCTCCGGGATCAGGTGACCATCTCCCAGCCACAGCTCATCATGGTTCCGCAGAGGCAAGGCCCAGCGGCAGCCACTAACGACCTTCTGTGCCTCCTCAAGACACTGACGCAGATTCTCCACACTGCCGCTGGCGATCGCAGCAAAGAGGTGTGCGGTCAGAGCGAAGTTGAAGGCGCCGTGGAGTTCATCCTGCAACAAATAGGGCGCGATTTCGCCAACAGGCTGGATCGCTTCCCCCACCAACAAAACATCCCGGCCATGGGAATCCACTCGCTGGCGCAGTCGCTTGAGAAAAGCGTGGGTTTCAGGAAGCCCCTCACAGCGTGAGTCCTCCTCTTCACACAGGAAAGGCACCGCATCAAGGCGGAAGCCATCGACACCACGATCAATCCAGAAATCCACCACATCCAACATCGCCTCCTGGACAAAGGGATTGGCGTAGTTGAGATCAGGCTGATGGCGCAGGAAACGGTGAAGGAAGTACTGACCTGCCACCTCATCCCATTCCCAGTTCGACGACTCGAAATGGCGGAAGAGCACCGGTGCATCCGCATAACGATGCGGGTCATCACTCCACACATAGATCTCACGCTCAGGGCTGCCCTGTGGTGCCCATCGAGCGCGCTGAAACCATGGATGGAGGGTGCTGGTGTGATTCATCACCAGATCCATCACCACCTTGAGGCCCTGCGCATGCGCGGCCGTCAAAAAACGATGGAACGCTGAAAGATCACCCAGATCCGGATGAATCGCTTTGAAGTCGGTGATGTCATATCCACCGTCATCCAGCGGTGAGGGATAGATGGGCGTCAGCCAGATCGCTTCCACCCCAAGCCAACGCAGATAGGGAAGTCGGCTTGCCAACCCCTGCAGGTCTCCGATCCCGTCCCCATTGCCATCGCGGTAACTGCGCACGATCAACTGATAGATGACGGCACCGTTCCACCACGGCTGCTGCTGACTCATCAGGCCGTTGCCTCTGATCACGGTGTAGTGGCGATCGTGCTCAACGTCATCCCTACGCCAACGGTTGAGCCCACGAAACTGCGAGCATGCACGCCATACTCAGCACGCTCATCCCCGTCATGGTCCAGGCCAACGCTGCACGAGCTTTCACCGAAACCGACCTGGAACGCCTGCGCAAACCCGTTTTGGAAGGCATTACCAGGCCGGAAACCTGGCGTCGTGAACAGCTTCAGCGCCTGCGTGAGCTTGTGACACAACACGAGTCAGAGATTCTCGAAGCCCTTCGCCATGACCTTGCCAAGCCAGACCTAGAGGGGATGGCAGAAGTTGTGACCTTGCTACAGGAACTCAAACTCGCTGAACGACGACTTCGGGCCTGGATGCGTCCACGCCGAATCCGTGTTCCATTGGTACAGCAGCCCGGCCGTGCCGATCTGATCCGTGAGCCACTCGGATGCGTGCTGTTGATTGGCCCCTGGAATCTGCCGTTCGGCCTCACGTTATGGCCTCTTGTCAGCGCCCTGGCGGCCGGCAACACCGCCGTGATCAAGCCCTCTGAACATGCCCCGGCAACCGCAGAGCTCATCGAGAAGCTCGTGCCCAAGCACTTCCCTAGCGATCTGGTTCAGGTTGTCAACGGCGATGGAGCTGTTGCAGCTCAACTGGTGAGGCAGCGCTTCGATCACATCTTCTTCACTGGCGGAGGCAAGATCGGAGCCAAGGTGCTGGAGGGGGCCGCCGCCAATCTCACGCCGGTCACTCTGGAGCTCGGCGGCAAAAACCCTGCGATCGTGCTGCCTGGTGCCGATCTGTCCATCACGGCACGCAGGCTGGTCTGGGGGAAGGGATTCAATGCGGGTCAGGCCTGTATCGCGCCGGATCATCTGCTTGTCCAATCAGAGATGCGTGCGCCTCTGCTGCAAGCCATCGCCGAGGAACGGCTGAAGCTTTACGGCAGCGATCCACTTGAATCCAAATCACTGGCGTGTCTGATTCACGACCGACATTTCGGCCAACTGGAGGCTTTGCTGAACCAGGCCAAAGACGAAGGCCGTGTGCTGCTCGGCGGTGAGTCGGACCCGATCAGACGCCGAATTGCACCAACTCTGATCAGCGTTCAAGACGAACAGGACCCGCTGATGGCCGATGAACTGTTCGGACCGCTGCTGCCAGTACTGGAGATCACCGATCTGAATGAGGCCATACAAAGGATCCAGAAGCAGGACAAACCGCTGGCTCTCTACTTATTTGGCGGTGACGACTGTGACCAGGAGCTGGTGCTGCGCAGCACCAGCTCAGGTGGTGTGTGTTTCAACGACGTGTTGATGCAATGTGGCGTCCCCGATCTGCCCTTCGGTGGAGTGGGAGCCAGCGGGATGGGAGCCCATCACGGAGAAGCAGGATTTAGAACCTTTTCCCATGAGCGATCTGTGCTGCGGCGTCCGTTCTGGCTTGATCTTCCTCAGCGCTATCCGCCTTACACCCTGAAGCCGGAAACATTCCGTCGTTTGTTGAGCTAACCAGCATTGAAATAAGTACAGCCTGGGACTGGCGCGCCACGGGAGGCACCTTATCTTTCGCCCAGCCAACGGACACGCATGCGCCGCACCCTCCTGACCGTCCTGGCCGCAATGGCCCTGACACCACTCGCCAGTCATGGCGCCAACGTGACGGTCAAGTCAGGAGAGACCCTTTCAGATATTGCCGCTCGCTACGGCGTTTCGATAAACAGTCTGATGCGCCTGAACGGCATCAGAAACTCAAATCATGTGGAGGCCGGTCAGACACTTCGGCTACCGGGGAGCGTTTCAGCAGGAAAGGGCCGCCATAACGTGCGCTCAGGTGACACTCTCAGCGACATTGCTGCGCAGTACAGAGTCAGTGAGCGTCAGCTGATGGCCCTGAATGGACTGTCGAGTGCTGATCATGTTGAGATTGGTCAGACCCTGAAGCTGCCCAGCAACGCGGTGCTTCCTCAGGCAAAGCCCAAAGCCGCTGCGAAGCCAGTGCCGATTCAGGCCAAGCCAAATGCCATCTCCCACACCGTGGCCCGTGGCCAAACGCTCACTCAGATCGCGAGGGCCTACGACATCCCGATCACGTCATTGATCAACATCAATGCCATCCAAAATCCCAATCAGGTCAACATCGGAACCCAGCTGATGCTGCGCTCCACCGAAAGCAACAGCAACACATCGATTACCACGTCGACAACAGCTGCTGAACGGCAACCCTTGGCAACCGAGAGCCAGCCCGTTGAGCAGAAGCCAGCTCAGGCCCAGTCAAAACCTGAGAGCGTCAAGCCTTCAGCGGCCCAACCAGCAACTGCGAAATCAGAGGCTGCGAAACCCGTGGCTGCGAAGCCCCAGGTTGTCAAACCCGTAACAACTGCCAAGGCGAGCCAGGCAACCACAACAAGCGTTCAGCCGAAGCCAGCGTCCTGGCGCACCTACGGCCCACTTCAGGTCGACTGGGGCAATTGGCAGTCGATGGGTGGAAGCGAGGTGGCTCCAACACTGAACAGCGATGGACAATCTCTCTACGTGGCTGTGAATTGTTCTGCCAGGAAGATCAATGCAACTGGCGCGAACGGGATGTGGAAAAGCTGGATCGCACCCCAGTCTGAATTCGAGAAGTCGCTCGTCAAGGATCGCTGTACAGCTGCAAAGGGTTGAACACGGGCTAAGCGGCGTAGTGCAAAGGCCAGGGATGGCGTAGAAAGCGCCGGCCGCTTTCTTTCAGATACAGGCGCTGGCTGCCGTCATCGGTTTCATGGATCAACTCCTCCTGAACCAGCCGCCGCGTGAGCCATCCCCAGTGCGCCGAGCGCCCTTCTTCAGCATTGAGCCGTTCGCTCAGCCTGCGAGCGTCTGTGCCATGAACCTCAGCCAGCAACTCCAAGACAGCCGTGGCCTGGTCAGACCAGTCCTGCCTCGAGGCACCGGAGAGACAACGATCACAACGCCCACAGGGAGGAACCAGTTCACCGACGGACAGCAGCAGAGCCTGTTCTCGGCATGTTTCACCCTCTGCTACGGCCTCCATACGTCGCAACTGTTGCTGCGCCAGCTCAATCCGACGCGACTCTTCAACGGCATCGCTGGCGGATGAACGGCGCAGTGCACTCTGCATCGCCCATCCAAGACTGGTTCGATCCCTCGGCGAGAACAGCACCAGACAGTGAGCCGGCTTGCCATCCCGCCCGGCACGACCTGACTCCTGCAGATAACCCTCCGGGGTACTCGGCAGATCCAGATGCAGAACTAAGCCGACATCTGGCCGGTCGACCCCCATACCGAAAGCCACAGTGGCCACCAGCACAGGATCCTGCGCTTCCAGGAAATGTTCGAGAGCCCGATGCCGAACATCAGGCTCAAGACCGGCGTGATAGGCGATGGCCTTAATCCCGTTGGCACAGAGACGCTCAGTCCAGCGCTCCACCGAAACACGGGTGCGGGCGTAAATCAGACAGGCGCCGCGGGCATTCTCCAAGGCCTCCATGACATCCTGCAGGGGATCTCCAACCCGCCGTCGCATGGCGTAGTGCAGGTTATGACGCCGAGCCGATCCCACCTGGATCAGCGGCCGCCGGAGATGCAGAAGACGGAGAAGATCTGCCCTGACCCTGGGGGCAGCTGTGGCACTGAGGGCCACCAGAGGGACCCCTGGACAGAGTGCTCGCAACTCACCCAACCGGCGGTAATCAGGACGGAAGTCATGCCCCCAGGCGCTGATGCAGTGGGCTTCATCCACAGCGAGCGCCACCAGATGGCCTCTGGCGGCATGCTCCTGCAGAACGGCACGGGTAGCTTCACCCTGAAGACGCTCCGGCGCGAGATACAACAGCCGCAGAGATCCGTCGCTGAGCTGCGAGAGCGTCTGTTGTCTCTGAACTAGCTGGATTCCTCCATGAAGACAGGCCGCTGCGATGCCTCGACGTCTCAACTGGAGAACCTGATCCTCCATGAGGGCCACCAATGGTGAGATCACCACCACAAGCCCTGATCTCACCAGAGCAGGCAACTGGTAGCAAAGCGACTTTCCCCCACCGGTCGGCAGCACTGCCAAGCAGTCCTGACCCTGCAATAGGCACTCCACAACGGGACGCTGTCCTGGCCGAAAATCGGACCAGCCGTAATGGCGCTTGAGCGCATCCAGCAGCAGGTCCAAAGCACTCCATAGATGGTGTGCATAGCCTACCGAGCCCCAGATCTAGTGGATCGGAGGAGGATCCAGCTGATCCGGTGATTCCTCAACCAACTGGAGTCGCACCCGCTTCCCTCCAGCCAATTCGCCCAGAGACACCCGCAACGTTGCACCGCTGAGACTCTGCAGCGCCGAGAGCACATCCCGGAGGTACGGCGTACTGCTTCCACTTTCCACCCAAAGCCGTTCCTGCAAACCACCCAGTCGTCGCCAAGAAGTATGCAGTTTGAGCACTGCCGATTCCAGAGACTGAGCCTGACCGACTGCATCAGCCAGCAATCCGAGTGCATCCAGCCGCTGCGCTTCCTGCATCGCCTTCTCCAGATCAAGCTCACCCTGCTGGAAGGCGCGGACGGCGACACTGGATTCCGTGGCCTTGGTGATCCATCGAGCGGTGTGGGTCACATCCTTGATGCGATCAAGCTCAGGCTCATCGCGCAGCACCTTGCGCAGGTCCTCCTGCTGTGGCTCCGGCAGCTTGGCCAACTCACGCACCAGCGGCGCCACAACTTTTGGTGGCAGCAGATTCTCCTGGGTGCGTTGCCGGATTTCCTCAGGGAGCAGAGGACTCGTGGCGGCCATGAACTCATCGGTCAGGCGTCGGACCTGCTTGCGAGTGATCTCCTGCCCTTCATTGGCAGCTTCAGAGATCATCAGCTGCACCTCAGGAGCCGCCTGAGCTGTTTCCATAAAGGCGCGTTTGGAGAACTGATTGACGCTGGTCTCCTCGAGCACGCCCTCACCCAGCATCTCCTGCGCTGACTCTGCAAGCTGGATCAAACCGTAGGCCCGGGTCTTACTAATCTCCCGCTCCCTGAGCCACTGCAGGAATCCTGCACCACGTCCCTCTCCCCCTCTCTTTTCACGATCGCGAACAGCCTTGAGGATCTTTCCACGCCAGATCTCAGTCTGTAGATCGAACTTGTCACAGACAGCCCAGGCCTGTTCCAAGCGAGCCAGAAACTCCATCGTGCTGATGTCGTCCTGCTCAGGATCTGGCAGATCCAGCTCCAGAACTGGAGTTTCCATATTCGTTGGCAGCAAGGCAGGCAGCACTCCGGAGGCTGGATGCTGGCATGGCGCAGAGCCGGCAAATGGCGGATCAGGGCGACATTGTGTGACGCAACGGCACTGCAGGGAAGGACCTAGAGATACGCTCAATGAGCTTTTAATTGCTACGAAGCGATGGCGATCTCCCGCGGTGACATGGTGCGGATCAAGCGCCCTGAGTCCTTCTGGTTCAACGATGTCGGCAAGGTCGCCTCAATCGACACGTCGGGCATCCGCTACCCAGTCGTGGTTAGGTTCGAACAGGTCAACTACAACGGCCTGCAGGGTTCAGATGGTGGCATCAACACCAACAACTTCGCGCTCGACGAACTCGAGCCGGCCTGAGTCTCTTGCCGGAACTTCCGGAAGTTGAGACGGTTCGCCGGGGACTGGCGAGCCGTCTCCAATCCTTTGTTATCCAGGAGGCCGAAATCCTCCGCGAGAGGGCTGTGGCCAGCCCTGGGGGTTCGACAGCGTTTTGCCAGGGGCTTGCTGGTCAGACAGTTGGCGACTGGCAGCGACGTGGCAAATATCTGATCGCTCAGCTGCTCCATCCCAACACCGGAGAGCCCAGTGGTTGCTGGGGTGTACATCTACGCATGACCGGACAGTTCCAGTGGCACGAAGAACCCACAGAACCTTGTCAACACACACGGGCGCGCTTCTGGAATGCGAAGGAGCAGGAGCTGCGTTTCGTCGACGTACGCAGCTTCGGAGAGATGTGGTGGGTACCAAAGGGCACCGCCACCGACTCCGTGATCACCGGATTGAAGCGACTAGGGCCGGAACCCTTTAACGAAGAGTTCAACGCTGGTTATCTACAGAAGAAGTTGAAAGGGTCCACACGTTCGATCAAGGCAGCTCTGCTGGACCAATCACTTGTTGCAGGAGCAGGAAATATCTATGCCGATGAAAGCCTGTTCGCAGCAGGCATTGCACCCCAAACACCAGCAGGCAGGCTCAACCGCAAACAACTTGAACAAGTCTGCGAAAGCCTTGTGCACGTGCTCGAGATCAGCATCGGCGTTGGAGGCACAACGTTCAGTGATTTCCGTGACCTTGAGGGCGTCAACGGCAATTACGGAGGGCAGGCCGCGGTCTATCGACGCACCGGGCAACCCTGCTTGAACTGCGGCACTTCAATTGAGCGGGTGAAGCTTGCGGGACGCAGCACCCATTGGTGCCCCACCTGCCAATCCTGAAACTCGGATGCGATAGGACAGAGAAGACGGGAAAGTGGGAGGCTCGCAACCGTTGGTTCAGGCTGCTGAAGAACTCTCAGCCACGATCAAGCTGCTGCATCGCCGAGGCTGGTGCGACGGCACGGGGGGGAACTTCAGCGTTGTGGCTTCACGTGAGCCTCTGAGATTGTTAATGGCCCCCAGCGGAGTCGATAAGGGATCGGTTCAACCCGAAGATCTGATCGAAGTGAACAGCAGCGGTGACGTCATCCGAGGAGTGGGCAAAGCAAGTGCAGAAACGCTGCTGCATCTGCGCATCATTCACTGTTGCAGAGCAGGGGCCGTACTGCACACCCATTCCTTGTCAGGAACTCTGCTGTCGAGAACGGAGCTGGACAAAGGCAGCGTGACTCTTGAGGGCTGGGAGATGCTGAAAGGCATCAAAGGGGTGACCACCCACAACACCAGAGTCAACGTGCCGATCATTGCCAACAGCCAGGATCTACAGACACTGAGCGAAGCAGCAGCAGGGCGGATGAGTGAAGCCCCTCATGGACTGTTGGTCTCAGGGCATGGGCTCTACGCATGGGGCGACGACCTGAGAGAAGCTCGTCGCCACACCGAAATCCTTGAATTCCTCTTGGAACTCACCTGGAGACAATCACTACTCGGGAGTCACTCGTGATTCAGGCCATCGTGTTGGATATCGAAGGAACAACATGCCCCATCGATTTCGTCAGCAAAACGCTGTTTCCTTTCGCCCAAAAGAACATGAAAGCGGCATTGATGTGCAGACCAAGCGATAAAGAGATTGATGCAATAGTGCATGAAGCCATCGAGGAATGGTGGACTGATTCGGATCCACACAGCCAAACAATGCTGAGTGAAACCAGGCAAAAGCCACCATCAACAGGGGAGGTGGAAGAGTATTTACAGCACCTGATTCGATCAGACAGAAAATCCACAGCCCTCAAAGAATTGCAAGGAATTATCTGGGAAAAAGGCTACTTATCTGGCGAGCTGAAATCACCCTTATTCAGTGATGTGCGACCACAGCTCGATGTCTGGAAAAACAATGGCATCAGTCTTGCCGTGTACTCATCCGGCAGCATTCATGCTCAGAAACTCCTTTACGCCCATACCAGCGAAGGAAATATCACAGATCGTTTTTGCCATTGGTTTGACACACGCACAGGACCCAAGCTGACTCAGCAAAGCTATACAAACATTGCTCAAAAACTAGGCGTTCAATCCAATCAGGTGCTGTTTGTCAGCGACCATCCAGGCGAATGCGATGCAGCCCAGCGGTCAGGAATGAACACTATTTTCTGCATACGTAAGGGCAATCCGCATCAAGACCCTGGCAACCACTCAGTGGCACAACAACTTTGCGACATTGATCTTTCCAAGATCAATAACCCGGATTAAAACCAATGCTGAGTTAAGCCTGACAGCAGCAAAAGCGCGTCGAGGCAAAAAAAAGCCACCCTCTCCGGGGTGGCTTTCTTCGTATCACTAGCGTGATAGAAA